>JAUSPV010000216.1 GCA_030652755.1 Caulobacter sp. | reverse complement strand
CCCCGACCCTTCCCCCCTCCAGGGGGAAGGGAGATCGTTACAGCACCGGCCATCGTTCCGCCGTGCGCTCGACCACCCGGGCCAGGAAGGCGACCAGCTCGGCGCCCATGTCTCCGGTGAAGCCCTGCTCGTCCGGCGAGCCGAAGGCCAGCACCCCCTGCCGGGCCGGCTCCCAGATCGCGACGCGGACCATGGCCATCGACATGACCTGCTCGCTCCTGGCGCCGAACAGCCCACGGGCCGGGGCGTGGAAGCCCATGCGGGCCAGCCGCTGCGGACCCAGGATCAGGTCGGTCTGGCCCTCGACCAGCGCATGCCAGCCGGGCGGGACCCGCTCGGGCCCCTCGATGGCCAGCGTCGCGCCCACCAGGCCGAAGCGCAGGGTGGCCACCTCGTCGATGCGGCGGGCCAGATCGGAGTGGTTGCGCGCCTCGAGCAGGTCGATGACGGCGGCGTGGGTCTGGGCCTGGGCGGCGAAATTGGCGCGGGCCGTGGCCTCAAGATGCTTGCGGGCCCGGGACTCGCGCTTGTGGGCGGCATGCACCCGCGCCAGAGCGGCCGGGCCGAAGTCGACGATGTTGGCGGCGTCGACGCGCAGGCCGAGGTCGGCCAGCAGTTCCTCGTCGTCGCGGATCAGATGGGGATGTTCCCGCAGCACCCGCCGCAGGTCCTCGGCCGCCGATTGTTTCCGCTTCGCGTCAGACATTCTCGCCCCCGAACCGATCGGTTCCGCAGGGCGATTCTGCCCTACAGGATCGACTGGCCGGTCTTGGCCCAGTCGCTCAGGAACTGTTGAAGCCCGGACTCGGTTAACGGGTGCTTGAAGAGGGCTTCGAACACCGCCGGCGGAATGGTCGCGCAGTCGGCCCCGGCCAGCGCCGATTCCGTGACATGGGCGGGGGTGCGGATCGAGGCGGCGAGGATCTCGGTATCGAATCCGAAATTGTCGTAGACCGCCCGGATGGCGTGGATCAGCTCGATGCCCGAACCCTGGGTCTGGTCGTCCAGCCGGCCGATGAAGGGCGAGACGTAGGTGGCGCCGGCCTTGGCGGCCAGCAGGGCCTGGTTGGCCGAGAAACAGAGGGTGACGTTGGTCGAGATGCCCTCTCGCGCGAACTGCGCCGTGGCGATCAGGCCGTCGCGGGTCAGCGGCACCTTGACGACCACGTTGGGCGCGATGGCGGCCAGCTTGCGGCCCTCGGCCAGCATGCCCTCGGCGTCGGTGGCGACGGCCTCGGCGCTGACGGGGCCCTCGACGAGGTCGCAAATCTCGGCGATGACCTCTGCCATGGGCCGTCCCGACTTGGCGATCAGGGTCGGGTTGGTCGTGACGCCGTCCACGAGGCCGGTGGCGGCGAGGTCCTTGAGGACGACGGTGTCGGTGGTGTCGAGAAAGATTTGCATGGCTGGTCTTTTAGCGGCTTGGGCCGCCGGGGACTACCTGTGACCCGCATCGTTTCCGTACTTCTGCCCATGCCGTTGCCGGAGGCGTTCGACTACGCCGAGCCGGAGGGGATGGATCTGGTCGTCGGCGACCATGTCGCCGTGCCGCTGGGCCCCCGCGCCGTGCGGGGCGTGGTCACCGCCGTGCGTGATGGCGCCGGCGGCAACCGGCCGCTGAAGCCCGTGCTGGACCGGATCGACGACCCGGTCATGCCGGCCAGCACCCTGCGGTTCGTCGAATGGGCGGCGAAATACTCGGTCGATGCGCCGGGCCAGCCGCTGGCCATGGCCTTGCGCGGCCTGCGGGCGCCCAAGCCAAAGCCGACAAAGCTGCTGCGCGCCACCGGGGCGCTTCCGGCTCGCGCCACCCCGGCGCGCCAGAAGGTGCTCGACGCCATCGCTGAAGGCGCGATGCCTGGGCCCGAATTGGCGACCAGGGCCGGGGTATCTTCCGGCGTGGTGAAGGGGCTGCTCGACGAGGGCGTGCTGGCGATCGAGCTGGTCATGCCCGAGACCCGTTTCGACGATCTCGACTGGGCCTCGCCGGGCCCGGATCTGAACGACAGCCAGCGCGCCGCCGCTGACGTGCTGGTCGAGATGGTCCACGAAGGCGGCTTCCAGGCCGCGCTGCTCGACGGCGTCACCGGCTCGGGCAAGACCGAGGTCTATCTCGAGGCCGTGGCGGCGGCGCTGGCCGCCAGCCCGGAGGGCCAGGTTCTGGTCCTGCTGCCCGAGATCGCCCTGACCCAGGCCGTGCTGGCCCGCTTCACCACCCGCTTCGGCGGCGCGCCGGTGGAGTGGCACTCGGCCGTCCCGCCGCCGCTGCGCCGGCGGGCCTGGGAGGGTGTCGCCTCCGGCAAGGCCCGCATCGTCGTCGGCGCCCGCTCGGCGCTGTTCCTGCCCTATCGCGACCTGAAGCTGATCGTCGTCGACGAGGAGCATGACGGGTCCTTCAAGCAGGAAGAGGGCTTCATCTACCAGGCCCGCGACATGGCCGTGGCCCGGGCCCACATCGAGAAGTGCGCCATCGTCCTGGCCTCGGCCACGCCCTCGCTGGAAACGATCTGGAACGCCCGCCAGGGACGCTACCGCTGGCTGAAGCTCGGCGCCCGCCACGGCGCGGCCCAGCTGCCGGACGTCGACCTGATCGACATGCGCCAGACGCCGCCGGAGACCGGGCGCTGGCTGTCGCCGCCGCTGGTCGAGGCCATGGTGCAGACCTTCGCCCGCGGCGAGCAGACGTTGCTGTTCCTGAACCGCCGGGGTTATGCGCCGCTGGTGCTCTGCCGGGCCTGCGGCGAGCGGATGAAGGCGCCGGACTCCGACAGCTGGCTGGTCGAGCATCGCTACACCGGTCGGCTGGTCTGCCACCTGACCGGCTTTTCGATGCCGCGCCCGGACAAGTGTCCGCACTGCGGAGCAAAAGACAGCCTGGTCTCCATCGGCCCCGGCGTCGAACGGGTCGAGGAGGAGGTGCGCGAGCTGTTTCCGCAGGCGCGGGTGGCGGTCTTCTCCTCAGACACCGTGTTTGACGCCGACGGCGCGCGCAGCCTGATCGCCACGATGGCGGCCGGCGACATCGATGTGCTGGTGGCCACCCAGGCGGCGGCCAAGGGTCATGATTTTCCGAACCTGACGCTGGTCGGCGTCGTCGACGCGGATCTTGGGCTGCGCGGCGGCGACCTGCGGGCCGGGGAGCGGACCTTCCAGCTGCTGGCCCAGGCCAGCGGGCGGGCGGGCCGTCGCGATCGCCCGGGCCGGGCGCTGCTGCAGACCTACGCGCCCGACCATCCGGTGATGGAGGCCCTCGCCGCCCAGGACCGCGACGCCTTCATCGAGGCGGAGATGGAGGCGCGGGAGCTGGCCGTGCTGCCGCCGTTCGGGCGGCTGGCGGCGGTGATCGTCTCCGGGCCCGATCCCGTCGCGCTGGAGGCTTATGTCCGCCAGTTGGCCTCAGTCGCGCCCAACGCCGACGGGGTCGACATCTTCGGACCGGCCGACGCCCCACTGGCCCTGATCCGCGGGCGGCGGCGCAAGCGGTTCCTCGTGCGGGCCGACCGGACCGTCGATCTGCAGGGCTTCCTCGCCGCCTGGCGCGCGCGCGCGCGGCCGCCAGGGTCGATCCGGGTGGTCCTGGACGTCGACCCCTACAGTTTCCTGTAGGGACCGCTCCGTCGCATCAGTGGCTTTCGGGCTGCGCCTCGGCGTCCGCCAGCCTGGCGGCCTTCTTCCTGGCGCCATTCCGGGAGGCGATGTTCAGGGCCTCCACCAGACCGGCGAAGGCCATGGACGCGTAGATGTAGCCCTTGGGCACATGCACGCCGAAGCCGTCGGCGATCAGCACCGCCCCGATCATCAGCAGGAAGCCCAGGGCCAGCATGACCACGGTCGGGTTGTCGTTGATGAAGTTGGACAGCGGGTCGGCGGCCAGCAGCATGACGGTCACGGCCACGACCACGGCGATGATCATCACCGGTAGGTGGTTGGTCATGCCGATCGCGGTCAGGATCGAGTCCACCGAGAAGACCAGGTCCAGCAGGATGATCTGGAAGATCGCCGAGCCGAAGTTGGAGATGACCACGTTCTTGGTGTCCAGCACGTCGCCCGTCGGGGCCGGATCGACGCTGTGGTGGATTTCCTTGGTCGCCTTCCACAACAGGAACAGGCCGCCGGCGATCAGGATAAGGTCACGCCAGGAGAAGGTGGTCTCGAAGCTCGGCTCGCCATGTTCGCCGGCCGGGCCGGTGAGGCCGAGGTCGAAGACCGGCGTCGTCAGGCCGATGATCCAGGTGATCGAGAACAGCAGCGCGATGCGCATGACCAGCGCCAGCGAGATGCCGATCTTGCGCGCCTTCTGGCGTTGCTCGGGCGGCAGCTTGTTCGACAGGATCGCGATGAAGACCAGGTTGTCGATGCCAAGCACCACTTCCATGATCACCAGGGTGATCAACGCCGCCCAGACAGCCGGATCGGCGAAGAGTTGTAGAAGAGCGTCCATGGGGGGCGTGGCCTTTCACGTCTGGTGAACCCGGGTGCGCTTATCTAGCGCGTCACGAGCCGGATTGAACCGGCATCCTGCGGAATTAATCCATTCGCGGGCTGGAACAGGAGATCACCATGCAGGACGCCGCCAACATCAGGCCGCTCACCGCCCTGCGCTTCTTCGCGGCGATGTGGGTCGTCCTCTTCCACTACTGGCCCAAACTGGACGTCGGCTTCACCCCGACCCTGGTCGAAAAGGGCTACCTGGGCGTCGAGCTGTTCTTCACCCTCTCGGGCTTCATCCTCTGCCACGTCTACCTGAGCGCCTTCGGCGAGGGTCGGTTCAAGTATGGCGATTTCCTGTGGAACCGCCTGGCGCGGGTCTATCCGCTGCACCTGGCGACCTTGCTGGGCATGATCGCCCTGGGCGTCGGCGCGGGCGCGGCGGGGTTCGCCGTGGACGCCGGCATCCTGAGCTGGGAATCGCTGCCGGCCAACATTCTGCTTCTGCAGGCCTGGGGGCTGGCGCCGGAAGCGGCGTTCAACCACCCGTCCTGGTCGATTTCGGCGGAGTGGTTCGCCTATCTGACCTTCCCGGTCTCCGCCTGGGCGGCCTGGAAGCTGCGGAGCCGTCCGTGGCTGTTCACCGGCCTCGTCGTGGCGGCGATCACGGCGCTCTACGCGGCCTTCCAGCAGCTGTCCGGCTTCTCGCTGACCCAGGCGACGATCAACTGGGGCGCCCTGCGAATCGTGCCCTGTTTCATGCTGGGCTGCGCCATGCACGCGCTGTGGCGGTCCGGCGCGGTACGCAGCCTGTCCGCCGCCGCGCTGGGCGCCGCTTTTTGTGGCGCCGGCATGCTTATCGCGGCGGCGGCCGGGGCGCCCGACGTGGTCAGCATCCTCGGTTTCGGAGGGCTGATCCTCTGCCTCGCGGGCCTCGCCCAGCATGGTTCGGGCTTCGCCTCGCAACCCGCTTTCGTCTATCTGGGCGAGATCAGCTATTCGACCTACATGATCTGCGTGCCGTGGAAGATCATCTTTGTGAATGCCGCCGCGAAGGTCTTGAACTTACCGACTGAAAAGCTGCCGCTGGGGCTGTGGATAATCTTCCTGGTCGGCGTGGTTCCACTGTCCGCCGTCTCGTATCATCTCATCGAAAAACCGGCCCGCGCGCGCATGAAACTTTGGGCCGACTCATGGCGCGCGCGGCGACACGCCGCGGCGATTGCGTGAAAAGACTCTTTTCATTCGTGTGTGAGATGAGTATCCCCTGTCATTCAGTACCACGGGGGAGCGCTCCTGATGCGTCAACGGACCAGAACCATCCTTGGTTCCCTGGCCGCCGCAACGGTGATCAGCCTTACGCCCACGGCTAACGCCATGGCGGATATCTATTGGCAATGCGTGCCCTTCGCGCGTCTGCTGTCTGGCATCCAGATTTACGGCGACGCCCGGACCTGGTGGGGCCAGGCGGGTGGCAAGTACGAGACCGGCCGTCTGCCGCGCACAGGCGCGGTCCTGACCTTCAAGCCGACCGGCAAGATGCAACTGGGCCATGTGGCCGTCGTCAGCCGGCTGGTGACCGACCGCGTCATCCAGATCACGCACGCCAACTGGTCCCGCATCGGCGGCGCCCGCGGCCAGATCGAGACCGACGTCACCGTGATCGACGTTTCGCCGCTGGGCGACTGGTCGCTGGTCAAGGTCTGGTACGACCCGATCCGTGACCTCGGGACTTCGGTCTATCCGACCCACGGCTTCATCTACCAGAACGCCCAGGCCCAGCGCCTTGCCCAGACCGATCCGCGCTACTGGTCGGCCCAGGGTGTGACCATGGCCCGCGCCGCCGCCAACCAGACCGCAGGCGGCATCGGTCCGCTGCCCTCGCCGCTGGGCGTCGTGAACCAGGCCGCCGACGCTACCGACCGGATCGCCGCCCTGATCGCCGCCGCCACCGGCCAGAGCCAGTCCGACCAGCAGGATTGATCCCGGCGCATTGACGCCGGGACCCGACCGTTCCATTCCGGTGTTCTGGCCGGGAGATCAGCACGCCTATGCTGAGGGTGCTTCGCAGCGGGGACGGCAGTCTCCACGAGGTGGATGAACGCGACCCCGCCTGGGCGCTCCCGTCCGACACAGCCTGGGTCGATCTCGTCAGCCCCACCCGCGAGGAGGAACTGGCCGCCGAGACGGCGCTGGGCGTCCAGCTGCCGACCCGCGAGGAGATGGCCGAGATCGAGGTCTCCTCGCGCCTCTACCAGGAAGACGGCGCTCACTTCATGACGGCGTTCGTGCTGGTCGGCGCCGACGGCGAGGAGCCGGCGTTGGCGCCGATCACCTTCGTCCTGGCCAAGGGACGTCTGGCCACCATCCGCTATGTCGAACCGCGCGCCTTTGTCGCCTACATCGCCCAGGCCGCGCGTGACGTCGACGTCTGCACCGGCGGGACCAGCGCCTTTCTGGGGTTGCTGGACGCGCTGGTCGACCGCCTGGCCGACATTCTCGAGACCGCATCGGCCGATGTCGACGGGATCTCCGGCGAAATCTTCAGTCGCGACCGCAGGGGGGCCTTCAAGCCGATCCTGCGGCGCCTGGGCCGGAGCCAGGCGATCACCGCCAAGGCGCGCAGCAGCCTGGTCAGCCTGGCCCGGCTGGTGTCCTTCGCTTCACTCGCCGACGACATCGCCAGCCTGAAGGGCAACCGGGAACGGCTGCGGTCGTTGCAGCGCGACATCCAGTCGCTGACCGACCACTCGGCCTATCTGACCGAGAACCTGACCTTCCTGCTCGACTCGGCCACGGCCCTGATCAACACCGACCAGAACGAGATCATGAAGGTGTTCTCCATCTGGGCCGTCGTTCTGATGCCGCCGACGCTGATCGCCTCCGTCTTCGGCATGAACTTCACGCACATCCCCGGCGCCGAGCAGCCGTTCGGATTCGCGGTCGCTCTGCTGGCGATGATCGGGACAATGGCGGTCGCGCTCTGGTGGTTCCGCAGGAAAGGTTGGCTCTGAAGCCACCGTTTCCGGAATTTCACACCTTCCATTAAGGCCGGTGCGGCAAAAGTACGCGGGTTCGGAAACCCGCCTCCATGCCTGCCGTCGCCGCCAAGCAAAGCCTGATCCGTCACCTCGACTTCAGCGCCGTCAAGGCCGTGCTGGAGGCGCACGCGCGCTACCTCGGCGGCCGCAACGGCGGCCGGCGCGCCAACCTCTCCTATGCCGATCTGTCGAACATGGTCTTCGACGGCGTCGACCTGACCGAGGCCGAGCTCACAGGCGCCTGGTTCCATGGCGCCAGCCTGATGGGCGCGACGCTCAAGCGGGCGACCCTGTTCGGCTGCGACCTGCGCGACGCCGATCTTCGCAACGCCGACCTGACCGCCGCCGACCTCCGGGGCGCCTGCCTGCGCGGAGCCAACCTGGCCGGCGCGAACATGGCCGGCTGCGACCTTCGCGAGGGCCGGATCGCCATGCAGGGCGCCGGCAGCGGCTGGCGGATCCTGAAGCACGAGCGCAAGCCCGGCGAGCTCGACTACGCGGTGCTGGAAGGAGCCAATCTCACCGGCGCCCAGCTTTCCGGCGCGCATGCCCTGTCGGCGGACTTCACCGACGCCAACCTGAGCGGGGCCTGCCTGGCCGGGGCCAGGCTGGCCAACGCGGTGCTGGATGGGGCCGACCTTTCCGGCGCGGACCTGTTCGGCAGCGACCTCTCCGGCGCGTCCTTGCGGCAGGCGGTGCTGGTCGGCGTCAACATGGGCGACGCCAACTTCGACAAGGCCGATCTCACCGACGTCCTGACCACCCCGCCGCCGATGATCTACGTGGACGACGTGCCCCTCCAGGAGCTGCTGCGCGAACACGAGCGCTTCTGCCAGTCCGAAGGGGTCGAGGGCGCGGTGATGAAGGTATCGCGCGTCGACTTCCGGTCCCTGCGGCAGCTTCGCGGTCGGCGGATGACCGGGCTGGTCGCCCCGCGCTCGGTGTTCTTCGGCATGAATCTTACCGACGCCGAGCTCCAGGGCGCCGATCTCACCGGGGCCGACCTGCGCAGCACGATTCTGAAGGGCGCCGATCTGCGCGGCGCCAAGCTGTGCGGCGCCCAGCTGAACAAGGCCGACCTGCGCGATGCGAAGCTGGGACCGCTGATGATCGCCCAGGGGCGGTTCATCCGGACGGACCTGACCAGGGCAATCCTGCGCGGCGCCGATCTGCGGGGCGCCCACGCCCAGAAGGCCCGGTTCCTGGAGGCCGATCTGGCGGGCGCGAAGCTCCAGGACGCCGATCTACGCGACGCGGAACTCGAAGCCTGATCCCCGGAAGCGTGCGGACGCTTTGCGCCGTCGCCCCGGTGGGGCAGATTGCGCGCCTCGCCGCCCCTCGCCGGAGTACCCGTCATGATCGTCACGGATGAAATGCTGATCGCCTACATCGGCGGCAAGCTGTCCGCGCCGGAGAGGGCGGAGGTCGAGGCGGCGGTGGCCGCCGATCCGTCGGTCGCCGAGCGCCTGCGCCGGCATCGCGAGGTTGGCGCCATGATCCAGAACGCCATCACCTCCGGAGGGCGCAAGGCCCGGCCGGCCGTCGGCGACAAGTCCGCCGCGCCGATCGTTTCGCTGGCCGATGCGCGCCGGACGCGCGAAGCGCCGCCGCCGCCGCCGAAAGCCGCCGTCAGCGCGCCGACCGCACGTAAGGCCGTTGATCCGCGGTGGGCGGCCCTGGCGGCCGGCGTCGTGCTCGGCGTCGTGATCGGGATGTTCGCGCCGCGCCCGACCAATGACCTGCTGGACGGAACGCTGCAGGCGCGCGGCGTGCTGGCCGCGACGCTGGAGCAGGGTCTGACCGAGGACCAGAAGGCCGGCGCCACCGTGAGGTTGCTGGGCGCCTACCAAGGCAAGGACGGCGTCTGGTGCCGGACCTTCGCCGGCGAGAGCCGTGTTTCCGGCATCGCCTGCCGGAGCGGCGAAGGCTGGCGGCTGGTGATGACCGAGGTCGGCGCTCCGATCCCGTCGCCGGTCATGGCCTCCGCCGTCACGGCGCTGGGACTGGGCGCGCCGGTCGGCGCCGCCGCCGAGCGCAAGGCCCGGTCGGCGGCCTGGCGCTAGAGCACGATGCGGTCGGACGGAACCGTCCGACCGTTGAATCGTGCTCTGGAATCAAAAGTCTAGAGCCTGATTCAGGGTTCAGATGATTCCATCTGAACCCATCAGGTTCTAGAGTCCGCGGCGGAGCGGCAGGAGGTCCGGGAACACCGGCTCGCGCTTTTCCTGCTTGGCGACAAACGTCTCGGCCATGTGCGGGCCGGAGAACATGCCCACCTGCCAGAGCGCGATGTAGTCCAGCGCGTCCTTGATGGTGTGGTCGCGGGCGTAGTTGATCATGACCTTGCTGCCGGCCACGGCCAGCGGCGACTTGCCGGCGATCTCGCGAGCCGTGGCAAGGGCGTGGGCCACGACGGCCTCGTGGTCGGGCAGCACCTCGTTGACCAGGCCGATCTCCCTGGCCCGCTGGGCCGGAAGACGGCGGCCGGTATAGGCCAGTTCGCGCACCCACCCCTCCGGGATCAGCTTGCACAGCCGCGGGAAGGTGCCGACGTCGGCGGTCATGCCGATGTTGATCTCCATGATGGTGAAGAAGGCGTCCTCGGTGCAGTAGCGGATGTCGCAGGCGCTGGTGAAATCCACCGCCCCGCCGATGCAGCCGCCGTGGATGGCCGCGATCACCGGCATCCGCGCCTCATCCAGGCAGGTGAAGGTGTCCTGCAGGTGATGCACGTGGCGGCGGAAGCTCTCGCCGGCCACATGGCGGTCGACCGGCGCGCCGTCACGGTCGCCGACATTGGCGAACACCGACAGGTCCATGCCGGCGCAGAAATGCTTGCCGGTCGAGGAGATGACGATGCAGCGCGCCCTGGCGTTGTCGTCGATGTCCCTGACGATGGCCGGCAGTTCGCGCCAGAAATCCTTGTTCATGGTGTTCATCGCCTCCGGCCGCGTCATGCGGATGTGGGCGACGCCCGCCTCGATGGTGACCTCGAAGCAGTTCCACTGGGTGTCGGCGGCCGAGACGGCGGTGTGAGCGGTCATGTGTTTCTCCCGTTTTCCGTAGTGTCGCCTTTTGACGCGGGGAAAGCCAAGGCCCCCTAACGGAGGGTGCGACAGGTCCCGGCCCGTGGTGGAAGGCCGCATGGACGCGATCGATATCACCGCCCGGCTTGTGGGCGTCTTCTACGTCTTCGGCGGCATCGTGACGCTGCGGGCCCTGGCGATGGACTCGGTCCTCGACCAGGCGCTGGCCTCGCTGACCCTCAGCCGCCCCGACCCCGAAGAGGTCCTCCGTCGCTGGATACTGGCCGCCACATCGGTGGTCACCGGCGTCAGCGGCCTGAGCCTGGTCCTGCTCAGCGGCTGGGCGCCGTGGCTGTTCCTGCTCAACCTCGGTCTTCAGGCCGGCTGGCTGATCTTCGCCGCCAGACGTTTCCCGCCGACGGACGAAGCGGAGGCTCTCGGCCGGCGCCAGGTGGCGAACGCCGCCCTGATCTGGGCTGTGGCGACGGCCATGGTGCTGTGGCTGAACTTTCAGGAGCGCCTCGCGGTCCTGACGGATCCGTGGCGCGGAACTGCCCTTTTGCTCGCCGCGCTGGCGATGGCCGTCTGGGTCGCGCGTCAGCTCGTCTGGAACCCGGGACCCCGGCCGGCCTTTGGCGAGGAGCCCGACGGAATGCCGCTCGTCCGGCCGCGACCGACGCGCGTAAGGCTCCTCCGACAGTACGGGTTTCACGCGCTACTCGACGCGGATACCGGCCACCCTGTCGACACGGCCGAGCATGTGTCGGAAGGCCTCGCCGAACGGCTGGCCGCTTGGGAGGACGCCTTCCACGATGCGGTCGATCCCCACGATTCCCTTGCCGGGCCAGCCTTCAGCGAGGCCGAGGCTCTGGCCCACGATCTGGAAGGCGAGGCCATTGTCGAGGCTCTGCGCGGCGAATTTGGCGCCGACAATGTCGAAGGCCCCGTTCACGAGCTCTAGGGATTGACGGTCACTATCCGGGTCGCCACGCAGCGACGCACAATTGCGTGAGGTCAATGCGTCGAGCGCAAGCGCCCGCGTACTTTGCCAATCCTTGGGATTATTCTGGACGAACCGGTCTGAACCCTACTCCACAAGGATAGAACAATGCGCCTCGCCGTCACCGCCACCGCATTCCTGGCCGCCGCCGCGGTCGCCCTGCCCGGAGCCGCCCAGGCTCGGGGAATCTTCGGATGCGACGCCCAGGGCGGCAAGCAGGAGGGCGGCGCGGTCATCGGCGCCATCGTCGGCGGTCTGATCGGCAGCAAGGTGTCCAAGAACGAGCGCGGGCTCGGCACGGTGATCGGGGCCGGCATCGGGGCCGCCGCCGGCTCGGCCATCGGCTGCAAGATCCAGGAGAATGACCGGCAGAAGGCCGAGGCCGCTCTCGAGGACGCGCTGCGCACCGGCCAGGCGACCAACTGGCGCAACCCGGAGACCGGCTCGCGCGGCGACGTGACCGTCCAGCCCTGGAGCGCCTACGGCGAAGGCTATGGCGAGCCCTATCGTCTGCAGAGCGTCAGCTTCGCCCGGGGCGTCGCGCCGCAGAACGCCTGGGAAGGCGGCGGCGGCTGGTGGTACGCGCCCAACACCGTGAACCTGCGCGGCCGTCCCTCGACCTCCGGCGCCATCGTCGGCAAGCTGGCCGGCGGCCAGGACTTCCAGGTGCTGGCCAAGGTCCAGGGACAGCCGTGGCTGCTGGTCGGCCAGAACGGCTACGCGACCGGCTACGTCGCCCAGTCGGTGGTCCGCCCGCGCGGCGGCGACACCGGCGACTGCCGCCGCATCGAACAGACCATCTACACCAAGAAGTACGGCACGGAGCGGGAACGCTATCGCGCCTGCCGCAAGCCGAGCGGCAGCTGGGAGCTGACCAGGATCTAGCCCTCTCGACTCACGTGAGGGGAAGGCTCTAGGCAGGGCGGATGACCAACGCCGCCCTGCCAGACGTCTCGCCCGCGCGCCGCCGCATGATCGCCGTCCCGGGCGGCCAGATGGCGGCCATCGAGTTCGGTCCCGCCGACCGGGCGCTGGACGTCGTGTTCCTGCACGCCAACGGCTTCAACGCGGCGACCTACCGGTCGATTCTCGCGCCGCTGGCCGACCGGCTCCGGATCCTGGCGGTCGACCAGCGCGGCCATGGACGGACCACGCTGCCGGCGGTTCCCTACGCTTCCAACGTCTGGCGCGGTTACAGCGACGACCTGCTGGCGCTGCTTCAAGCGCTCGGCGAGACGCCGAAGATCTTGTCCGGCCACTCGATGGGCGGCACGGCCTGCCTGCTGGCTGCCGCGGAGCGCAAGGACGCCGCCGAGCGGCTGATTCTGTTCGACCCGGTGATCATCACGCCCGAACGCGCCGCGCTGCTGGGCGAGGAGGGCATGCGGAGCAGCCCTCTGGCCCAGGGCGCGCTCCGGAGGCGGGCGACCTTCGCCAGCCGCGAGGCGGCCTTCGACGCCTACAGCGGGCGGGGCGCATTCAGGACCTGGTCCGACGACATGCTGAGGGATTATCTGGCCGACGGCCTCGCGGAGGCCGGCGATGGCGCTCTGCGACTGACCTGCGCGCCGGAATGGGAGGCGGCGAACTTCTCGACGCCGTCGCCTGACGCCGTCGGCGGCATCCCGGACATCGCGGCGACGATCCGCATCTTCAAGGCGGAACACGCGTCCACCGCCCAGTTCGACACTCACGAGGCGGCCGTGCTGGCCAGCGGCGCGACCATCGAGACCGTGCCGGGAACCAGCCACTTCCTGCCGATGGAACGGCCCGAGCTGGTGCGCGAGGCGCTGCTGGCGGCGGCGGGTTAGCCTGGGGACTGGATACCGTGTCCCTTGGGACATGGTTTCCTGTCCCCGACATCGGCCGGACGCTCGGGGACAGCTAATGGTGTCCGCAAGGGACACCAAAAGCAGTCCCCATTAAAGCGCCAGGCCCGGCGTCGCCTGGGTCATCAGCCGTTCGCGCGCCGCCTCGCTGATCGGGACGATCTTGCGGGCGTCGAGGTCGAAGGTGATGGCCACCGCCTCAGACGTTCCCCAGGCCTTGCCGGTGTCGGGATCGATCATCCAGTGGACCATGGTCTTGGTCCGGGTGTCGGCGGTCTTCAGGCCGGAGCGGATCTCCAGACGCTGGCCGGCGCGCGGCCAGTCCAGATGGATCAGCCGGTATTCCAGCACGGCCCCGCCGACCCGCTTCGGCTTCTCCGCCGCCGCCTCGCTGACGGTGTCGCGGAAGCCGCGAACCAGCCGGGGAATGCCGTCGGAGACCCGGCCGATGAACTGCTCGGCCCGCATGCGGCCGAAGATGTCGCAGTCCTGCGGCGACACGGCGCCCTGGGCGATGCGGACCAGGCCCAGCGCATCGGCGCGGGCGAGGCCGGCGGTGGAGGTCACCGGGTCCAGCGACACGCTGCGGGCGGCGGCCTGGTCCGGCAGCTCCACGATCAGCGCCTCGGCCAGGGCGCGAGACCGGGCGCTCCATGGGAACGGTCGGCCGTCGCGCGGCGTCACATGGGCGACCACGGTCTGGAAGGTCGCGGCAAGAGCGCCGGTCTCGCTGTGCCAGAGCAGCTGGACCAGCCGGGCTTCGTCCTCGCCGAAGGCCAGCACGCCGCCGGTCATGTGCAGCGCCGCCCCGGCGTGGGCCTCGCGCAGGAAGCGGATGTGCTGCTCACGGATCAGCAGCGTCGATTCGGCATGGGCCGCGAAGGCGTTGGGCAGGCCAAGCGCCGCGGCCATGCCGACCAGCCCCTCGGCGGCCTTGGTGACGTAGAAGCGCACATTCATGTGCCCCATCTCGTCGCATTCCCAGGTGTTGACGCCGCCGCGCCAGATCTCGACTCCGGTACTCGACATCAGGCGGGGCAATCCTCGCAACGGCCGTGGGCCTCGACCGTCAGGCCGGTCAGGGTGAAACCGCGCTCGGCGGCCAGACGCTCGATCTCGGCCGCGCCCACCGGCGCGATCTCGCGGGTGCGGCCGCAGCAGTCGCAGATCAGGAAGGCCGCCGCGTGGCCTTCGCTGCCGCCGCCGCAGGCTATGTAGGCGTTCAGGCTCTCGATGCGATGGGCGAAGCCGTGCCGCGAGAGGAACTCCAGCGCGCGGTAGACCGTCGGCGGCTTGGCCGGCTCGCCGCCGGCGCCGTAGGCGGCGATCAGATCGTAGGCCTTCACCGGCTGGCCCGCGCCGAGCAGCAGTTCCAGCACCCGGCGCCGGGGCGCGGTCAGCCGCTGGCCCGCCGCCGCGCAGCGCGCCTCCGCCGCCGCCAGCGCGACCGCCAGTGTCCCTCCGGAAAGCCCCGGCTGGTCGTGATCGTGATCGCAGGCGTGCACATGGGCCATGGGCCAGAGGTAGAGACGGCGGACCCCGAGGGCAAGCGCCCGCCGGCTCGCTGCCTACCAGGGCGCCTTCGCCAGCACCGCCGCCTCGGCCTCGCAGCCTTCGAGAGGTCCGGCCTTGGCGCGCAGGTCGGCAAGCTCGGTGCGAGCCGCCTCCATGTCCGTCCGGAAGTCCGGGACCCCGTGCATGGCCGCGACCACCGCCGCGCCGTTGTCGCGGCCCGCGGCGACGGCGCTGGCGGTATGCACCCCGCAGACGACCCGGCTCTCGCCGTAGGCGCGGGCCCTCTGCAGGATCGGGACGGCCCGGTCGGGCGCCAGTTCGGCCAGGATCAGACCGACCGCCCAGCCCCAGCTGGAGTGGCCGGACGGATAGTCCGGACTCCTGGCCAGATCTTCGCTGCGCGCGGTGCAGATTTCGCCCTCCTGCTCCAGGTAGGGGCGCTTGCGGTTGTAGAAGGCCTTGGGCGTGTCGATGGCCTTGGTGATGTCCGGCGCGACCCGCAGCAGGACCCGCGACAGCTTCGGCGCATCGCCCAGGTCCTTGATCTCGACGCCGATGGCGCAGCGCATGGCGTAGACCGCCCGGCGCTCATCGAGGTCGCCGATCGCCATGTCCCAGCGCGGCGTCCCCTCGAGGGCGCGAGTGGCGGTGAAGATGGCGCGGTCGGCCTCGGCCTGCGGCGAGCCCGGCCGCGGGGCCGGCGGGACGACGGTGGAGGTGTCCATCACCCGATCACCGAAGTAGCCGGGGAAGGGGAACTGGGCCCAGGCGACGCCCGCCGTAACCAGCGCCGTCGCCCCGGCGACCATGATCATCCGCATACGGTTCATTGTCAGCGCCTCCCGCCTGTTTTTTCCAGCATGACCGCTCCGGTTTTCGTTGCAAGCCCGCATTCGGCAGGCTTCCTTCGAGGCGGGAGGCTGCCGTCATATGGAACTCTGGCTCGGAATAGCGGCGGGATTGGCCATGCTCGCCGCCGGCGGTGATCTGCTGGTGCGGGGCGCGGCCAGCGCGGCCCGGCGGCTGGGCGTCAGTCCGCTGCTGATCGGCCTGACCATGGTCGGGTTCGGCACCTCGACGCCGGAGCTGGTCACCAGCCTGCAGGCGGCGTTCGCGGGGTCGCCGGGAATTGCGGTCGGCAACGTCGTCGGCTCCAACATCGCCAACGTCCTGCTGATCCTCGGCCTCACCGCGCTGATCGCGCCGTTGGCGGTCGACAAGCGGGCGTTCCGGCGGGACTCCATCGCCCTGGTGCTGGCCACCGGCGCCTGCGTCTGGGCGATCCTGCAGGGATACCTCACGCGCGAGATGGGATGGTTCGCGTTCGGCGCGCTGGTGGTCTACATCGTGATCGTCTGGATGACCGAGCGCCGCCAGCCTGATCTTGAGGGCGCGCGGATCGAGGCCGGGGCCGCCGACGCGGCCGGCGCCGCGCCCAGCCTCTGGCTCGCCCTGCCGATGGCGGCTGCCGGAATCGGGATCACCGTCTTCGGCGCCAACCTTCTCGTGAGCGACGCGATCATCCTGGCCAGGGTCCTTGGTGTCTCCGACACCCTGGTCGGCCTGACCATCGTGGCCGTCGGCACCTCGCTGCCCGAGCTGGTCACCAGCCTGGTGGCGGCGATCCGCAAGCAGGGCGACGTGGCGCTGGGCAACATCGTCGGATCGAACCTCTACAACATCCTCGGCATCCTCGGCCTGACGGCCGCCATCAAACCGATCGACGTGCCGCCCGAGATCGCGCGGCTCGACATCTGGGTGCTGGTGGCGGCGACGGCGCTGATGATCCTGTTCGCGCGCAGCCGGGGCAGGGTTTCCCGCCGGGAGGGCGCGATCCTGCTCCTTGGCTACGCCGCCTATACCGGCTGGCTGGTCTGGACGGCCTGAGCCCGTGAAAAAGCCGCGCGAGGGGCTGACCCTCGCGCGGCTCGTTCAGACCGTGATCTGCCTGATCAGGCGAACAGCTTCTGCCAGCGCGGCTTGACCCGGTTCTTCCAGGCCCCGCGGTGGTAGGCGTCCGAGCCGATCAACGGCACCACGGTGGTGGCTTCGGCGAAGACCATCTGCTCGTGCGTGGTCTGCACCTTGCCCCAGCTCGCCGCCTCCTTGAGGGTCGAGGACGAGCAGGCGCCGTCGCGGACATCGGCGACGGTGATCTGCACGGCGTAGCGGTGCATCTCGGCCTCGACGCCGAGGATTTCGGCGCAGACGACGGTGTCCTGGGCGAAGTTCTTGGGCACCCCGCCGCCGACCATGAACAGGCCGGTGACGCCGGCGGCGATCTTGATGTCGGTCAGTTCGCGGAAGTCGGCGATGGCGTCGAGCATCAGGTAGGGCTTGCCGGCGGCGGCGCGCTCCTTCTGGTGCTTGACCAGGCCGAAGCCCGCCGAGCTGTCGACGAACGCCGGGCAGAAGATCGGCACGCCTTCCTCGTAGGCGGTCTGGATCAGGCTGCCTTCCTTCTTGGCGTTACCTTCCGACAGCCACTTGCCCATCTCCCAGATGAACTCGCGCGAGGAATAGCCGCGCGGCTCCAGCCGGTTGGCGATTTCCAGGATGGTGTGGTCGCAGGCCTGGAGCTCTTCCTCGTCGATGTAGGTGTCGTAGATGCGGTCGATGTAGTTGTCGCGCAGCACGTTGTCGTCGACCGGGCCGGCGGCCTGGTAGTGCTTGAAGCCGAGGGCCTCGAAGAAATCCATGTCGACGATCGAGGCGCCCGTGGCGACGATGGCGTCGACCATGCCGAACTTCACCATGTCGCGGTAGACGTGCATGCAGCCGCCGGCCGAGGTCGAACCGGCCAGGATCAGCCAGGGCGAGCAGGCCTTGTCTTCCAGGGCCATGTTGAAGATGTCGGCTGCGCGCGCGGTGTCGCGCGAGCTGAAGCTCATCTTGCGCATGGCATCGATGATCGGACGCGCGTCGAAGCTGGTGATGTCGACGTGCTCGACGGTGTTGGCGAGCAGCTGGGCCTTGGTGTTGGTCGGAGCGTTCATCGCTTCGGTTTCCCTGACAGTGAGCGCCCGTCCATTGAATGAAGTCCCCAGCCCGGACGGAGCGACGGGCTGGGGCTGGTCTTGATGAAACCGCCCGGAGAGCGGCGGGTTGCGGCTTACCTCTTCCGCTTCCTCTGGCCGGCCTTACCCTTCGGGCGCGACAGCCGGACGACATTGGTGGCTTCCGCCGTGCGCGGCATGGGGATCGACCGGCGGGCGAGGCCGAACATCGAGGCCATCGGCGCATCGCCGACCTCGACCTCCTCGACGGCGCCGAAGCCGTTGAAGCGGGTCTGCATCGCCACGCCATAGGCGCCCAGCATGCCGATCTCCACGAAGTCGCCCTCGCGGATGTCTTCCGGCAGCCAGAACGGACCGGGCATGTGGTCGATCGAGTCGCAGGTCGGGCCGTAGAACTCGAACGGCTTCAGATTGCCGTCGAGTTCACACGCGTCCGCCCCGCCGCGGTACCCCTTGACCGGGAAAGGCCACTTGGCGTGCGCGGCGTCGAACAGCGAGCCGTAGGCGCCGTCGTTCAGGTACAGGGCATTGCCCTTGCGCAGCTCGACGCGGGTCATCAGCGACGTCGACTCGGCGACCAGCGCCCGGCCGGGCTCGCACCACAGCTCGGTCGTCTCCGACACCGGCATCTCGTTGAAGCCGCGATCGATGGCCGCGATGTAGTCGGCCATATCCGGCGGAATCATGCCCGGGTAGATCGACGGGAAGCCGCCGCCGACGTCGATGACGTCCGCGAACACACCGGCGCGGACCAGCGCGCGGCCGGTCTGGGCCATGGCCGCCTGGAAGGCGGTCGGCCGCATGCACTGGCTGCCGACGTGGAAGGACACGCCCATCAGCTCCTGGGTCGCCCGGCGGGCGGCCAGCATCAGCTCGGGAGCCTGGTGGCCCTCGACGCCGAACTTGCCCGACAGGCTGTAGGCCGCGCCCTCCGCCGAAACGCCCATGCGGACGATCAGGTTGAGATCCTTGGCCTGGCCGGTGGCGTCGAGAATCTTCTCGAGCTCCTCGTGCGTATCGAACGAGAAGGTCTTCACGCCGTGGTCGAAGTAGGCGGCCGAGATGGCGGCGCGACTCTTCACCGGGTGCATGAAAGCCATGCGGGCCCCCGGTGCGTGCTTCGCAACCAGCTCGACCTCGTTCAGCGAGGCCACGTCAAACCCGGAGACGCCGTTCTGCGCGAGGGTCTCGATGACCCAAGGCGAAGGGTTCGCCTTCACCGCGTAGAGGACGTCGCCCTTGAAATTCGTCTGGAACCAGCGCGCCGAGACAGCTACGGCGTCGCGTCGCACAAGGGCGACGGGACGTTCCGGAGACCGCTCACGGACCAGGTCCAGGGGCGTTTGGTACGTGCGCAATTCACGTAACCCCCTGTTGATTGTTAAACCCAGACCGGCGTTAGCAGCGTAGGTGGACACGGGGTCCGCCGGAAGCGCGCGATTTAGGGTCGATGACCCCCCCATGTAAAGCGGAAAATTCCCTTGCCCCGTCAGGGGGCGGGCGGGGTCTCCCCGTCGTGGCCGTCACACGCGCCGTCCACGGACTTTTTGTATAAAGCGCGCAACGCCGCTAAGGCCTTTTGCGCAAGGCGGGGAGACAAATGCCCCGTGTCATGAAACTTTCGCATGCCCCTTCCATGACAGCCGGGCATCTGTGTTAAGGACTCTCCCCGAAAAGCCATGACGTCGGACGCTGTTCTCTCCATTCGCCAGGTCTCCAAGACCTTTGGCTCCCGCCGCGCGCTCGACGGGGTGTCGCTCGACGTCGCCCGCGGCGAGATGGTCGCGCTCATCGGTCCGTCGGGATCGGGCAAGTCGACGCTGCTGCGCTCGATCGACGGGCTGCAGACCATCGACAACGGCGAGGGGGTGATCGAGGCCTTCGGCGTCCGGACCCAGCTCAAGGGCAAGGTCGGCGACAAGGTGCGCGACGCGCGCATCCGCATCGGCTTCATCGCCCAGCAGTTCAACCTCGTCGGCCGGCTGAGCCTGTTCAGCAACGTGGCGCTCGGCTCACTTGGACGTATCCCCTTCATGCGGGGCGTTCTGGGGCGCTGGCCCGAGGAGACGCAGCAGGCGGCGATGGCGGCCCTGCACCGCGTCGGCGTCAGCGACTACGCCGGTCAGCGCGCCAACACGCTTTCGGGCGGCCAGCAGCAGCGCGGGGCCATCGCCCGGGCGCTGGTGCAGAAGGCCAAGATCATCCTCGCCGACGAGCCGGTCGCCTCGCTCGACCCCGTGTCGGCCCGCAAGGTGATGGATATCCTGCGTGACCTGAACCAGAAGGATGGCCTGACCGTCATCGTCACCCTGCACCAGGTGGACTACGCCCTGCGGTACTGCGACCGGGTGGTCGCCCTCAAGGCCGGCAAGAAGGTCTATGACGGACCCTCGTCCGGCCTGGACCGCACCCGTCTCATCGACATCTACGGCCCGGAATTCGAAGACGTCTTCTGGGAAGGAGCACCTCAATGATTCTCCGTCGTTCGCTGTTGGCGCTGGGCGCCGTCGCGACTCTCGCCCTCGCCGGCTGCGGTGGCGACAGCGCGTCCAAAGGCGCGTCGGACACCATCACCTTCTCGATCCTGTCGACCGAGGACGCCCAGAACATGGAGTCCTACTGGACCCCGATCCTGGCCGACATGGAAAAGCAGACGGGGATGAAGGTGAAGCCGTTCTTCTCCAGCAACTACAGCGCCCTGATCGAGGCGATGCGGTTCAAGCAGACCGACCTGGGCTGGTTCTCCAACCAGTCGGGGCTGGAGGCCGTGCGCCGGTCCAACGGCGAAGTCTTCGCCCGCACCTTCGATCCCTCCGGCACCGACGGCTACACCTCGGTGATCATCGTTCCGGCGAACAGCAAGATCAGGACGATCGACGACCTGTTCAAGTGCGACCGGACGCTCAACTTCGGGATGGGAGACAAGAAGTCGACCTCCGGCACCCTGGCCCCGATGACCTATGTGTTCATTCCGGCCGGCAAGAAGCCCGAGACCTGCTTCAAGACCGTTCTGACCGCCAATCACCAGGCCAACCTGTTCGCCGTGGCCGCCGGTCGCCTGGATGCGGCGACCAACAACTCCACCGCCATCCGCCTGAACGCCCAGCGGGGCGAGGGCCAGGCCGAGAAGATCCGGGTGATCTGGGAATCGCCGACCCTGCCGGAAGACCCCATCGTCTGGCGCAAGGACCTCGACCCGGCGGTGAAGGAGAAGCTGCGTCAGTTCTTCCTCACCTACGGCCAGGGCGACGGCCCCGAGGCGGCGCGCCAGCGCGCCAATCTCGAGGCGCTCAGCATCGGCGGCTTCCTGCCGGCCGACGACACCCATCTGCTGATGGTCCGCGAGATGGAGGCGACCGAGACCCTTCTGCTCGCCCGTGAAGGCGCCGACCAGACCAAGATCGCCGCCGCCGAAAAGGACCTGGCCGCTATCCGGGCCGAGCGGGTCACCGCCGCGGCCAAGGCGGGCGCCGCGCCCGCCGTTCCGGCCCAGTAGCAGGCGACGCGATGACCGCCACGGACGTCACCCTCTCGCCGCCGACCCGGTCGCTTTCCGCCCGGCTGTTCGACATCGCCATCTTCGGCGGCGTCGCGCTGCTGCTGCTGATCAGCTTCGGCCCGGCTGAAATCGGCAAGTTCCCGATGCTGTTCAGCGACAAGAGCGGCATGGGCGGATTCATCAGCGAGTTCTTCTCGCCGTTCAAGTTCCTGTCCAGCGAGTGGACGCCGGCCGACTTCACCGGCCGCGACTGGGGCCTCTACGTCGGCAAGATGTGGCAGACGATCCAGATGGCGCTGTGGGGCACCTTCCTGGCCATCATCGTCGCCGTGCCGCTCGGCCTGCTGGGCTCGAGCAACATCGCGCCGGCCTGGATCCAGCAGCCGGTGCGCCGGGTGCTGGACCTGATCCGCTCGATCCCCGACCTGGTGGTCGCCGTCATCTTCATCACCGCCGTCGGCCTTGGGCCGTTCGCCGGCGTCATGGCGATGATGTTCAACACCGGCGGCGTTCTGGCCAAGCTGTTCTCCGAAGCCGTCGAGGCCATCGACAAGGGTCCGGTCGAGGGCGTGCGCGCCACCGGCGCCGGCCGCCTGCAGGAGATCATCTGGGGCGTCATCCCGCAGGTCGCGCCGCTGTGGACCAGCTATGCGCTGTACCGCTTCGAGTCGAACAGCCGCGCCGCCACGGTGCTGGGCCTGATCGGGGCCGGCGGCATCGGCCAGGTGCTGATCGATTCGACCAATACCTTCCGCTACGGCGAGACCGGCTGCATCGTTCTGGTCATCGTCGTGGCCGTGTCGGGCATCGACCTGCTGTCGCAGGCGATCCGCAGCCGCCTGCTGTAACGGTTCAAGCCGCCGTCGATTTGCGGCGCAGCCTGGCCAGCCGGCGCAGCCGTCGCCAGAAGCGCGTCTTCTCGGGCTCGGGATAGGGCTCGAGGTTCTTCACGAACTGCTCGGCGCAGGCCCGCCAGGAGAAGGTCTCGGCGAAGCGGCGCACCACAGCCTTGTCGATGTCCAGGCAGGCGATGCAGGCCTCCCGCAGGCCGTCGGTGCGGCCGGGGGCCAGCACGCCGGCGCCCGACCCCGGGATGATGTCGGCGGGGCCTGGTGCGTTGAAGCCGGCGACCGGCGAGCCGGTCGCCATGGCCTCCAGGATCACCAGCCCGAAGGTGTCGGTCAGCGACGGGAAGACGAAGACGTCGGCGCTGTTGAAGTGGGCGGCCAGCTCCTCGCCGAACTTGGCGCCGGTGAAGACCACGTCCGGGTACTTCGTCTCCAGCTCCGCCTTCTGCGGCCCGTCGCCGACCACGACCTTGGTGCCGGGCAGGTCGAGGCAGGCGAAGGCCTCGATGTTCTTCTCGACGGCCACCCGGCCGACATTCAGGAAGATGGGGCGGGGCAGGTGGGCGAAGACGTCGACCTCGTCCGGCCGGCGGGGGTGGAACAGCTCGGTATCCACGCCGCGCGACCAGGAGGAGATGTTGCGGAAGCCGTGGCTCTCCAGCTCCTCGCGCATGGTGTCGGTGGCCACCATCATCCGTCCGGACGGCTTGTGGAACCACTTCATGTAGGCGTAGCCGGCCGCCAGCGGCACCGGCAGCCGGGCCGAGACATACTCGGGAAAGCGCGTGTGGTAGCTGGTCGTGAACGGCAGCTTCCACTCCAGGCAGACGCGCCGCGCCGCCAGGCCCACGGGGCCTTCGGTGGCGATGTGGATCGCCTCCGGCTCGAAGGACTTGAACCGCTCCTGCACCGGCTCGTAGGCGCCGACCGCCAGCTTGATCTCCGAATAGGTCGGCAGGGGCACGGTGTTGAACTGGTCGGGGCTGATCACCTCGACCTCGTGGCCCATCAGTCGCATCTCGTCGACGACGCGCGTCAGCGTGCGGACGACGCCGTTGACCTGGGGCTCCCAGGCGTCGGTGGCCAGAAGGATACGCATCAGGCGGCGACAGGCTCCGGCAGGACCGCGGGCAGATTCCGCGGCGCATTCGAGCTGGATCGCCGTCCGGCCCACTCGATGATTTCAAGCCGGCCGTCGTGGTGCTCGACCAGCGCGGTGCAGCTTTCGACCCAGTCCCCGTCGTTCACGTAGAGGATCCCGTCCATGTCGCGCATCTCGGCCTTGTGAATGTGGCCGCAGATGACGCCGTCCACGCCCCGCCTCCGGGCTTCGTCGGTCACGGCCTTCTCGAAGTTCTCGATGAAATGCAGGGCGTTCTTCACCTTGACCTTCAGATAGGCCGAAAAGCTCCAGTACCCCAAACCCATCCGATGGCGCATTCGCGCCACCAATGTGTTCAGCATCAGGAGGGTTCTATAGGACCAATCGCCGAGGAAGGCGAGCCAGCGCGCGTGCTGCACGATGCCGTCGAACTCGTCGCCGTGGACAACCAGGAACCGCCGGCCGTCGATGGTTTCGTGGATGGCGTCACGCACCACGACGACCCCGCCGAAGTGGACGCCGCAGAAGTCGCGGGCCCGCTCGTCGTGGTTGCCGGGCACATAGGTCACGGTCACGCCCTTGCGGGCCATCCGCAGCACCTTCTGGACCACGTCGTTGTGGCTCTGCGGCCAGTGCCAGCCGCCCTTCAGCTTCCAGCCGTCGATGATGTCGCCGACCAGATAGAGATGTTCGCATTCCACATGGCGGATGAAGTCCAGCAGCATCCCGGCCTGGCAGCCCCGGGTGCCCAGGTGCACATCGCTGATGAACACCGCGCGGACGCTCAATTCCTGGGCGTTGGCCGTCATCGTCGCTCCCCCGGCAGGCGCCGAACCTGCCCGGGCTATGATGATTGCATGTCAGTCTCGTGAACTCGGGGCCCGCCTTGTTGCGGCGCAACATCGCAGACCCTAGATGGGGTGATGATGGCCGAAACCACGACAGTTGCGCGCGACACTCCCAAGTCACGGCGCACCCGCGCCCGTATTCTGGACGAGGCGGTGCACGTCATCGCCACCCAGGGCTATGCGGCGACCACCAATGCGGCGGTGGCCGAGGCGGCGGGGATCACCCGCGGGGCCATGCTCTATCACTTCCCGACCCGCGAGAGCCTGCTCGAGGCGACCATCGACCATATCCAGGCCCAGCGCTCGTCGATGTTCAAGGCGGCCGCCGAAAGCCTGCCGGCCGGCGGCGACGTCACCGAGCACGCCATCGAGAGCTACTGGGAGCTGCTGCACCGTGAGCCGTTCATGGCCTTCGCCGAGCTGGAGACGGCGGCCCGCACCGACCCGCTGATCAGCGATCTGCTCGCCCCGGCCCAGGCCGAGTTCGACCGCGCCCAGATCGGCGACCATTTCCTCAAGATGCTCCACGCCGGCGCCGGCCCCCGCTTCCAGGCCAGCCGCGACCTCGCCCGGTTCATGCTCGAGGGCATGGCCCGCTCGAACATCACCTACGACAAGGACCAGCGCGTCGAGCGCCTGCTCGCCGTCATCAAGCGCGCCACCCACATGCTCAACCGCAAGGGCGGCGTGACGGACATCTGGACGGAGTAGGGTCTGGCGCCGCAGCACAGGGGACAGTTTAAGATGTCCCTTGGGACACCTTAAACT
>JAUSPV010000213.1 GCA_030652755.1 Caulobacter sp. | reverse complement strand
GACACGCGCCTGCGGCGCTGCTCACCATGACGTAGATGGATAGCCTTCAAACGACGTCATCCTGAGCAGCCGCGCAGCGGCGTGTCGAAGGACGCAAGGCGTCGACCGCGCTCAGGAGTGGTCCGACCATGACGGCCGGGGAGCAGGGCTCAGAACAGCGGTGGCTGCACCAGGCCCAGCGCGAAGGCCCGCCAGGCCAGGCTGGCGCGGCTGGCCACGCCCAGCTTGGTCTTGGCGGCCTCCACATGGTGGTTGGCGGTCTTTTTCGAGATCGACAGGATGGCTCCGATCTCGTCGTCCGACTTGCCCAGGCAGACCCAGTAGACGCATTCGGCCTCGCGCCAGCTCAGCGGCTTTTCCAGCTCTTCCGACGGTGCGCCGGGGCGCTCGAGGAAGCCCTCGCCGACCACCGCGTAGAGGCTGGCCAGCGCATGGGCGGTGGACCGTTCGACCTCGTCGAGCTTGCGGCCCTTTTCCATGGCCAGGTCGACGATCGACACGCCGCCGTTGATGCCGCGCACCGGACAGATCAACACGTCGCCGCCCCACCACTCGAAGGCCTCCCCGAACAGGGTCCCGGTCTCCTTCTCCATCCCGCGTCCCGCCGCGTCCGACCAGGTGAACGGCTCGCGAGACTGGAACGACATCGGGATGGCGGTGTCATAGCGGGCGTAGTTGCGGGCGAAATAGTGCTCGACCCAGCCCTCCGGCGCGCCTTCGCCGAACACCGGCCGCGGCGGCAGCGCCCGGCCGTCGGCGGACAGGCGGATATAGACGGCGCCGCTGAAGCCCATGGCGCCGACCGCCGTACGGAACTCGGCATTCAGGGCGTCGAGGGTCGCCAGGCCCTGCGCTTCCTGCAGGAAGCGGAAGACGGTCGCCCGTGTCGCATCGTCAAAACCAGCCCGCCCCATATCGGGGACCCTAGCGCTTCGCCGGGAGGTTGAGAACCGTCCGCGGGCCGGGCCGCCAAGGCTATTTTGTCGCGGATCGACGTCTGCCTAGTCTTCGACCAGCGCCTGCAACGCGCGGGCGCCATGCGGGGCGCGGACCTTGCCCTCATGGATGATGAAGGCGAACACATCGCGCGGCATCTTCACCGCCGTGTGCCCCGGATCGACCTTCGGCAGGTCCTCCGGCTCGCCGCCGGCCGCCCAGGTCTTCAGCCGCCCGGCCCATGTCGCCAATGTGGTGGCGTCGTAGGCGGTCTCGACCTCGTCCGATCCGGTCTGCAGTCGGGCGTAGACGAAGTCGGCGGTGACGTCGGCGATCTCCGGATAGGTGGCGTGGTCGGCGTAGACGCAGGCGATTCCATACCTGCGCAGCAGGGCGGGAAACTCGGAGGTGCGGAAGCTGTCGTGCCGCACCTCGACCGCGTGACGGAGTGGCCGGCCGTCGAGCGTCTTCGGCAGCAGGGCCAGGAAGCCCTCGAAGTCGTCGGGGTCAAATTTCTTGGTGTTGGCGAACTGCCAGAAGATCGGCCCCAGCTTGTCGCCCAGTTCGCTGATCCCCTGGGCGAAGAACTTCTCCAGGCTCTCGCCGGCCTCGGCCAGAACCTTGCGATTGGTCGTGAACCGGCTGCCCTTGACCGTGAACATGAACCCGTCCGGCGTCTCGTCCCGCCACTTCTTCCAACTGTCGGGCTTGAAGCTCGAATAGTAGGTGCCGTTGATCTCGATGGAGCGCAGCTGGCGGCTCATGAAAGCCAGCTCGTCCTTCTGCTTGAGCGTGTCGGGATAGAACACCCCGCGCCACGGCTCGAACGTCCAGCCGCCGCAGCCGGTGCGGAGCGTTGCGGTGGTCATGGCGAGTCTCCTTCGGGAGGCACCCTAGCAACACGGCCGATGCGCGCGGAAGGGGTGACGGGCGCCCAATCCATCCCCCGTCTTCCCGGCCCTATCCCCCGTCTTCCCGGCGAAGGCCGGGATCCACAATGCCGTCCCGAGCCCTTGCCCTGTATGGACCCCGGCCTTCGCCGGGGAGACGGGATTGGGGGGATAGAATGATTTTATCCCCCTCCGCTCCAGCGCCCGTATCCTTCACAGGTCCCGTCGCACGGGGAGGGCGCATGGCCAGCGACCTTGCGGCGAGGGGATGGAGTTCGAGCGGGGACAGCGGCGAGGGGGTTACTCGCCGGGTCCGGGACGAGGCCGCTGCCTTGCCCGCCCGTCGGAGGCGCTCCGGCTAAGCCCGAATACGGCTGCCGAGCGGAAGCTTCCGGACAACGACCTTCGCGGAGCGTCTACGGTCTTCCCACTCTTGCATCTTGCACAAACAGACATCCGGGCAAGACCGGAGCGCTCCGCACCACCTCCCCAACCTGTTCGGGCGTCGTCCGT
>JAUSPV010000211.1 GCA_030652755.1 Caulobacter sp. | reverse complement strand
AGGACCGGCTACGCCGGCCGCTGCGCGGCGGCCCGCAGGGCCGTCCTTGACCAGGGCGACCGCTCGCGCTCCCATTCCATCAAGGCCGAAGGGCAGGTGTCATCAGCGCTCCCTTTCCCCCGATCTCCCGGCGACCCGACGGGTGTCGCGGAGCGCCAGCGCCGGTCCCCGGAACGAGTGACCTCGGCGCTGGCGCCGGTCCGCGGGATAGGCCAGCTTCGCGCCAATGACGCCGGGGGAGGGCGCGCCCGATGACTAGGACTCTCATAGCCGACGCATTGACGGCCCGCGCCTGGTCACCGCCGGATCCCGGCCTCCACGGCTGCGTCTGCTGCTCGCCGGCCTTGCAGACGCTCGGACTGCTGTCGCTGCCGCATCTGGCCGCCGCCGGCCGCGCGGACGGCTGGAAGCGGCTCGGCGCGCCGCCGCCCGCGCCCGCCGGGACGGTGATCCTCGCCAACGCCCGCATCCTGACCGTGGACGAGGCCTTCAGCACCGCGCAGGCCCTGGCCTTCCGGGACGGTCGAATCCTGGCGGTCGGGTCGCTGGACGCTGTCCGCGAGGCCGCCGGCGAGGGCGCCGAGCTGCTCGACGCTGAAGGCCGCACGGTGCTGCCCGGCTTCATCGAGCCGCACATGCACTTCTTCGCCATCGCGATGTTCGGGACCATTCCCGATGTCGGCGCCATGGTTTGCGAGGATGCGGACGCGGTGATCGCCCGACTGGGCGACATGGCCGCCGCCGCCGCCGAGGGCGCGTGGATCGTCGCCCGCCAGTTCGACCCGTCGCTGCAGGCCGGCGCTGACCGAATCACCCGTCATACGCTGGACCAGGTCGCGCCGCGCAACCCGGTGTTCCTGTTCAACGCCTCGCTCCACATCGCCTACTGCAACACCCGCGCGCTGGAGATCGCGGGCGTCACGGCCGCCACCCAGGATCCGCCGGGCGCCAGCTATGTGCGGGACGCTTCCGGCGCGCCCAACGGCGTGCTGCAGGGGCAGGCGGCGATGTTTTCGGTGCTGGGCCACAACCTGGCGGCTATGGCGACGGACGACATCCCGGAGGCCTGCCGCCGGGTCTGCGAGAAGGCCAACCGCGTCGGGGTGACCACCGTCTGCGACCAGGCCGCCGGCGGCTTCCAGGGCCGCGGCGAGCTGGCCGCCTTCCACGCTTTCGCCGCCTCGGGCCACATGACGGCGCGGCTACGCTATTCCCTGATCCAGGCCGGCGAACGCGGCTGGGACGCCATGGGCGTCAAGCCCGGCGACGGCGACGCCATGGCTCGAGCCGTCGGCTGGAAGATCGTCTCCGACGGCTCCAACCAGGGCCGCACGGGCCTTCAGCGCGAGCCCTATCTCGGCGGCGGACAGGGCATGGCCTATGTCACGCCGGAGGCGCTGCGCGAGATCACCGTGCGACGCGCGCTCGAGGGCTGGCAGATGGTCATCCACGCCAACGGCGACCTGGCCATCGACCGGGCGCTGGACGCCATCGAGGCGGCGCTGGAAGCCGGCGCGCCCAAGGACAGCCGCTTCCGCATCGAGCACTGCTCGGTGCTGCATGACGAGCAGATCGCCCGCATGGCGCGGCTGGGCGTGACGCCCAGCTTCCTGATCGGCCACGTCCACTACTGGGGCAAGGCGTTCCGCGACGAGATCTTCGGCCCGGAGAAGGCCGACCTGCTCGGCCGCGCCGCTTCCTGCGGAGCCGCGGGTCTGCGCTGGACCATGCACTCGGACGAGCCGGTGACCGAGATGGGTCCGATGCGGATGATCGACAACGCCGTCAACCGCTCGCTGTGGAAGGAGCCGGGCGGGGTGCTCAATCCGGCCGAGCGCGTCACGGTCGAACAGGCCATCATCGCCCTGACCCGGGACGCCGCCTGGCAGTGCCGTTCCGAGCACGAGATCGGCTCGCTGGAGCCCGGCAAGCTGGCCGACTTCGTGATCCTCGACCGCGATCCGCTGGCGGTCCCGCCGGAGGAACTCGGCGCCGTCCGGGTGCTGGAGACCTGGGTCGGAGGCCGGCGGGTCTGGGCCGCCGCCTAGCCGGTCTCGCCGACCAGTTCCCGCACCTCGATCGGCAGGGTGATGGCCGTCGCCAGCCGGGCCGCCCAGTCGCGCGCCTCGTCCCGGGTGGCTGCAGCGATGATGGTGAAGCCGCCGATGTGCTCCTTGCTCTCGGCGAACGGACCGTCGGTGACGGCGGGCGTCCCCCGACCGCCGCGCACGACGAAGGCCTGGCTCGCCGGGGTCAGGCCCGCAGCCATCACCCGCACGCCCGCCGCCGTCATGTCGGCGTTTACCTGGGCCAGGTCCTTCATGATCGGTTCGAGGAATTCGGCTGACGGCGCCGGGCCATCGGGCTGGATGATGCTGAGGATGTAGCGGGGCATGCGTCGTCCTTCTGACTGCGCCATCATGGCGTTCACGCCGGAGGACGAACAGGCGGCGGGCGGCCAGACATTGGCGAGACTGAAGCGCAGGCTTTCGCGACGTGCGTCATGACAATGTCTGGCAAAGATGCTATCCCTTCACCGCAAGGAGTGAAATCTCATGGCCGCCAATGCATCCCGCTCGGAAAAGCTCGATCTCCGGCTGACACCCGCAGCCAAGCGTATTCTGCAGACCGCCGCGACCGCCAGCCGACGGTCGGTCAGCGAGTTCGTGCTGGAAAGCGCGCTGGCCAGGGCGGAGGAGACGCTGCCGGATCGACGCCATTTCGCTCTGGATGCGGAAAAGTGGGCGGAATTTCTGGCGGCGCTTGATGCGCCGACGCGCGATCTGCCCCGCACACGGAGATTGCTCAATGAGCCGGGCATTTTCGACTCATCCGAGTCTGAATGACCTCCGGTCTGCGGATCGAGAAGCTTCGCCGCGATCATCGGGTTGATGATTTCGATTGCGGCGAGGAAGCGTTGAACCGGTTTCTCGGCCGGTTTGCGTTCCAGGCCCAACAGGCCGGCTCCTCACAAACCTACCTGGCGCTGGACGGCGATGAGATTGCTGGCTTCTACAGCCTGGCGGTGGGAAGCGTCGCGCACACCGATGCGCCTGAGCGCCTTGCCAAGGGTCTGGCGCGCCACCCCATCCCGGTCATGCTGCTCGCTCGCCTGGCGGTCAGCATTGGCCATCAAGGCAAGGGGATTGGCGCCGGACTGTTGAGAGACGCCGAACTCAGAACGCTTCAGGCGGGGGAAATCGCGGGCATTCGGGCGTTGACCACCCATGCCAAGGATGACGCCGCCCGACGCTTCTACGAGTATTTCGAGTTCTTAGCTTCGCCGACCGACCCGCTGCACCTTTTCATCCTGCTGAAGGACCTGAAGGCCACCGTCACTCCCCCGCCGCGTAGATCATGATGCCCGTCGCCACCGACAGGTTCAGGCTGTCGGCCCGGCCGCGCATCGGGATCTTGACGTTGACGTCGCACAGGGCGGCCAGCTCCTCGGGCAGGCCGGCCTGTTCGTTGCCCATCAGGATCAGGGTCGGGGCCTGATAGGCGGCGCTGCGATGATCGGTCTTCGCGCTCAGCAGCGTGCCGACCACCGAGCCGGGCCAGCGCTCGCGCCAGGCGATGAACTCGGGGATTGTCGCCTTGATGATCGGCACGGCGAAGATCGAGCCCATGGTCGCCCGCACCGCCTCGACCGAATAGGGATCGCAGCAGTCGCCAACCAGGATCACCCCGCCGCAGCCGGCCGCGTCGGCGGTGCGGATGATGGTTCCGAGGTTGCCGGGATCGCGCACGGCCTGCAGCGCCACCCAGACCTTGGCGGTATGCGGCTCGACCATGGCCAGCGGCGTGAAGCTCTGCTCGAACACCGCCAGCACCGCCTGCGGATTGTCGCGGCGGGCGATCTTCTCGAGGATCTCGCGGTTGACCTCGATGACCTGGCCGCCGGAGTCGTAGGTGATCTCCCGCGCCTGATCGAGCAACGGGTGATCGGCGGCCTCCTTGCCGTAGATCAGGATCTTCGGCGCGTGGCCCAGCTCGACCGCCTCGGTGACGATCTTCAGCCCCTCGGCCAGGAACCGGCCGCTCTCTTCGCGGGCCTTGCGCATGTGCAGCGCCTTGACGGCCTTCACCAGCGGATTGGTGTGGGAGGTGATGACCCGGCTCATGACGACCACCGCGCGAAGAAGGAGAGGCCCACCTGGCGGACGCCGGCCTGCTCGACCAGGGCCAGCTCGCCCCAGTCGATGCGGCCGGGGCGGGGGACGGCCTCGGCCACCAGCCCGGCCATCGAGGCGCCGGAAATGCGGGCGGCGTAGGCGTTGAGGATCAGGAACGAGGGATCGTCGCTGAGCAGGCCGCCGCAGAGGCCGACCATCTCCGGCAGGTCCTCGAACAGCCGCCAGACCTCGCCGTCCGGCCCGCGCCCGAACTTGGGCGGGTCCAGGATGATGCCGTCGTAGCGGCTGCCGCGGCGGTCTTCGCGCTGCACGAACCTGCGGGCGTCCTCGACGATCCAGCGGACGTTGTCGACGCCGGACAGGGCGGCGTTCTCGCGGGCCCGCTGCACCGACTGCTTCGAGGCGTCGACATGGGTCACCTGCGCCCCGGCCAGGGCGCAGACCAGGCTGGCGACGCCGGTGTAGCCGAACAGGTTGAGGATCTTCAGCGGCCGGCCCGCCGCGCGCTGGCGGGCGTCGAGCCACTCCCAGTTGGCGGCCTGTTCCGGAAAGAAGGCCAGGTGCCGGAAGTTGGTGAAGCGGCCGTGGAACCGGGCCTCGCGCCAGCTGAGCTCCCAGCTCTCCACCGGCCGGCCCTTGAAGCGCCAGCGGCCGGCCTCGTCCTCGTCGGAGGGATCGAACACGGCGTCGGCATTGTCCCAGGCGCTCGCCGGCAGTTGGGGCGTCCACAGGCACTGCGGCTCGGGTCGCACGACGGTGTATGGGCCGTAGCGCTCGAGCTTGCGGCCGCCGCCGCTGTCCAGCAGGGCGTAGTCCGCCCAGCCGGTGGTGCGCATCAGGCTCGGAGCCTCGGCGATGGTGGGGCCGCTCATGGGCGGGCGATACGGCTCAGGCGGCGACCTGTCCAGTCCGCGCCGCATGCCGCGTCTTGTCCCAGTGGTGCGGACAGCGGACCAACTGCCAGAGCGCATGGGCCGCTGCCAGCGACAGCAGCGGCCAGTAGAGCGGCATCGCCAGCAGGTCCCGCAGCCTCGGTTCGCCTCCGGCGCGGCGCATGCCGACCACGGCGGCCGCCATCGCGCAGAGCCATCCGGCGGCCAGCAGGGTGAGGTCCGCCGGCCCCAGCCAGCCATCGCCGCCTCCCAGATGCGCCGCCGATGACATCAGGGACCAGGCCAGGAGAGGACCGTGCGCCATGGCCGCCAGGATGGCCACGCCGAGCGTCAGCGCGAACGCCAGCATGACCCCGGTCCGCCAGTGCGGCGGTTGCCGTGTCTGTACGCCGAAGGTCTGCATGTAGCCCTTCACCCACCGGGCCCGCTGCGGCAGCCAGTCGGCGAGCCGATCCGGCGCGGCCTCGACGGTGGGAAGCTCCAGGACCCCCAGGTCATAGCCCTCGGCGGCGAGGCGAAAGCCGAGGTCGGCGTCCTCGGTCACGTTCCACGCGTCCCACCCGCCCACGGCGCGCAGGGCCGACATCCGGAAATGATTGCTGGTGCCGCCGAGCGGGAAGGGCAGGCCCAGGCGGGCCAGCAGTGGCAGGATGGTCTCGAACTGGATGGCGTATTCGATGGCGAACTGCCGCGGCAGAAAGCGATGATCGCGCTCGATCCGCAGCGGCGCCTGCAAGCAGGCCAGCCGCGGCGGGCCGGCGGCGAAGCGGGCGGCGGCTTCGCGCAGCTGCCGTGGGTGGGGCCGGTCCTCGGCGTCGTAGATGGTGACCAGATCGCCGCTCGCCCGCTCCAGCGCGATATTGCAGGCGCGGGGCTTGGTCCGGGGGTGGCCGGGCGGCGCGACGAGGACCTCGACATGGCGTGGAAGGCGCACGGCGGTCAGCGCCTGTCGGGTGGCGTCGTCGTCGGCCTCCACGACGATGAGGACCTGAAACCTGGGCCGCGGGTAGTCGATGGCCTCCAGCGCCTCCAGAAGCTGGGGGACGATCTCGGCCTCCCGATAGAGCGGCGCGATGACCGTGTAGGCCGGCAGCGCGGCGTCCGGCAGCGAAAGCAGCGTCTCTCGGGCCCGGGGCGTGAGCGCCGCCGCGAGACGGGAAAGGGCGGCGACCGAGAACAGCAGGAAGAACAGGTGATGCAGCGCCTGGCCGGTCGCAGAGGGCCAGAGAACAAGGGCGACCGCCGGAAATCCCAGCGCTACCGCCAACGCCGTCCACTGCGGCGGGGTGGGCGGCTGTGCGGCGCCGAGCCTTCGAACGACATCCGCCTCGGCCGCCAGCCGTGGTCTTGGCCGGCGTGGCGCCCCCCTGTCGAGCCTGGCTCGAGGCCTGGATCGCGGTTCATGTTTCGCCTCGGTCATTCCGTCCCCGATGCCTGGCCGCCGAATCACTCAACCACGGGGAGGTCTCGGTCAAGAGGAAATTGACCTTCTGGCAACCATCGCGGGCAGCGCGACGTCCTCACGGGTTGCGGCCCGTGGGTGATTGCCGTTTAGTGTTCGCGGGGAACAGAAACGCAGGGGAATGGCGAGTCGTGACAACGACGTTGAAAAAGCCGCAGCGTTCGGCCCGCAAGCCCAAGGGAGACGGGCATCTGCGGCGCGGCGAAATCCTTCAGGCGGCGGAGCGAATCTTTATCGCCGAGGGCTACCAGGGGGCCACGATCCGACGGATCGCCGATGAGGTGGGGGTCTCATCGACGGCGCTGTACATGCACTTTCGCGACAAGGACGAGATCCTGCTCGAAATCTGCGACGGCGCGATCGAGGAACTGCTCCACATAAACACCGAAATCTCCGGTCAGCCGATCGATGCGGTGGCGCGGGTGCGGTTGATGCTCGACGCCTACATGGACTTCGCGTTGACCAATCCGAACGCCTACCAGCTGGTGTTCTGCGGGCCCGCCGGCCTGCTGTCGACTGACAAGCAGCAGATGACCCGCGACCTGGGCGACCGGTGCTACGACAAGTTCGTCGGCGTGGTCCGCGAGATCGGCGCCTCGGGACGGCTGCGCACCGGCAATGTCGAGAGCGCCGCCCAGACCCTTTGGACGGCCTGCCACGGCCTGGTGGCGTTGCTGCTGACCCGGCCGACGTTCAACTGGGAGCCCCGGGAGGACCTCAAGGCGGTCATGCTGGATGGCATCCTCTACGGGCTGATGACGGACTGATTCATGAAGCCGCTCGCGTTCGGCGCCGCCCTCGCGGCGGGGCTGGCGCTGGCCGGCGAAGTCATGGCGACGCCGCGGGTGATGTCGGTCGACAGCTGCGCCGACCAGTATGTGATCGCGCTCAGCCCCCGGGACGCCATCGTCGGCGTCTCGGGCCGGGCCGATGATCCCGACAGCTACATGCGCGAGCAGGCGAAGGGATTGCCTCAGCGCCGCGCCACGACCGAGACGGTGCTGGCCTTGAGGCCGGACGTCGTCGTCCGCTACTGGGGCGGCGACGCGCGTTTGCCGGAGGCGCTGACCCGGCGCGGGATCACCGTGGTGCGGATCGAGGACGCTCACGACTTCGACGGCGTGCGGGCCAACGTCCGCGCCGTCGCCGAGGCGCTGGACCAGCGGGCAAGGGGCGAGGCCCTGATCGCCGACATGGACGCCCGTCTCGCCCGGTCGGCGGGCGCCTGGGGCGGCCAGCCCGCCATGTATCTGACCCCGACCGGCTACAGCTCCGGCGGCGGCACCCTGATCGACGCCATGCTGCGGGCCGCGGGGCTGACCAACCTGGTCAGCGGGCCGGCGTGGGAGCCCATTCCGCTGGAGAGTCTCGTACGCGAGCCGGCTCCCGCCTTCGTGCTCGGCTTCTTCAGCAGGCTGTCCAGCCTGACCACCCGCTGGGGTCCCGGCCGGCACGCGGCGCTGCGCAAGCGCCTGCCGACCCGGACCATCGCGTCTCTGCCGGGCGCGCAGATCGGCTGTCCCGCCTCGTTCGTCGGCGAAAGCGTCGAGACCCTGGCCCTGGCCGCACCGCGGATGGCGAGATGAACCGGCTGACGACCCTGCCGGTGCTCGGCGGACTGCTCCTCGTCAGCGTCGGCTTGGCGGTGCTGGCCGGCGAGACGGGGATGTCGGCGGCCGACTATCGCGCCGCGCTCGCGGACCCGGCCTCGCCGGCGGCCGAGATCCTGTGGACGATCCGGGCCCCGCGCGCGGTCATGGCCGCATTGGTCGGCGCGGCCCTTGGCCTGGCCGGCGCGGCGCTGCAGGGCCTGCTGCGCAACCCGCTGGCTGACCCGGGCGTGCTCGGCGTATCGGCCAGCGCCGGGCTGGGCGCCGGGCTGACCATTTCGCTGGGTCTGGCCGCCGTGCCGCTGGCCATCGAGGGCGCGGCCCTGGCCGGCGCCCTGGCCTGCGGCCTGCTGGTCACGACCCTGGCCGCCCGCTTTCGCACGCCCGAGGCGCTGATCCTGATGGGCGTGTCGCTGTCGGCCTTCGCCGGCGCCCTGTCGGCGCTGGTCTACAACTTCGCCGCCTCGCCGATCATGGCGACGGAAGTCCTGACCTGGATGATGGGGTCGGTCGCCAATCGCGACTGGCCCGACGCCCTGACCGCCCTGGGGCCGATGGCCGTCGGCGCGGCGCTGGTCGCCTGGTCGGCCCGGGGCCTCAAGATGCTGGCGCTGGGCGAGGAGACGGCCGCGCTGTCGGGCCTGCCGATGGCGCGGCTGCGGGCGGCCGCCGTCGCGGGCGCGGCGTTGCTCGCCGGCGCCTCGGTGGCGGCCTCCGGCGTCATAGGCTTCGTCGGCCTGGTCGCGCCGCATCTGGTCCGGCGGAGCGTCGGGGACGATCCGGCCCGCACCCTGGCCCCCTCCGCGCTGGCCGGCGCCATCCTGCTGGTGCTGGCCGACCTCGCCGCGCGGATCATCCCGACCGAGCAGGAGCTGAAGCTGGGCGTGGTCACCGCCCTGTTCGGCGCGCCGGTGTTCGCGCTGGTGGCCTGGCGGGCCGCCCGGAGCTGGCGGACATGAGCGCGGCGGCCTGGACGATCGAGGGGCTGAGGGCCCGGCTGGGCGGCCGCCTCGCCGTCGATGGCGCCAGTCTGATCGCCCGGCCCGGCGAGGTCGTCGGGGTCCTGGGCGCCAACGGCTCGGGCAAGACCACCCTGCTGCGCGCGGGACTGGGGTTGATCAAGGCCGACGCCGGCGCGGTCCGGCTCGGCGGCGAGCCGCTGGAGAGCCTGTCGGAGGCGCGCCGTGCGCGACTGGCCGGCTACCTGCCGCAGGAACGCCGTGTCGGCTGGAACCTGGCCGCGCTGGAGATCGCCGCCCTCGGCGCGCCCGACCTGCCGCCCGCCAGGGCCCGCGAGATCGCGGCCGGCAGCCTGGCCCGGGTCGGCCTCTCAGGCTTCGAGGGGCGGGGCGTGCTCGACATGTCCGGCGGCGAGCGGGCCAGGGTGCTGCTCGCCCGCCTGCTGTCGACCCGCGCGCCGCTGATGGTCGCCGACGAACCTGCCGCCGGCCTCGACCCTGACGCCCAGTTCCTGACCCTGGAGCTGCTGCGCGCCGAGGCGGCCTGCGGGGCCGCCGTGGTGGTCACGCTACATGATCTGACGCTGGCGGCGCGGTCGTGCGACCGGCTGGTGGTGCTGAATCACGGGCGAGTGGTCGCCGACGCCGCGCCGCGCGAGGCCCTGACGCCGGCCGTCCTGCGCGAGGCGTTCGGCCTGGACGGCGCGCTGGTCGAGGTCGAGGGGGAGCTGGTGCTGGCCGCAAGGCGCGCCGCTCACCCCTCCTTGACCTGAGCCGGCGCGGGCGCTGTCGTCAGCGCCCTCCGGTCGCCGGCGCCGATGGCAGGTAGGGCGCGCGCGGGTCGCCTCCGGTCGACAGCGGCGTCCAGGCGCCCCGCCGGATGTCCGACGACAGGCTCATCGGCGTCGAGCCGCCGTTCAGCCGGGCGCGATAGACCATCATCGTCTCGGTGGTCCGCATCACGTAGTTGCGGGTCTCGGAGAAAGGGATGCATTCGATGAAGTCCAGCGGATCGGTCCCGCCGCCGCGCGGATCGCCGCACTCGCTGACCCACCGTGCCGGTCGACCCGGGCCGGCGTTATAGGCCGCCGCGGCCATGATGTAGGAGCCGTTGAAGGTGGTGATCATGTCGCCCAGGTAGCGCGCCCCCAGGCGCATGTTGAACTCCGGATCGAACAGCCGCTCCAGCGAGTAGGGCTCGCCGATCTGGCGGGCGACGCTGGCGCCGGTGGCCGGCATCAACTGCATCATCCCTCGCGCGCCGACGCCGGACTGGGCCCGCGGGTCGAAGTTGCTTTCCTGACGCGAGATGCTGTGGACGAAGGCCGGCTCGGCCGCGCCCTGGACGAAGGGCAGCCGCATGGTCGGATAGCCGCGCTCGGGCAGATGCATGCCGCGCTGGGCCGCCGTGCGAACGGCCCGCATGGCGGTGTCCTGGTCCTGATAGCCGCGCACCATGTCGACCAGCAGCGCGATCTCGGCCGCCGTCGGCAGGGTGTCGTCGATGTGCAGCACGAAGACCTTGAAGGTGTCGCGATTGCCGGTCTCGATCAGGGTTCGGGCCGCCTGCACCAACTCGCGACCCTCGAAACGGGCGCGATCGGCCGGCGTGATCACCGGGTCCTTGCCCAGCACCAGCTCCTTCACGCCCGCCTTCTCGGCGGCCAGCTGTCCGTAGAAGGTGGTGCTATGCTGGCCGCCACGCTGGTAGAAGGCCGCGGCCGCCGCCTGGTCGCCCAGCGCCTCTGCCGCGCGGCCCTGCCAGTACAACGCCCGTCCCTGGGTGATCGGCGAGGTGCCAGCCGCCGCCAGCCTGGCGAAGTGATCGGCCGCCGCCCGGGGATTGCGCAGCTTCGAGAGCGCGATCCAGCCGGCGTAGAACTCGGCCTCCGCCGCGTCAGGGCCCACGATGGCGCCGGTGTTGGCCGAGGCGCCGTAGGCGGCGGCGTAGTCGCGCGCCTGCAGGGCGTCGACGGTGATGCGCTTGCGGTCGGCGGTCCAGGTGCGGGCCCCCAGCTCGCTGGTCGGCGCGGCCTTCAGCCCGCGCGCCAGCGACCGCAGCTCGCGGTCCATGCCGCGCCGACGGAAGTAGGAAACCTGTTCATAGACCAGGCCCGGGTCCTGGCGCTGGGCATGGTCCATCTCGGCCACCATGTCGTTGGCGGCCGCCGAACCGGTGCGATAGGCGAGGCGCGCCTCGGCCACCCGCTTGTAGGGTCCGGTCAGGGTGGCGACATGGTCCTTCGCCGCCGGACCTTGCGGACCGTACAGCAGCACGTCGGCGCGGCGGATGTGGTCTTCCTCGGTCAGGAAGTGGCCGAACCGGGCGCGCATCGTGCGCTGAGGATCGGCCTCGAACATCCGGTCACGCCACCAGGCCTTGATCAGGTCGCGGGCGTCGAGCTCGCGCCGGGTGGCGCGCAGGGCGGAGGCCAGGGCCATGGCGCCCTCGACGGTCTGGGGCTCGGAGCCGCCGAACCAGCCGATGATCCGGTCGGGCGCCATGCCGGAGGTTTCCAGCAGCTTTTCGGCCGTGGCCTGGCGCTTGGCGCCGCGCGGCCAGCCGTTGAGATCGCGCCGGGCGGCGTCGGCCTCGAAGAAGCTCATCGATTCGGGGGCGCGGTCCGCCAGGGCCCACAGGGCGATCTTGCGGGCCGTCGGATCCTGGATCGAGGACATGGCCATGCGAATCGAGGCGGCCGAGGTCCCGGAAAGCGCGTTGCGCAGATTGGCCGCGTCGGCGTCCGACAGCGGTTGACGGTAGGCGGGCTGGGGCGTGGAGACCAGTTGCGGCGCGCCTCCGGAGACCTGCGCCAGCGCGGCGCCCCCGAGAATCGCGGCGATACCCGCACCGATCAGCATTTTCCGTCCAGTGGCCGTCAAACCTTGGTCTCCTCGTTCACTCATACGCTCGCGGGCCATTGCGAAGCCCACGCCGCCGGACATATTGTCCGCGCCCGACACACGGCCGCAATGCAAAGCGGCGACCTCACGGCATTTTGCAAGTCATGGTCCATCTTCCGTTCCGGGGCGCGATCACCGCCCTCATCACGCCCTTTCGCGACGGCGCCGTCGACGAAGACGCGTTCGTGGCGCTCATCGAGCGCCAGATCGCGGCCGGCATTCACGGTCTCGTGCCCGCCGGAACCACCGGCGAGACCTCGACGCTCAATCACGATGAACACAGGCGTGTGGTCGAATTGTGCGTTCAGACAGCGCGGGGACGGGTGCCGGTCATCGCCGGCGCCGGCTCAAACGCCACGGCCGAGGCCATCGATCTGGCCCGCCACGCCAAGGCGGTCGGCGCCGATGCGGTGCTGGTCGTCGCGCCCTACTACAATCGCCCCAGCCAGGAGGGGCTCTACCAGCACTACGCGGCCATCAATGACGCGGTGCAGATCCCGGTGATCACCTACAACGTGCCCGGCCGCACGGTGGTCGACATCTCCAACGAGACGCTGGAGCGGCTGTCGAAGCTGCCCAACATTGTCGGCATCAAGGACGCCACCGCCGACCTGACCCGCATCAGCATCCAGCGGCTGACCTGTGGACCGGAGTGGGTGCTGCTGACCGGGGACGACCCCACGGGCCTGGGCTACATCGCCCACGGCGGCGTCGGCTGCATCAGCGTCACGGCCAACGTGGCGCCGGAGTCGGTGGCCGCCTTCTACAACGCCGCCCTGGCCCGCGACTGGGACACCGCCCTCTATCTGCAGGACCGCCTGATCCGCCTGCACAAGGCGCTGTTCCTCGACGCCTCGCCGGCGCCCACCAAGTTCGCCATGGCCCAGCTGGGTCTGTGCTCCGACGAAGTCCGCCTGCCGATCTCGCCCTGCGCAGAGGCCGCCCGGCCCGTGATCCTCGAGGCCATGCGCGAAGCCGGGGTGATCTAGGTGGGCCAGGTCGGCAAGCTGATCGCCGAGAACCGACGGGCCCGCTACGACTACTTCATCGAGGATGTGGTCGAGGCGGGCATCATGCTGACCGGCACCGAGGTGAAGAGCCTGCGCAACGGTCGCGCCAACATCGCCGAGTCCTACGCGGCGGTGGAGGGCGACGCCATCATCCTGGTCAACGCCGACATCCCGCCCTACAGCGGCGGCAACCGCTTCAACCACGAGCCTCGCCGGCACAGGAAGCTGCTGCTGCACCGCAAGGAGATCGGCAAGCTGATCGGCGCGGTCCAGCGCGAGGGGCGGACCATCATCCCGCTCAAGCTCTACTGGAACGAAAAGGGCATCGCCAAGCTCGAGATCGGCCTGGCCAAGGGCAAGAAGACCCACGACAAGCGCGAGGCCACCGCCGAGCGTGACTGGCAGCGTGACAAGGCGCGGCTGATGAAGGGCAATCGGGCGGAGTAGGGGCCCGCCTCCGAAGCGCCACCCCCATTCCGGGCATGCCGGGCTCGCTCACCGGCCTCATCCTCCTCTCCGAACCTGGAGGGGAACTCCCATGCGCAAGACCGTCTTCGCCCTGGCCGCGCTGGCCGCTTCGGCCGTCGCGGCGCCGGCTGTGGCCCAGACCTACTATGCCTACACCACCATCGAGAACGGCGAGTCGGCGAGCATCACCTTCGTCAACGCCGCCTTCTCCGGCGGCGACCTGACCTACAACGGCAGCGGCGGGCTGTTGCGGGTGCAGCAGCCAAGGGTCCCGCTGGTCGTTCGCGTGAAGTACGCCGACGGGCGCAGCTACTTCACGACCACCACGCTCACCACAGGCAACGCCGTGCGCAGCAGCATCGACCCGGGCGCGCGCTACTGGTGCGTCTTCGTCGGGCGCCAGCGGTTCGCGGTGAACGTCACGCCGCTCTGCGCCAAGTATGCCGAGGGCGACAAGACCGTGATCGTGACGCCCCAGTAGCGTGACGCCGACGCCTCACCCCAGCAGCGCCCGCGCCCGCAGGAAGATGTCCTCGAACATCGGCGCGGTCAGCCGGCCGGTGTTCGTGTTCAGCCGCGAGCAGTGATAGCTGTTGATGATCGTGTAGCCGCCGGCCTCGAACTGAGAGCCGTGGCCCGGCTGGCCGAGCGAAGCCTTCAGCCCCATGGCCCGCAGCGCGCTGCGCCGCGACACATCGCCCAGGGTGACGATGACCTTCAGGTTCTTGAGCTCCACCAGCTTGTTGGCGAAGAACGGGCTGCAGGTCTTCTCCTCCGAGGTCTCCGGCTTGTTCAGCGGCGGGGCGCAGCGGACGACGTTGGTGATCATCGCGTCGACCAGCGCCAGGTCGTCCTGGCCGTCCGGATCATAGGCGCCCGTCGCGAAGCCGGTCTTCTTCAGGGTGTCGTAGAGCAGCCAGCCCGCGTGATCGCCGGTGAACGGCCGGCCCGTGCGGTTGGCGCCGGTGCGGCCGGGCGCCAGGCCGGCGATCAGCAGCCGCGCCGCGGGATCGCCGAACGACGGCGCAGGGCCGTTCCACCAGCCGGGGTTCTGCCGCTGGTTCTCCTTGCGATAGGCGACCAGGCGCGGGCAGAGCGGGCAGTCGCGCGGGGGCTCTGAGATCACCCTCACCCCCGTCTCCCCGGCGAAGGCCGGGGTCCATTCAGACCTTCGCGACGCGCAACGAGGTGACGAGAACGCGGGATGAAGATGGATCCCGGCCTTCGCCGGGAACA
>JAUSPV010000202.1 GCA_030652755.1 Caulobacter sp. | reverse complement strand
TGGACCTGGGCGGCATCGACGGCCTGCTGCACGTCACCGACATGAGCTGGAAGCGCGTCTCGCATCCGTCGCAGGTGCTCGCCGTCGGCGACACGGTGAAGGTGCAGATCATCAAGATCAACCCGGACACCCAGCGCATCAGCCTCGGCATGAAGCAGCTGCAGTCCGATCCCTGGGACGGCGTCGAAGCCAAGTACCCGGTCGGCGCCAAGTACACCGGCCGCATCACCAACATCACCGACTACGGCGCGTTCGTTGAGCTGGAAGCCGGCGTTGAAGGCCTGGTGCACGTCTCGGAAATGTCCTGGACCAAGAAGAACGTCCACCCGGGCAAGATCGTCTCCACCTCGCAGGAAGTGGACGTCATCGTCCTGGACGTCGACAGCTCCAAGCGCCGCGTTTCGCTCGGCCTGAAGCAGGCCGCGGCCAACCCCTGGGAAGCCTTCCTGTCCACGCACCCGATCGGCTCGACCGTCGAGGGCGAAGTCAAGAACGCCACCGAGTTCGGCCTGTTCGTCGGCCTGGACGGCGACATCGACGGCATGGTCCACCTCTCCGACCTGGACTGGAATGTCCCGGGCGAAGAAGCCATGGCGAAGTTCAAGAAGGGCGACATGGTCAAGGCCAAGGTCCTGGACGTCGACGTCGAGAAGGAACGCATCAGCCTGGGCGTCAAGCAACTGGCCGGCGATCCGATGACCGGCGACACCTTCCGCAAGGGCCAGATCGTCACCGTGACGGTCACGGAAATCACCACCGGCGGCATCGAAGTGAAGTTCGGTGAAGACGAAGCCCCGATGACCGCCTTCATCCGCAAGTCGGACCTGTCGCGTGATCGCAACGAACAGCGCCCCGAGCGTTTCGCCGTCGGCGATCGCATGGACGCCCAGATCACGAACATCGACAAGGCCGCCCGTCGGGTGTCGGTGTCGGTCAAGTCGCTGGAAATGGCCGAAGAGAAGGAAGCCATCGAGCAGTTCGGGTCGTCCGACTCGGGCGCCTCGCTGGGCGACATCCTCGGCGCGGCCCTGCGCGAGCGGGCTTCGAAGGACTAGCTTCACGCCTCACGGCTGAAGAGTGATGCGGCGGCCGGGGACACCCCCGGCCGCCGTTTTCGCGTGGGGTCGGGGGCGCCTGAACCGTCGGCGTTAACGACGGTTGACCACATCGGCGCCGACAACCTCTTGAAGACTCAGGAATGATTGGGCAAAGGTCGGGCCGCCGACGCCCGGGGGGCCCCATGATCAAGTCCGAGCTCATCGCCAGGCTCGCCCACGAGAACCCGCACCTGACCCAACGCGATATCGAGCGCGTGGTCGGGGTGATCCTCGATCGCATGACGCAGGCCCTCGAGGGCGGCGGCCGGGTCGAGCTTCGCGGCTTTGGCGCCTTCTCCGTCCGCTCGCGTCCCGCCCGCGCCGGCCGCAACCCGCGCACCGGCGAGGCGGTGTCGGTGAAGGGCAAGCACGTGCCGTTCTTCAAGAGCGGCAAGGAACTGCGCGAGCGCCTCAACGCCGACTGACCTTGACCTTCCGGTCAGGTCCCACAAAGGCTGGCCCGCGCATCAGAAGCAGGAGCCCGCCATGAGCGTCGCCAAGGAATTTCGTGAATTCATCGCCCGCGGCAATGTCGTGGACCTCGCCGTCGGCGTGGTGATCGGCGGCGCCTTCGGGTCGATCGTCAAAAGCCTGGTCGACCAGGTGGTCATGCCGCCGATCGGCTGGCTGATGGGCGGGGTGGACTTCAGCAGGCTGCAGCTGGCCCTGCCGCCCAACCCGATGACGCCGGACGCCGAGCCGGTGCTGGTGCTCTACGGCGCCTTCATCAACACAATCATCCAGTTCCTGATCGTCGCCGCCGCCGTCTTCGTGCTGGTCAAGGTGATCAACAGCCTTCGCCGCCAGCAGGCCGCCGACCCGGCGCCGCCCGAGGAGGTCGCGCCCACGCCGTCGGAAGCCCTGCTGATCGAGATCCGCGACCTCCTGAAGGCGCAGGCCGCTCCGAAGGCCGCGCCCGCGCCGAAGATCACGCCCGTGGCCGCGAAGGCCCCCGTGGCGGCGAAGACGACGCCGCCGCGCAAGTCCACGTGACGGCCGGGGCCAAGATCTGCGGCCTGTCGACGCCGGAGACCGTCAAGGCCGCCGTCGACGGCCGGGCGGCCTTCATCGGCTTCCTGTTCTTCGACAAGAGCCCGCGCAACATCGCGCCGGACGCCGCCGCGCGGCTTGTCCCGCCGGCCCGGGCCGCCAATGTGCCGGCCGTCGCCGTGACGGTGGATCCCGACGACGCGCTGCTGGACCAGCTGGTGGCGACGCTGCGTCCGGAGTTCATCCAGCTGCACGGCAAGGAGACGCCGTCCCGCGCCCGCGAAATCGGCCAGAGGACGGGCGCCGGGATCATCAAGGTTCTCCACGTCTCGACGCCGTCCGACATCGACGCGGCCCGGGCCTATGAGAGCGTCGTCGATCATCTGATGTTCGAGGCCCGACCGCCGGAGGGGTCGGCGCTTCCCGGCGGGGTCGGGGCGAAGTTCGACTGGACGATGCTGGCTGGACGCCGGTTCGAGCGGCCCTATCTGCTGGCGGGAGGTCTCGATCCCTGGAACGTATCCGAAGCCCTGCAACAGTCCGGCGCGCCGCTGGTGGACGTTTCCTCTGGCGTGGAGCGCGGGCCGGGGATAAAGGACCCGCTCCTGATTTCGGCCTTTCTTGAAGCGGTTCGCCGCGCCTGAAGCTTCTGGACCCATGAACGCCCCAGCCAAACCCAACGACTGGTCCGCCCACCCGGACGAACGTGGCCGGTTCGGCGATTTCGGGGGACGCTACGTTCCCGAGACGCTGATGCCGCTGGTGCTGGAGCTGGGCCAGGCCTACGCCGCGGCCAAGGCCGATCCGGCCTACCAGGCCGAGCTGACCGCCTTCCACAAGGACTACACCGGTCGGCCGAGCCCGCTGTACTTCGCCGAGCGCCTGACCGAACATTTCGGCGGGGCCCGGATCTGGTTCAAGCGCGACGAGCTGAATCACACCGGCTCGCACAAGATCAACAACGCCCTCGGCCAGATCCTGCTGGCCATGCGGATGGGCAAGACCCGGATCATCGCCGAGACCGGGGCGGGCCAGCACGGCGTGGCCACCGCCACGGTCTGCGCCCGTTTCGGGCTGCCCTGCGTGGTCTACATGGGCGCGCTGGATGTCGAGCGGCAGAAGCCCAACGTCTTCCGCATGAACCTGCTGGGGGCCGAGGTGCGGCCCGTCACCTCCGGGACCGGCACGCTCAAGGACGCCATGAACGAGGCGATGCGCGACTGGGTGACCAATGTCGCCGACACCTACTACCTGATCGGCACCGCCGCCGGCCCGCACCCCTATCCGGCCATGGTCCGGGACTTCCAGAGCGTCATCGGGATCGAGGCCCGGGCCCAGATTCTCGAAGCCGAAGGCCGGCTTCCCGACGCCCTGGTGGCCTGTATCGGCGGGGGCAGCAACGCCATCGGCCTGTTCCACCCCTTCCTGGCCGACGAGAGCGTGCGCCTGATCGGGGTCGAGGCGGCCGGCCACGGCATCGAGACCGGGATGCACGCCGCCTCGCTCACCGGCGGACGGCCCGGGGTCCTGCACGGCAACAAGACCTATCTGCTGCAGGACGACGACGGCCAGATCATCGACGCCCACTCCATCTCGGCCGGGCTCGACTACCCGGGCATCGGGCCGGAGCACAGCTTCCTGCACGAGTCCGGCAGAGCCCAGTACCTGTCGGCGACCGATGACGAAGCGCTCGCCGCCTTCAAGCTCTGCGCGGAGCTGGAGGGCATCATCCCGGCGCTCGAACCTGCCCACGCCCTGGCCCGGGTCGGCGACCTGGCCCGCGATCTGGGCAAGGACGGCATCATCGTGATGAACATGTGCGGACGGGGCGACAAGGACATCTTCACCGTCGCCGAAGCGCTTGGACGCAAGCTTTGACCAAAGATCGTATTGACCGGCGCTTCGCGGCCCTCGCCGCCGAGGGCCGCGCCGCCTTCGTCGCCTACATGGTGGCCGGGGATCCGGGCCTGGAGATATCGCAAGCCATCCTTGAGGGGCTGCCGGCCGCCGGCGCCGACCTGATCGAGGTGGGCTTTCCCTTCTCCGACCCGATGGCCGAGGGCCCCTCGATCCAGCTGGGCTCCCAGCGGGCGCTGAAGGCGGGCATGACCCTGCAGGGCACGCTGGATATGGTCGCCGCGTTCCGGACGAAGGACCAGGACACCCCGATCATCCTGATGGGCTATCTGAACCCGGTCCTGAACCGGGGCTTTGATCGTTTCGCGGCCGACGCGGCGGCGGCCGGCGTCGACGGCCTGATCGTCGTCGACTGTCCGCCCGAGGAATCCGACCCGCTGGCCGATGAGCTGGACGCCAACGGCGTGGCGCTGATCCGGCTGGCCACCCCGACCACCGACGACAAGCGCCTGCCGGCGGTGATGCGGCGCACCTCGGGCTTCGTCTATTACGTCTCCGTGGCCGGCGTGACCGGCGTCAAGGAGGCCGACGCCGACGCCGTGGCCGAGCCGGTCCGCCGCCTGCGCGTGGCCTCGGGCCTGCCGGTCGCCGTGGGTTTCGGCATCCGGACCCCCGAACGGGCGGCGGAAGTGGCGCGCGTGGCCGACGCGGCGGTGGTCGGTTCGGCCCTCGTCGATGAAATCGCGGGCGCCCTCGAAGCGGGAACGAACGAAAACGTGACTGAAAGAGTTCTTTCCAAGGCGTCCGCTCTGGCTAAGGCTGTGCGCTCGGCGCGAGTCAGGGACGCTTGAAGCGATGGCCATGGCTGACCCAAAGAACGACAAACCGACCCGTGGCGGCGCGCGCGAGCGTCAGGGCTGGCTGTCGCGTATCGCTCCCGGCGTGCGCGGGGCCTTCGTCAAGCGCGAGACGCCCGAGAACCTCTGGGTAAAATGCCCCGACACCGGGGAAATGATCTATCGGCCCGACCTCGAGGCCGCCTGGTGGGTGACCCCGGCCGGCCGCCACATGCGCATCGGGCCGGAGCTGCGCTTCCGCTACACCTTCGATGACGGCGCCTATGACGTCCTGCCGACGCCGGCGGTGGTCGAGGATCCGCTGAAGTTCAGCGACGGCAAGCCCTACAAGGATCGCCTCGCCGCCGCCCGCAAGGCGACCGGCGAGCAGGACGCGGTGGCCCTGGCCGCTGGCGCGATCGGCGGCACGCCGGCCGTGGTCATGGTCCAGGACTTCGCCTTCATGGGCGGCTCGCTGGGCATGGCCGCCGGCGAGGCCTTCATCGCCGGGGCCCGCGCCGCCATCGACCGCCAGTCGCCGTTCGTCGCCTTCACCGCCGCCGGCGGCGCGCGGATGCAGGAGGGCACCCTGTCCCTGATGCAGATGGCCCGCAGCACCCTGGCGATCCAGGAACTGAAGGCCGCCCGCCTGCCCTACATCGTGGTGCTGACCGACCCGACGACCGGCGGCGTGACCGCCAGCTACGCCATGCTGGGCGACATCCACCTGGCCGAGCCGGGCGCCCTGATCGGCTTCGCCGGCCAGCGCGTCATCGAGCAGACCATCCGCGAAACCCTGCCGCCGGGCTTCCAGCGCGCCGAGTTCCTCGTGGAAAAGGGCATGGTCGACCGCGTGACGCCGCGCCACGAGCTGCCGATGGTGCTGGGCTCGATCCTGAAGACGCTGATGATGGGCCGGGACGGGCTGAAGGCGGCCTGAGCCTCTCCCATTGATCCGCTCATCCTCGCGGAAGCGAGGACCCAGGCTTTTTCAGGGACAGCCGCTCATCCCGAAGGCTTGCGGAGACAGGGTTTCAAATGAGTGCACGTTCAGCAAACCTGGGTCCTCGCTTCCGCGAGGATGAGCGGGAACATGAGTGAACTTCTCAGGCCGCACGATCAGGCCCTCGAACGGCTCAAGGCCCTCCATCCGAAGCTGATCGACCTTTCGCTGGGCCGGATGCGGCGGCTGTGCGCGGCGCTGGGTGATCCGCAGCGGCGGCTGCCGCCGGTGATCCATGTCGCCGGCACCAACGGCAAGGGCTCCCTGGTCGCCTATCTGCGCGCCATCGCCGAAGCCGCCGGCTATCGCGTGCACGTCTATACCTCACCGCATCTCGTGCGCTTCAACGAGCGTATCCGCATCGCCGGCCAGCTGATCGGAGACCACGAACTCGACACGATGCTGACCGAGTGCGAGGAGGCGAACGGCGATACGCCAATCTCCTTCTTCGACATCACCACCGCACTCGCCTACCTGGCCTTTTCGCGCGTGCCGGCCGACCTCGGCATCATTGAGGTCGGCATGGGCGGCCGCTTCGACAGCACCAACGTGATCGCGCCGGCTTTGTCGGCGATCACCCCCGTCGGCTACGACCATACGGGCTTCCTCGGCGACAAGCTCGAAGGCATCGCCTGGGAGAAGGCCGGCATCCTGAAGCGCGCGACGCCCGCCGTGATTGGCCGCCAGCGAGAGGTCAGCGCGCAGGTGATCGAGTCCGAGGCGGCCAAGCTCGCGGCGCCGCTGTTCCGGATGGGGCGCGAATGGCAGGTGACGCCACAGGACTCGGGATTCCGCTACGAGAGCGATCTCCTCACGCTCGACCTGCCCAGTCCGGCATTGGCGGGCGCCCATCAGATCGACAATGCCGCGACCGCCGTGGCCTGCATCGAGCGCCTGCGGGCCGCGCGCTTCGACATCGACGACACCGCGATCCGCAAGGGGCTCGGCTCCGTCGAGTGGCCGGCGCGGCTGCAGCGT
>JAUSPV010000167.1 GCA_030652755.1 Caulobacter sp. | reverse complement strand
ATGGATCCCGGCCTTCGCCGGGAACACGGGATTTGGCTAGACCTCATCTTCGGCCTCGATCTCGGCGCGGGTGCGGGCCGGCGGGTCGTTCAGGAAGCGCGGCTGATGCACCCGCTGCGGCCGGCCGATGATGGGGCCGAGGTCGGAGAGGTCAACGAAGCTGTCGCACTGGCGGCGCAGGTCGTCGCTGGCCATCGGCGGCTGCGACTTGACGGTCGAGACCACGGTGACCCGCGCGCCCAGTCGCTGCACCGCCTCGACCGCCGCCCGGAAGTCGCCGTCGCCGGAGAACAGCACGATGTGGTCGGCCTTGCCGGCCATCTCCATCATGCCCACGGCGATTTCGACATCCATGTCGCCGCGCCAGCGCTTGCGGCCGGTGGCGTCGGTGTATTCCCTGGCCGGCTTGGTCACCACCGCGAAGCCGTTGTAGTCCAGCCAGTCGACCAGCGGCCGGATCGGCGAAAAGTCGTCGCCGCTGTCGGCCAGCGCCGTGTAATAGTAGGCGCGGATCAGCACCCCGCGCTTGCTGAACTCGTCGAGCAGCTTGCGATAGTCGATGTCGAAGCCCAGGGCCCGGGCCTGGGAGTAGAGGTTGGCGCCGTCAATGAACAGCGCCAGTCGGTCTGTCGGATAAAAGCTCACGTTTTCAAATCCTTGACTCAAATAGCTCAACATAATCCGGACGAATCCGCCGTCGTCGCCCTGGGCAGCAGCATAGCGGGGGACCACGAGTCCCGCGAGGCCTTGCTGGAGGCGGCGCTGCGACGTTTCGCCGACCTGGGCCTGACCGTGCTGGCCCGGTCGGGCTGGTGGGAGTCGGCGGCCTGGCCCGATCCGTCGGCGCCGGCCTACCTGAACGGCGTGGCGCTGCTGGCGCCCGAGCCCGGGCCCGAAGAGATGCTCGCCGCCCTGCACGCCCTCGAACGCGCCTTCGGCCGGGCGAGGGGAGAGCTCAACGCCCCCCGCACCCTCGACCTCGACCTGATCGCCCACGGCCGGCTGGTGCTGGACGCGCCGGGCCTGGTGTTGCCGCATCCGAGGGCTCATGAGCGCCGGTTCGTCATGGGGCCTCTGGCGGAGATCGCGCCGGAGTGGAAGCACCCGGTCTATGGCGGCTCGGCGAAGATGATGGCGGCGGGCGCGACGGTCGGGCGGGACGCGGCGCCTCTTTGAACGCGGTTCGAGGGCTGGTTCCCGAAACAATAGCCCCGCGACATCGCCCCGCGCCCTTGCGGCGTTGCACAATGGGGCGCAAAACTCTATGTAAGCCGGCTCCCACGACAGCCACCCGAGAGATTCATGGCCCGCGTCACCGTCGAAGACTGCGTCGAGAAGGTTCCCAACCGTTTCGGCCTCGTGCTGCTGGCCTCGCATCGCGCCCGCGCCATCTCGGCCGGCGCGGCGCTGCTGGTCGACCGTGACAACGACAAGAACCCCGTCGTCGCCCTGCGCGAGATCGCCGACGACGTGGTCGACAACGACGGCCTCAAGGAAGGCCTGATCGCCACGCTGCAACGCGTCGACGAGCGGACCGAGGCCGAGGAAGAGGCGGAAACCGTCGCTCTGCTCTCCGATCCCACCCACATGCAGATGAGCGAACAGGAATTGATCCGCGCCCTGCAGAGCGACCGCGACGGCGGTCAGGAGGAGCGGTACTGAGTCCGGAAGGATCAGAACCCCTCATTATCGAGGCGGCCGAGGTCGCCCCTCCCATTGACGCGCCTCATGAGGCGGCTGCTCGCCCGACCGGAGCGACGGCCGCCGCCAGGGCCGCCGCGCGTCCGCGCTTTCTGCGCCAGTATGAGCTGATCGAGCGGGTCCGGGCCTATGACCCGACCGCCGACGAGGCGCTGCTGAACCGCGCCTACGTCTACGCCGTGCGGATGCACGGCTCCCAGACCCGGGCCAGCGGCGATCCCTACTTCGCCCACCCGATCGAGGTGGCCGGCATCCTGACCGAGTACCGGCTGGACACCGCCTCCATCGTCACCGCCCTGCTGCACGACGTCATCGAGGACACCACCGCCTCGGGCGCCGACATCGCCGAGCTGTTCGGCGAGGAGGTGGCCGAGCTGGTCGAAGGGGTCACCAAGCTCTCCAAGCTGGAGCTGGCCGCCGAGCACACCCGCCAGGCCGAGAACCTGCGCAAGTTCATCCTGGCCATCTCCAAGGACGTGCGCGTCCTGATGGTCAAGCTGGCCGACCGCCTGCACAACATGCGGACGCTGAACTTCATCTCCAAGCCGGCCAAGCGCGAGCGGATCGCCCGCGAGACGCTGGACATCTACGCCCCGCTGGCCCGCAACATCGGCTGTCACCGCATCTGCACCGAGCTCGAGGAGCTGGCCTTCGAGCACCTCAACCCGGTGGCCCGCAACGCCATCCTGCGCCGGCTCGAAGCCATGCGCACCGACCAGGGCCGGGCGGTTGAGCAGGTCAGCGGCGAGATCACCCGTCTGCTGGACCGCGACGCCATCCCCGCCCGGGTGTTCGGCCGCGAGAAGCATCCGTTCTCGATCTGGCGAAAGCTGCAGCGCAAGTCGATCGGCTTCTCGCAGATGAGCGACATCTACGCCTTCCGCGTGATCGTCGACACCGAGGAGGACTGCTACCGGGCGCTGGGCCTGATCCACCGCAACTGGCCGTGCATTCCGGAGCGGTTCAAGGACTTCATCTCCACGCCCAAGCGCAACAACTACCGCTCGCTGCACACCACGGTGGTCGGGCCCAAGGGCATGCGCATCGAGATGCAGATCCGCACCGAGGTCATGGACCGGGTGGCCGAGGACGGCGTGGCGGCCCACTGGCGCTACAAGAACTCCTCCTACGGCTTCGACCGCGAGGCGATGGAGGCCGACGGCGGCCGCGACCCGCTGGCCAACCTGCGCCAGCTGGTCCAGGTGCTGGAGCACGGCGGCGACGCCGAGGACCTGGTCGAGCACGCCAAGCTGGAGATGTTCCTCGACCAGGTGTTCGTGTTCACGCCGAAGGGCAAGCTGATCAGCCTGCCGCGCGGGGCCATGCCGCTGGACTTCGCCTACGGCGTCCACACCAACGTCGGCGACACGACGGTGGGCGCTAAAATCAACGGCGAACTCAAGCCCTTGCGGACACAACTTCAGAACGGTGACGTGGTGGAGATCGTGCGCGGACCCAAGCCGGCCGTGCCGCCGGACTGGCGCTCCCTCGCCGTGACCGGCCGGGCCCGCTCGGCGATCCGCCGCCATATCCGCCAGACCGAGAAGGAAGAGTTCCTGCGGCTGGGCGTCTCGGCCATGGACCAGGCCTTCGCCCGGGTGGGCAAGACGCGGTCCGGCGTATCGCTGCGGCCGGCGCTCGACCGCTTCGCCGTCGCGACCGAGGACGAACTGTTCGACGCCGTCGGCCGCGGCCGCATCACCCCCGCCGACCTGCTGGAGGCGCTGTTCCCGGGCCTCAAGGACTCCGACATGGCCGCCGTGCTCGGCCGGCGGAAGATCGAGAGCGGCAAGGAAGCGCGCCAGTATGTGCGCGGCAGCGGCATCCCGGCCGGCGCGGCGATCCAGTTCGCGACCTGCTGCAACCCGGTGCCGGGCGACCGCATCGTCGGCATCGTCGCCGACGAGAAGGCGCTGGACGTCCACGCCATCGACTGCCCGACCCTGGAACAGTACGACGAGCGCCAGGACCTGTGGCGCGACCTGCACTGGTCGCCCGAGGCCGAGCGCAACACCATGGCCCGCACCCGCCTGCGCGCCACGATCCGCAACGCCCCGGGCGTGCTGGGCGAGGCCTGCGTGGCCATCGGCGAGGCCGGCGGCAACATCTTCAACCTGCTGATGCACCACCGGCAGGACGACTATTTCGACGTCGATTTCGATGTCGACGTCCGCGACGCCAAACACGCCACCAACATCGTCGCCGCCCTGCGCGCCAATCCGATGATCGAGACGGTCGAGCGGGCGCGGGGGTAGCAGGCCCTGCGTGCTTCGACACGCGCCTGCGGCGCTGCTCAG
>JAUSPV010000163.1 GCA_030652755.1 Caulobacter sp. | reverse complement strand
CTGACCTTCCAGCAGGTGCAGAAGTACGAGCGCGGCGCCAACCGCGTCAGCGCCTCCAAGCTGTACGAGATCGCCAAGTCGCTGCAGACCTCGATCTCCTACTTCTTCGACGGCCTCGTCGACCCGTCGACCGCGCGCGCCGAGGGCGTGTCGGACAGCGGCGCCGAACCGTTCATCCATGACTTCCTGATGACCCCGGAAGGCCTGGAACTGGCGGCGCTGTTCCCCAAGATCAAGCGCGGCCGCGTCCGTCGCCGCATCCTCGACCTCGTCCGCTCCATGGCCGAGGAAGAAGAAAGCGCCGACAGCGCCGAGGACTGACCGCTTCTGACGACGGTTGAGGAAATTCTGGGGTCCGGGAGGGTCGCGGGAATCGCCCGTCGCCTTGCGGACATAAGGATATCCTTATAGGTTTCGGAGCCGTCTTCGAGGCGGCGCCGTTTCCTCTGGAGTCCGTCTTGAGCCGATCCTCCTATATCTTCACCAGCGAGAGCGTTTCGGAGGGCCACCCCGACAAGGTCGCCGACCGTATCAGCGACACTGTCGTCGACGCCTTCCTGACCGCCGACCCCGAGGCCCGGGTGGCCTGCGAGACGCTGGTCACCACCAACAGGGTCGTGCTGGCCGGCGAAGTCCGGGCGGGAAAGCCCGGTGGCGACAAGGCCGCCAACAAGGCTCTGACCCGCGACATCATCCGGTCCCTGGAGCCCAAGGTGCGGGCAGCGATCAAGGACATCGGCTACGAGCAGAAGGGCTTCCACTGGGAGAAGGCGAAGTACGCCTGCTATCTGCACGGCCAGTCGGCGCACATCGCCCAGGGCGTGGACGCCAGCGACAAGAAGGACGAAGGCGCCGGCGATCAGGGCATCATGTTCGGCTACGCCTCGACCGAGACGCCGGAACTGATGCCGGCCACGCTGCAGTACAGCCACAACATCCTCAAGCGCCTGGCCGAACTGCGCCACAGCGGCGAGCTGTCGGAGCTGGAACCGGACGCCAAGAGCCAGGTGACGCTGGAGTATGACGGCGACGGCAAGCCCGTGCGCGTCGTCTCGATCGTCGTTTCGCACCAGCACAAGAAGAAGATCGACGGCAAGGCCGCCACCAGCAAGCGCATGCTGGACCTCATCAAGCCCCACGTCCTGTCGGTCTTCCCCGACGGGCTGGTGACGAAGAAGACCCAGTGGCTGGTCAATCCGACCGGCCGCTTCGAGATCGGCGGACCCGACGGCGACGCCGGCGTGACCGGCCGCAAGATCATCGTCGACACCTACGGCGGCGCCTCGCCGCACGGCGGCGGCGCCTTCAGCGGCAAGGACCCGAGCAAGGTTGACCGTTCGGCCGCCTACGCAGCGCGCTACGTCGCCAAGAACATCGTCGCCGCCGGCCTGGCGCGCCAGTGCCAGATCCAG
>JAUSPV010000160.1 GCA_030652755.1 Caulobacter sp. | reverse complement strand
GGTTTTTCGCGGCAGCGACACCCCCGCCCGGTTCATCGTCCTTGATTCGGCTCCAGGCAGCGAGGACAAACCCTTGGTCTTCGTCGGCAAGGGCGTGACCTTCGACACCGGCGGCATCTCGATCAAGCCGTCGGCCAACATGGGCAACATGAAGATGGACATGTCCGGCGCCGCCGCCGTGGTCGGCGCGGTGCTGTCGCTGTCGAAGTCGGCCGCCCCGGTCGATGTCGTGGCTGTCGCCGCCCTGGCCGAGAACATGCCCGACGGCGCCGCCATTCGCCCGGCCGACGTGCTGACCGCCATGAACGGCAAGACCATCGAGATCATCTCCACCGACGCCGAGGGCCGGCTGGTGCTGGCCGACGCCCTGGTCTGGACCGAGCGTAACCTGGCGCCCGCCGTGGTCGTCGACATCGCCACCCTGACCGGCGCGGTCGGCACGGCCCTGGGCGACGACTACGCCGGGCTGTTCAGCCGCCACGACGACCTGGCCGGCAGGCTGACCGAGGCCGGCGCGGCGACCGGCGAGGCGCTGTGGCGCCTGCCGCTGCACCCCAGCTACGCCAGGGACACCAGCTCGACCATCGCCGACATCAAGAACGGCGGCGACGGCGGCGCCGGGGCCGGCACGGGCGCCTGGTTCATCGGCGAGTTCATCAGCCGCGACATCCCCTGGGCCCATATCGACATGGCCGGCATGGGCTGGAGCGCGGCCGGCGACTGGAAGCCTGCCGGCTCGGCCGGCTTCGGCGTGCGCCTGTTCGACAGCTTCGTGCGCGACTGGGGGAAGTAGGGGGGCGCGGCGCCGTGCGTCCTTCGACACGCCGCGTCGCGGCTGCTCAGGATGACCGGGTTGGAAGGCCTGTATCCATAGTCATGCTGAGCAGCGCTCGAAGAGCGCGTGTCGAAGCACGCAAGGGGCCGGCCTCGGCGGCCCATAAACCCGATTCGGGTAGTGGTTCCGCTTCCCCGCGGGACCGGCAGCGCGCATGATTCCCGGCAACGCCCGGAGTTCAGTCATGCGTCTCTCCAACCCACTCCTCATGCTGCCCGTCCTCGCCGCGATCGCCGTCCTCGGCATGACCCGGCAGGCGCCGGCGGCCGCCGCGCCGGACGCCCCGCCCGTCGAGGCGCCCGCCGTCGTCCCCTCGGCCGAGCGCGGCCACGCCCTGGTGGCCCGCGACTGCGCCGCCTGCCACGCCATCGAGGCCGTCGGCGACAGCGACTTCGGCCCCGCCCCGCCGTTCCGCACCCTGCACGAGAAGTACCCGCTGGAGTCCCTGGAAGAGGCCCTGGCCGAGGGCATCCTCTCGGGCCACCCGGCCATGCCCGAATACGAATACGCCCCCGACCAGATCGCCGACATCATCGCCTGGATGAAGAGCCTGGACGCGGAGTAGGGAGGGGCGCCGGGGACATGCACTTCAGTGCGTGTCCCCACCAGCTTGGCAGCGCGAACCCTTCTCCCCTCGCGGGAGAAGGTGGCCGCGAAGCGGCCGGATGAGGGGGCTCACCGCATCCCAAACACCCGCTCATCCTCGCGGAAGCGAGGGCCCAGGCTTTTCGATGCAGCGGCTCATCGTCGGGATTGGCTCGGGGACATGCACTTCAGTGCGTGTCCCCATCAGCTTGTCGTTCCGGTGAACACGCCAGACAGAAGCGGCGGGGGACACGCACTGAAGTGCATGTCCCCGCCCCCTCGCCTCCGCGAGGATGAGCGGAGAAAAAGGGGGGGAGCCTTCCTTCAGGAAGGGGCCGCCCCGTCGATCTCATGGCTGCCAGCGTGCCGGACGGGCCGGGTCCGTCCACCGACTTCGCCCTGCGGGCGACCGCGCAGCGGCGGCGCGAAGCGCCGACCTTGACTGACCTGACCCGCCCGGCGAAGGCTCGGCATGAGGGCGTGATGAAGTTCACTATCAAGCTACAGAAACCGATTGCCCTGGTCGGAACTCCACCTCCTTGGCTGAAGCTACTGCGGGTATTGGAATCCGGCCTGCGTCTGCTACGGTGATGTGCAATCGGAGGTGGAAATGGCGTCGAAGCTGATGATCAGGATGGGTCACATCGAATTTGAGTATGAAGGTGATGCTCAATTCGACGCTGAGGCCATCAAGGACCTCTTTAGCCACCTTGAGAGTCTGGTGGGTGTGACGCCTGCAGCAGCGTTCGACAGCGGCATGCCCCAATCGACCGCGAGTCAAGCGGCTGGCGAAGGTGGAAATTCGGAGACTTCTCTCAACTTTTCGCCGAACACAATTTCAGCAAAGCTGGGAGTTTCTACAGGCCCAGACCTTGTCCTTGCAGCTGCCGCCTATCTGCAGTTTGTGACGGGTCTTGAGAGCTTTAAGCGTCAGGAACTTCTTGATGCTATGAAATCAGCGAAAAGTTATTACAAGGCCAACATGAGTGGCAATCTTACAAAGATGCTTGCGACCCTAGTGTCTGCGGGACGAATTAATGAGCTTTCTAACAGCGACTTTTCGCTGTCCGCTTCCGAACAAAGCTCGATGAAGGGCCGTCTTGCGGCTGAATAGTGATCAGTTGAAGCTGTGGCTTCAGAAGGATGGTCTTAGCCGTCTCGACAAGGTTCTTCTTGTGCTCTCAACTTTTGAGAAGCCTAGAGGGGTCAGCGAGATCAAGGCGGAGGCGCGCTCCGTCGGCTGCAACATGGATAAGTGGAATGTCTCGGAAGTTCTCGGCCGCGGAAGGGGGGCAACCCTTCAGGTGCTTGGCGGCCACGAGCTATCCGAAAAAGGAAAGGCGCGTCTCAGGGATCTAGGTGTGGATAGCGCTAGCCCTGCTGCAACTCAGGTAGCAATTGACCTTAGGGCGCATCTTGCAAGCATATCAGACAAAGATACTCGCGTCTTCGTTGAAGAGGCAATTAGGTGCTACGAAGCCAAGCTGTTTAGGTCCGCAATTGTTATGTCGTGGCTTGCTGCAGTCGATGTTTTGAAGAAGTGGATAGTCAACAATCATCTGGCTGCATTTAATACTGAAGCTCGGCGCGTCGATTCAAAATGGAAGGATGCAAAAAACTCTGACGAATTCGGCGTGATGAAAGAGGTGGACTTCCTGAACCGATTGGTTGGGATATCCCAGTTGGGCAAGAACCCTAAGCAGCGGCTTGACCAAGCTCTGACGCTTCGAAACGGATGTGGGCACCCAAATAGTCTCAAGGTCGGTCAGAACGAGGCGGCGGCGCACATAGAAGCGCTTCTGAAGAACGTGTTTGAGGTCTACAAATAATCCCCCCCCCTAAACCCCCATCACCACCGTATTCTTCACCTCCTCCAGCACCGCGTAGGTCCGCGTCTCGCGCACGCCGGGCAGGTTCACCAGCGTCTCGCCCAGGAACGCGCGATAGGCCGCCATGTCCGACACCCGCGCCTTGATCAGGTAGTCGAAGCCGCCGGCGACCATGTGGCACTCCAGGATCTCCGGCGTTCTCCGCACGGTGGCGGCGAACTTCTCGAAGGTGTCGGCGGTGGTGCGGTCCAGCTGGATCTCGACGAAGATCATCAGGGCGCGGTCGATCTTCTCCGGGTCGAGCAGGGCGGCGAAGCCGGTGATGAAGCCGCGCTCGCGCAGGCGGCGGAAGCGGTCGTGGCAGGCGGCGGGGGACAGGCCGACGGCGGCGGCCAGGTCCTGGTTGGTGATGCGGCCATCGGCCTGCAGCACGCGCAGGATGCGGCGGTCGGTCTCGTCCAGCGTATGAAGATTATTCGGCGGATGCGGGATCATGCGTGGAAAGCTACGGCCGGCGCGCTGAGATACCAAGCACATTTGGCGCAGCTGCGGGCATAACCGGCGTATCTTCAGCCCCCTCCGCCAACACGGTCGCCGCCCGCCATGCGCAAGCCCTCGTCCCCCCTCGTTCCGGGCCTCGTCGCGGCCCGCGCCGCCATCGCGCCGCTGTACCGGGCGCCCGAGCCGCAGCGGCTGGCCGCCCTGATCCCCGACGCCCGGCTGGATGCGGCCTCGCGCGGCCGTGTGGAGGCCCGGGCGAGGCGCCTGCTCGCCGACCTGCGCAAGGCCGGAACCGAGGGCTGGGTCGAGCAGTTCCTGCAGGAATACAGCCTGACCACCGACGAGGGCGTCGCCCTGCTGTCGCTGGCCGAGGCCTATCTGCGCGTGCCCGACCCGCTGACCGCCGCCGACCTGGTGCGCGACAAGCTGGGCCGCGCCGACTGGAGCGCCCACCGCGGGGCCTCGGACTCGGTGCTGGTCAACTCCGCGACGCTCGGCCTGATCCTGGCGCGCGGGCTGATGGACGACGAGGCCGGCGCCCTGAAGAAGCTGGTCGGGCGCCTCGGCGAGCCGGCCATCCTCAGGGCCGTGGCCACGGCCATGCAGATGATGGGCGAGGCCTTCGTGCTGGGCCGCACCATCGAGGAGGCGCTGAAGCGCGCCGACCGCCGCGGCTCGGTCGCCTTCCGGCACAGCTTCGACATGCTGGGCGAGGCGGCGAAGACGGCCGCCGACGCCGACCGCTACCTGAAGGCCTATGTCGACGCCATCGCGGTGATCGGCGCCAGCGAAGGCGGGAAGGGCGAGATGCACGCCCGCGACAGCATCTCGGTGAAGCTGTCGGCCATCCACCCGCGCTACGAGACGGCCAAGGACGCCCGCGCCGTGCCCGAGCTGGTCGAGCGCACCCTGCGGCTGGCCCGGCTGGCCAGGCTGCACGGCATCGGCCTGACCATCGACGCCGAGGAGGCCGAGCGGCTGGAGATGAGCCTGGACATCATCGCCGCCGTCGCCGCCGACCCGGACCTGACCGGCTGGGACGGCCTTGGCATGGCGGTGCAGGCCTATCAGCGGCGCGCCCCGGCGGTGATTGCCTGGGTCAATGCGCTGGGCCTGGCCACCGGTCGGCGCATCACCGTGCGGCTGGTCAAGGGCGCCTACTGGGACAGCGAGATCAAGCGCGGCCAGGAACGCGGCCTGGCCGACTATCCGGTCTTCACGCGCAAGGCGGCGACCGACGTGTCGTTCCTGGCCTGCGCCCGGGCCATGCTGTCCTCGCCCGGGATCTATCCGGCCTTCGCCACCCACAACGCCCTGACCGTGGCCACCATCCTGGACTGGGCGGGCGAGCGGCGGGACTTCGAGTTCCAGCGCCTGCACGGCATGGGGGCGGGCCTCTATGAGCGGCTGATCGCCGAGCAGGGCGTGGCCGCGCGGGTCTATGCGCCGGTGGGCGGCTATCGCGACCTCTTGGCCTATCTCGTCCGCCGCCTGCTCGAGAACGGAGCCAACACCAGCTTCGTCCACCAGATCGCCGACGAGACCGTCTCCGACGACGAGCTGCTCGCCGACCCCGTCGTCCTCGTCGAGGCCGCCGGCCTCCGGCCGCACAGCAGGATCCCCAGCCCCATGGCCCTCTACGCCCCCGAACGCGTCAATTCCGCCGGTATCGACCTGACCGACCGCGCCGTCATCGACGCCCTGACCGCCGGGATGACGAAGGTGTGGAGCAAACCGCACAAGGCCGCCCCGCTGATCGGCGGCAAGGCCGTCGGCGGCGCCGGCAAGCCGGTGACCGATCCGGCCGATGCGCGCCGCGTGGTCGGGCATGTGGTCGAGGCCTCCGTCGCCGACGTCGACCGCGCTCTTTCGCTGGCGCACGCGGCGCAGCCCGCCTGGGCCGCCACGCCGGTGGTGGAGCGCGCCGCCGTGGTCGACCGCATGGCCGAGCTGATGGAGCGCGACCATGTGCGGCTGATGGCGCTGTGCGTGCGCGAGGCCGGCAAGTCGATTCCCGACGCCCTGGCCGAGGTGCGCGAGGCGGTCGACTTCTGCCGCTACTACGCCGCCCGGGCCCGCGAGACCTTCGTCCCCGTCGCCCTGCCCGGGCCGACCGGCGAGCGCAACGAGCTGCACATGGCCGGCCGGGGCGTCATCGCCGCCATCAGCCCGTGGAACTTCCCGCTGGCCATCTTCCTGGGCCAGGCAGCCGCCGCCCTGGTCGCCGGCAACGCCGTGGTCGCCAAGCCGGCGCCGCAGACGCCGCTGATCGCCGACGCGGCCGCCCGGCTGCTGCTCGAGGCCGGCCTGCCCGCCGACGTGCTGGCCATGGTCCCCGGCGGCCCGGAGGTCGGCCAGGCCCTGACCGCCGACGTCCGCGTGATGGGCGTGGTCTTCACCGGCTCGACCGGCACCGCGCGGAAGATCGCCCGCACCCTGCTGGAGGACGACCGCCGGCCCCTCGTGCCGCTGATCGCCGAGACCGGCGGGCTGAACGCCATGATCGTCGACTCCACCGCCCTGCCCGAGCAGGTGGTGGGTGACGTGGTCATCTCCGCCTTCCAGAGCGCCGGCCAGCGCTGCTCGGCCCTGCGGCTGCTCTGCCTGCAGGAGGATATCGCCGACAAGGTGCTGGAGATGCTCAAGGGGGCGATGGCCGAATTGACCCTGGGCGATCCGGGCGACATCGCCACCGACATCGGCCCGGTGATCGACGCCGCCGCGCAGGGCAGCCTGAACGCCCACATCGAGGCCCACCGCGCGCAGGTCCTTTGTCAGATCCCGCTGCCCGCCGTCTGCGCCAGCGGGACCTTCGTCGCCCCGACCATCATCCGGCTGGACCGCGTGGAGGACCTGACGAAGGAGGTCTTCGGCCCGGTCCTGCATGTGACGACCTGGAAGGCCGGCGAGCTGGCGCAGCTCGTCGACCGCATCAACGCCTCCGGCTACGGCCTGACCATGGGCCTGCACAGCCGCATCGGCGAGGCGGCCGACATCGTCCGGAGCAAGGCCAAGGTCGGCAACCTCTACGTCAACCGCTCGATGATCGGCGCCGTGGTCGGGGTGCAGCCGTTCGGCGGCGAGGGCCTCAGCGGCACCGGCCCCAAGGCCGGCGGCCCCCACTACCTGGCCCGCTTCGCGGTGGAGCGAACGGTGTCGGTGGACACGACCAGCGCCGGCGGCAACGCGACCCTGCTGAGCCTGGAGGATTAGGCCAGACACGGCAACGCCCCCGGAGCGGGAGTCTCCGGGGGCGCGCCTTGCTCGACCTGTACGTTCGTGGGGGACTAGTAGAACATGCCGAACAGAACCGAGGTGATGATGCCGGTGGCGATCGCGGTCAGGACCACGTCGTTGCCAACGCGACGGTATTCGTAGCCGCGGGGCGGAGCCGCCAGGCGATAGGTCCGGTAGTCGACGGCGTAGGCCCGGCCACGGTAGGCGGCCGGCAGACGCTCGCCACGGCGCCAGTCACGGACCTGGTAGCCGCGCGGATGGTAGTAGCGGCCACCGTCATAGCGGCGCTCGGCGCGGCGTTCGTAGCGATCATCGCGACGGTCGTAGCGGCTGTCACGACGGTCTTCGCGCACGTCACGGCGGTCGTCCCGACGGTCATCGCGAGCGTCGCGCTGGTCGTAGCGGTCGTAGCGGTCGTAGCGTTGCTCGGCGCTGCGGTCGTCGCGGTCACGGGGGTAGCCGTAGGACTGGGCGCTGGCGGCGCCGGCGCTGGCCAGAACGCTGAGGGCGATGGCCGCGGTCAGAAGCTTCTTCATGGAGGCTCTCCTGGGCGGCGGCCTGACCGGACAATCCGGTAACGCCGTCGTTGGAGGTGTTATGAGCCTCGCTCGTTGAGCCGAACCTGAACCGGACTGGTCACCTCCCGTTCATCGGCGTCAACCGCCGATGACGCAGCCGCTCAGGGCGACCACCGTCGCCGACAGGACCGCGAGGCTCATCCCGTCGATCAGCACCAGCGGCGCGGTCTCGCCGCCCTCCTGCCAGGCCAGGTGACGCTCGCGGGCGATCATGAACAGCGGGAAGGTGACGCTGAGCGCCAGCACAAAGCCGAGGGCGAGATAGGCCCAGACGAAACGGATACCCAGTCTGCGGGCCTCCAGGACCATGAAGGTCATCACCGCCAGCGACAGCAGCAACAGGTCCAGGGTCACGGTTCGCGCGGCCGGGTTGACCCGCATGTCCGCCAGGAAGCGGACAGCCGCGCCGGCGGCGCCCGCGAGGCTGTCCGCCGAACGGAAATGATCCAGGATCTCGATCCAGGTCGCGATGAAGGCGATCGTGGCGACCAGGCCGTAGAACAGACACAGGTACTGACGGTGGCGGGCCATCGGCGCCGGTCCTTGGGATGGGGCGGATTGTAGGGGACCTCCGGCGGCGCCCCTTGCGAGCCGGTTGCGTTTACATAGTGCTCCTTGGTAGATAGCGACCCAGTATCGGCGCTGTCCAGCGCCAAGGAGTTCGCCATGCCGCGACGATCCGCCACGGACGCCGCCCGCACGCGCGAGGCCATCGCCGCCGCCGCCCGCGCGGCCTTCGCCATGGACGGTTACGCCGGCGCTTCGACCGCCCGCATCGCCCGCGACGCCGGGGTCAGCGAGGGCGCGCTGTTCCACCACTTCCGGACCAAGGCCGCTCTGTTCCGCGCGGTGTTCGTCGCGCTGGAGGCCGAGCTGGACGCCCATGTCCGCGCCGCGTCGCGTGACGGGGCGCCGATGGACGCCTTCCTTGCCGGCTGCCGGTCCGCGATGACGTTCGGCGCCCGGCCCGACTACCAGCGGGTGGTGCTGATCGACGGCCCGACCGTGCTGGGCGACGCGGAATGGCGCAAGGTCGACGCCCAGATCGGCCTTGCTACGCTGACCAGCGGCCTGCGTAACCTGGCCGGCCGCGACAACCTCTCGCTCGCGGCGGCGCGGCCGCTGTCTGTGCTGGTCATGGGGGCGTTGAACGAGATGATCTTCGCCCTGGCCCGCAAGGAGGAGGGGGTCGAGCTGGAGGCCTGCCTCGACGCCCTGGCCCGGATGCTGTCCCCCTGGATGGACGGCCAGGGGGACAACTCCACTAAAGGGGCAGGGTCTTCCGGGTGAGCAGGTGGAAGCGCAGGCACATCGCCGCCGCCGCCACCGCCAGGCCGAAGGCCAGGCCGATCCAGACGCCCAGGCCCTCCATCTTGAAGTAGACCCCGAGCAGGATGCAGACCGGCGCCCCGGCCAGCCAGTAGGCGCCGCCGGCCAGCAGCATCGGCATGCGGGCGTCCTTGAGGCCCCGCAGCGCCATGGCGCCGACGACCTGCAGGGCGTCGACCAGCTGGAACGCCGCCGCCACCTTCAGGAACAGGGCGGCCAGCGCGATGACCTGCAGGCTCTGCGCGTCCCGGCCGGCGATGTAGAGGCCGGCGATCCACTCGCCGCTGAAGAACATCAGCACCCCGAACAGGCTGATCAGCCCCGACCCGACGACCATGGCCGTGAAGCCGGCCCGCCGCGCGCCCTCGCGGTCGCCTCGCCCGGCGAACCGACCGACCCGCACGGTGGCGGCCATGGCCACCCCCAGCGGGATCATGAAGGTCACCGAGGCGAAGTTCAGCGCCACCTGGTGCGCCGCCAGCGCCGCGCCGCCGAAGGTCCCGACCACCAGGGTCATGGCGTTGAACAGCATGGCCTCGAACAGGATGGTGACCCCGATCGGGATGCCGAGCATCATGATCTCGCGCAGCTTGCGGATCACCGGCCGGTGGAAGCGGCGCAGCATGCGGAAGGCCCGCAGCGTCGGCGTCATTCGCACCACGACCAGCATGGCCAGGAAGGACCAGACCGCCGACAGTGATGTCGCCAGCCCGGCCCCGACCAGGCCCAGCTTCGGCAGCCCCAGCTCGCCGAAGATCAGGGCCCAGGCCAGCAGGCCGTTGATCAGGATCGCCGACAGCATCACCCACAGCGCCGCGTTGGGCTTGTTGAGGGCGGTGGCGAAGTTGCGCAGCACCTGGAAGCCGAACGAGAACGGCAGGCCGATGCACAGCATGGTCGTGAACTGGCCCGCGCCATAGGCCAGCACGGGGTCCTGTCCCAGGTTGTCGAGGATCCAGCGGCCGGCCAGCAGGATCGGCATCAGCGGGATCGACAGCAGGATGGCGCTCCACAGGCCCATGCGGACCACGTGGCGCACGCCGGCCTTCTCCTTCGGACGGGCGCCGACCATCTGGGCGATCATCGGCGAGACGGCCGAGGCGGGCCCGCTGCCGATCAGCCAGCAGAAATAGTAGACCGTGTTGCCGATGGCGGCGGCGGCCAGCGCATCGGTTGAAAGCCGGCCCAGCAGCACCACGTCCGTGGCGAGGATCGCCATCTGCGCCAGCTGGGTGAAGATCAGCGGGCCGGACAGGATCAGCAGGTCGCGCGCCTCGAGGACGAAACGGTCCTGGCGCGCGCTTCGACTGGTCTCGGGGGCGGGGGCCGCGCGGACGGCGGCGGAAGTGTTCATCTCGTCGATCATCGATCGGACTTTCGTGTGTCCGGGCCCGATGCGGGGAGGCGGGAATGAAAAACCCTCCGGAGCAGCGGGCTCGGGAGGGTCGGAAGGCCTTGAATCCGTAGAGGGTTCTAGGCGGCTTTTTCCTCGCGAGCAGGGTCGGCGCAACGACCGCCATCAACGGCGGACGGAAGCGTCCGGCAGTCAATGAAGGTGGCGACGGTCATGAATCGAGGCTCGCGAAGACAGGTCCGATCGGACCGGTGGAGCGGTCGAGGTACGCTCGCCGAACGCGGGTGTCAACTCGGGGACTGCTTCCGTCGATAGCGGTAGCTGTCCCCCGTGGGGACACGGTATCCAGTCCCCTCCTACCGCAGCAGGGTGAAGGCCTGGCCGCCGGTCCTGGGGGCGGGCCTGGGCGCCGGGCCGGCCAGGGCCTCGAAGGCGGCGACAAAGTCCTCGTCCTTCAACAGGCCCGGCGACTGGTAGCTGACGAACATCAGGCCGGTGATCAGGGCGTCGAGCACGATCACGAACTGCCCCGCCGGCATCGGCAGCTCGCCGGGCGGCAGGATGCGGGTGAAGCCCTCGGCCATGGCCTGGTAGGCGGAGGCCTGCTGGACGGCGGTGCGGGCCTTGGCCTGCGGATTGGTCAGCAGATAGAGCTGGAAGGCCGCCGCGCCGGCCGCCATCGGCGCGCGTCGCCGGGCCTCCGCCGCCACGGCCAGGCCGAGGATCCGCATCTGGGTGCGAAAGGACTCGCCGGGCCGGAAGTCGGCGCTGACCGGGCGCAGCTGGCTGTCGACCACGGCAAGGAACAGCTCCTCGCGGCTCCTGAAGTTGCCGTGGAAGGCGCCGCGGGTCATGCCGGCCCGGGCGCAGATCTCGTCGAGCGAGGCGCGGTCGAAGCCCTTCTCGGCGATGATCCCGGCGGCCGCCTCGATCAGCGCCGCGCGCGTGCGCTGCCGCTTGTCGCCCTTGGGCGCGCCCTTGCCTGCCGCCATTGTCCCGCCCTGATCGATACCCCGGCGTATTTGATACGGGTTCGGATCAAACGCCAAGTCAGGACAGCGGCCAGAAGAAGGAGATCAGCAGGGGCCCGGCCAGCAGCACCATCAGACTTAGCGGCGCGCCCAGCCTGGGATAGTCGGCGAATCGATAGCCGCCGGGGGCCATGACCATCGTATTGCACTGGTGGCCGATGGGGGTGAGGAAGTCGCAGGCCGCGCCGACCGCCACCGCCATCAGGAAGGCGTCGGGCCGGAAGCCCAGCTTGCCGGCCAGGGTGGCGCCGATCGGGGCCATGATCAGCACGGTGGCGGCGTTGTTGAGGAAGGGCGTCACGATCATCGCCGCCAGCATCACCCCGCCGATGGCCACGATGCCGGGCAGGTCGCCGAACGCGCCCGACAGCCAGCCGGCGATCAGGTCGGAGCCGCCGGTCCGCTGGATGGCGTCGCTGACCGGGATCAGGGCGGCGATCAGCACCAGCAGCGGCCCGTCGAGAGCGCCGTAGGCCTCGCGCATGCGCAGGCCGCCGATGATGACGATGATCACCGCCGCCCCGAAGAAGGCGACGGCCACGGGGACCAGCTGGAACGCGACCAGCACCATGGCCAGGGCCAGCACGATGGCCGGCGCGAACAGCCGGCGCGGGCCGCCCAGCCGCACGTTCCGCTCGATCAGCGGCAGGCAGCCCAGCGCCTGCAGCGCGGCCGGAATGTTCCGCTCACCACCCTGCAGCAACAGGATGTCGCCGGCCCGGAACCGCAGACTGCGCAGGTGGTGGGTCATGCGGTATCCCGCGCGACTGACGCCCAGCAGGTTGACGCCTTGTTCCGTATGGATCTGCGCGCCCTGGGCCGAGCGGCCGATCAGCGGCGAGTCCGGACCGACCACCGCCTCGACGGCGCGGACCTCCTCGGTCGGCTCCTCCATGGCGACCGGGTGGTCCTTGCGGGTCAGGGCCAGTCGGGCGCGCGCCACGAAGGCGTCCAGCGCCTGCTGCTCGCCCTCCAGCAGCAGGATGTCCCCGGCCCTGACCACGGTGTTGGGATGAGGCGAGGGGCGTCGCCGACCGCCCCGCAGCATGCCCATCACCACGGCGCCGCCCTCGGCCATCTCGGTCAGCCGGCCGAGCCGCATCTTGCCGTGGCTCCAGTCGTCCGGAACCCTCGCCTCGGTCAGATACAGCTTGGCGGACAGGGCGGCGTCCAGGTTCAGCGTCCCGGCCCGGTCCTTCGGCAGCAGCCGGTAGCCGAAGGCCAGGAAGACCAGCGACAGCCCGGTGATGACCAGGCCGACGGGGGCGAAGTCGTACATGCCGAACGGCTCGCCCAGGATCTGCTGGCGCACCTCCGAGACGATGATGTTGGGCGCCGTGCCGACGAGGGTGACCAGCCCGCCGATCATCGCCCCGAACGCCATCGGCATCAGCAGGCGCGACGGCGCCGTGCCGGTCTTGCGCGCCACCTGCTGGGCGACCGGCAGCATGATGGCCAGGGCGCCGACATTCTTGGTCGCCATCGACAGCAGGGTGACCACGCCGGTCAGCACCGGGACCTGGCTGCGCTCGGTCTTCAAGAGGGGCAGGACGCGGCGCAGCGCCAACTCCACGATCCCCGACCGCGCGAAGGCGGCGCTGACGATCAGGGCGCAGGCGATGATCACCGTGACGTCGTTGCGGAAGCCGTCGAAGGCGCTCTCCGCCGGCACCACCCCGATGGCCAGCCCGGCCAGCAGGGCGGTGACCGCGACGACGTCATAACGCCACCGGCCCCAGATGAAGGCGATGATGGTCAATCCCACCAGCCCGAAAGCCAGTCCCTGCTGCAGTGTCATGGCGGTCCCCGACGTCCGGGGGGCGAAACGCCGAACCGCAACTTTGGCTGCATGGGTCCCGCCAGACCGGCTCCGCGGCGGCGCCGACTGTCCCCGGCGGCGTTTTTTCTGTAAGGGCGGGCGCGACATGACCCGCCCGCCCCACACCCTTTCTGTCGCGCCGATGATGGACTGGACCGACCGGCACTGCCGGGCGTTCCACCGTGTGCTGACGCGCCGGGCGCTGCTCTATACGGAGATGGTCACGACCGGTGCGGTGATCCACGGCGACCGGGAGCGGCTGCTGGGCTTCGACGCGGTGGAGCACCCCGTGGCGCTGCAGCTGGGCGGGTCGGAACCGGCGGATCTGGCGGCCAGCGCCCGCATTGGCGAGGACCTCGGCTACGACGAGATCAACCTCAACGTCGGCTGCCCGTCGGACCGGGTGCAGAGCGGCCGTTTCGGCGCCTGCCTGATGCGCGAGCCGGCGCTGGTCGCCGACTGCATGGCGGCGATGATCGACGCGGTGAAGGTCCCGGTGACCGTCAAATGCCGCATCGGCGTCGATGATCAGGACCCGGAGCAGAGCCTGTTCGCGCTGGTCGACCTGTCGGCGAAGGCGGGGGTGAGCACCTTCATCGTCCATGCCCGCAAGGCCTGGCTGCAGGGGCTGTCGCCGAAGGAAAACCGCGACATCCCGCCGCTCGACTATCCGCTCGTGCAGCGGCTCAAGCGCGAGCGGCCGGCGCTGACCATCGTGCTCAACGGCGGCGTGCCGGACCTGGACGCGGCGGAGGCGCAGCTGGCCGAAGGCGTCGACGGCGTCATGCTCGGTCGCGCCGCCTACCACGAGCCCGCTCTGCTGGGACGGGTCGACCGCCGCCTGTTCGGCGAGGCGGTGGCCGACGTCGATCCGTTCACGGCGGTTGAAGCCTACAAGCCCTACCTGTCGGCGCGACTGGCCGAGGGCTGGCGGCTGGCCGCGATGACGCGGCACATGCTGGGCCTGTTCCACGCCATGCCGGGCGGCCGCATCTGGCGGCGTGTGCTGACGGTCGAGGGCAACAAGCCCGGCGCCGGGCTGGAGGTCGTCGACGCGGCGCTGAGCGCGGTGCGCGAGGCGTTTGAGCGCAGGCGGGACGCGGCCTGAATTCGGTGACGAATTCGGTGACAGTTTACGAATTGCGACGGCGGACCGGGTTCCGAGCCGGCAATTCGTAAACCGTCACCGAATTCCGCCTCTACGGCTTCAAAATCAGCGACGTCCGCGTCGCCTCGAACGACTGCAGCTTGCCCAGGTAGCTCATGCCCAGCAGCGAGGTGTGCAGGCCGCGCTCGAGAATCAGGGCGTCGACGTTGTCCACCCGGGCCCCGGCGATGGAGATCGAGCGCAGCTGGACGGCGGCGGCCTTGACCCTGCCCTCGGCGGTGATGACCTCATGGCGGTAGTCGAGCCCGGCCGGGTTGTAGCCCAGGCGCCGGGCGTCGTCGGCGGTCAGGGCCACGGCGGTGGCGCCGGTGTCGACCAGGAAGCGGACGACCTTGCCGTCGACCATGGCCTCGGCCCAGTAGTGGCCGTCGGCGCTCTTGCTGACCTGGGCCGTCGTGGCCGCGGGCGTCGGGGCGCTGATCGCCGCCTCGGCCAGCAGCACGGGCGTGGCGGCGTGGGCGCCGTCATCCAGGCTGGCGATGGTGCGGGCGGCCCCGATGGCCGACAACGCCGCGATACAGCCGATCGCCAGCACCCTGATCATCACAGACACTCCGCCTTCTGGCTCTGCCGGAGGCGCCGGACGCCCCTTCGACGCGCACTGTAGGGGCGGCGGGGTTTGCAACGCGTGAACGGGTGCAAGGGTTGGGTAAGGGTCTCGTTCCTCCCTCCCCCTCGTGGGGAGGGACAGCCCTGCGCAGCAGGGCAGGGTGGGGCAAGCAGGTGGCCGTGCTCAGCGCCGACTCCGGATCGCTGCCTGCCCCACCCGTCTCGTCTCGGCGTCGCCGCGCCGAGCCACCCTCCCCATGAAGGGGAGGGAGAAGAGCTACACCAGCCCCAGTTTCTCCGGCCGGATCTTCGACCGGCGCTCCGGCAGTTCCGCCATCAACCGCGCGCGCTCGTCCTCCGGCAGGCGGGCCCAGCCGGCGATCTCCATCAGGGTGCGGTAGCAGCCCAGGCACAGGCTGCTCTCGGCGTCGACGATACAGACCTTGATGCAGGGCGTGGCGATGGCCTTGGGTGGTCCGGGGGGCGGCGCGGCGGGCAGGGTCAACGCGAGGCTCCGTCCGGAATGGCGTAGGCGACCGTCGCCTTGGCGGCGGCGCGGTCGCGTCCTTCGGTCCACATCAGCACATCGCAGGTTCCGATCCGGCGGCCGAGTCGCAGCATCGTCGCCTCGGCGTGCAGGTCGCCCGGCGCGCAGGGCCTCAGGAAGTGGATGGTCAGGCTGGTGGTCACCGCCATGGCCACCTCGCCGATGTGGGCCAGCATCAGCGCATAGGCGGCGGTGTCGGCCATGGTCATCAGCGAGGGACCGGAAATCACGCCGCCGGGTCGCAGGTTGCGGCTGGCCATCGACTGGACCAGCGCCACCCGTCCCGGCGCCACGACCGTGACGCGGGGCATGGCGGCCGGGTCGGCCTCCGGGAAGGCGCGCGCCAGGAAATCGTTCAGCGCCGCCGCGTCCATGCGCGGGGTGGTCTCGCCGGGGGCGGGGCTCTTGGTCATCGCGCCAGCATCGCGACCGGCGGCGCGCGATTCAAGCCTTACCGGCCGCCATGTTTTCGTCATGATTTCGACAAGACCATTACAGTCTCGTAAGACATGAACGGCATGTAATTATTGGAGTCTGTCAGGTATTTAATTTGTGAATACAGACCGATTCCAGCATCCTGATCTCGCACCAATCAGGGAGATGGAGCGACCCCCATGCGTATCATCACTGCCGCCGTTATCGCCGCGACCGCCGTTTCCGGCCTCGCCGCCACCGCCGCCTTCGCCGCCGAAGGGCGCCTCAACGATTCCCAGTTCATCAAGGCCGCCCGCTGCGCCGGCCTGGCCGGCGCCGATGCCGAGCCGTTCGACGCCCTGCTGAAGGCCAACGAACGCGGTCGCGCCGGCGTCATCATCGACAGGGCGATGGCCGCCCGCTCCGACGCCGTTCGCGCCACGCGCTCCGCCCGTGAAGGCGGCAAGGCCGCGATCGCGGCCGAACTCGCCGGCGCCTGCGCCGCCCTGGTCGCCTGACCGGCCCACCCCACTACTGATCGAGCACCCAGTAGCCTTGACGCCTCGTCCTCCGGGACGGGGCGTTCTTTTTTTGCCCGGAGCCCCTTGGCGGCGGGGCGGCCAGCTTTACGTTGACGCTCGCGTCATCTTTCCAAACAACTGTTCGGTCGCTATGGTCGCGCCGACTTAAAACGGCCCCTTTGAGAGGCCGCGCCGGGAGCCCTACATGAACCTCGAATTCTCCGCCGAAGACAACGCGTTCCGCGCGGAGGTCCGCGCCTTTATCGAGCAGAACTACCCCGAGCAGCTGCGCGGCAAGCAGGACGACGGCGACGACCTGACCAAGGACGACTACCTGTCCTGGCACAAGGTTCTGGCCAGGAAGGGCTGGGTCGCGCCGTCGTGGCCGCAGGCCCTGGGCGGCACCAACTGGACCTCGACCCAGAAGTACATCTGGTCCGAGGAACTGGCCCGCGCCGACGCGCTGCCGGTCCTGCCGTTCGGCGTCGTGATGGTCGCCCCGGTGATCTACACCTTCGGCACGCCCGAGCAGAAAGAGCGCTTCCTGCCGAAGATCTACAACGGCGAGGAATGGTGGTGCCAGGGCTACAGCGAGCCGGGCGCCGGCTCCGACCTGGCCAGCCTCAAGACCAAGGCCGAGCGCATCACCGGCGATGACGGCAAGGAATACTACCTGGTCAACGGCCAGAAGACCTGGACAACCCTGGCCCAGCACGCCGACTGGGGCTTCTTCCTGGTCCGCACCGACCCGACCGCCAAGATCCAGGAAGGCATCTCCTTCCTGCTGATCGACATGAAGAGCCCGGGCATCGAGGTCCGCCGGATCACGACCCTGGAAGGCGGCCACGAGGTCAACGAGGTCTGGCTCGAGAACGTCAAGGTGCCGGTCGAGAACCGCGTCTTCGAAGAGAACAAGGGCTGGACCTGCGCCAAGTTCCTGCTCGCCCACGAGCGCAGCGGCATCGCCGGCGTCGCCCGCTCCAAGCGCGGCGTCGAGAAGATCCGCGAGATGGCCGCCGTTGAACTGAACGACGACGGTACGCCGCTGATCCAGGACGCGTCCTTCAAGCGCAAGGTCGCCGAGCTGGAGATCGACCTGACGGCGCTGGAGTTCACCGAACTGCGCACCCTGGCCGGCGAAGCCTCGGGCAAGGGCCCCGGGCCGGAGTCCTCGCTGCTCAAGATCAAGGGCACCGAGATCCAGCAGCGCCTGACCGAACTGGCGCTGGAGGCCTCCGGCCACTACAGCTCGCCCTACCTGCGCGACGCCGGCGACAACGCCCGCATCGGCCCCGACTACGCCGTCGGCCGGGCCGGCGCCTACTTCAACACCCGCAAGACCTCGATCTACGGCGGGTCCAACGAGATCCAGCGCAACATCATCGCCAAGATGGTGCTGGGGCTCTAGTCACGGAAACGGCGCTCCCGCCCTGCGTCCTTCGACACGCGCCCTTGCGGGCGCTGCTCAGGATGACAAAGGTGGGAGCGCTTCTGAATTAGTCATCCTGAGCAGGTCGCGAAGCGGCCGTGTCGAAGGACGCACAACGACCCAACGCCCCCCTAGAGGGGTTGAAAGACGAGGACCGCCAGGATGGATTTCAACTTCACCGAAGAACAGTCGATGCTGCGCGACACGGTCGCCAGCTACCTCCAGGACAACTACGACTTCGACAAGCGCCGCAAGGCGATCTCGTCGGACGCCGGGCGTGATCCGGCCATCTGGTCGGCCTTCGCCAACGAGCTGGGCATCCTGGGCGCGCCGTTCTCGGAAGACCTGGGCGGCCTTGGCGGCGACGCCATCGAAAACATGATCGTCATGGAAGAGTTCGGCAAGGCGCTGGTCGTCGAGCCCTACCTCGGCACCGTGGTGATCGGCGGCGGCTTCCTGAAGCACAGCGGCCACGCCGGCGCGGCCGACCTGATCGGCTCGATCATCGAGGGCAAGACCATCTTCGCCTTCGCCTACGCCGAGCCGCAGGCCCGCTACACCTGGCACGACCTGAAGACGACGGCCAAGAAGGACGGCGCGGGCTATGTGATCAACGGCCACAAGGCCGTGGTCGTCGGCGCCCCCTGGGCCACCCACCTGATCGTCACCGCCCGCACCGGCGGCGGCCAGCGCGAGGAGAGCGGCGTCTCGGTGTTTATCGTCGAGAAGAACGCCAAGGGCGTCACCACCCGCGACTACCCGACCGTGGACGGCCAGCGCGCCTCGGAAGTCTATTTCGAGAACGTCTCGGTCGGCGCCGACGCCCTGATCGGCGCGGAGGGCGCCGCCCTGCCGCTGGTCAACAAGGTCATCGACGAAGCCACCGCCGCCCTGTGCGCCGAGGCCGTCGGCGCCATGCGCCAGCTGCACACCGGCACCCTGGAGTACGCCAAGCAGCGCAAGCAGTTCGGCACCGCCATCGCCAACTTCCAGGTGCTGCAGCACCGGATGGTCGACATGTTCATGAACGTCGAGCAGTCGGTCTCGATGACCTACATGGCCACCATCAAGGTCACCGACGACGCCGAGCGCGCCAAGGCCGTTTCCGCCGCCAAGGTGCAGATCGGCAAGGCCTGCAAGTTCGTCGGCCAGAACGCCATCCAGATCCACGGCGGCATGGGCATGACCGACGAGCTGGCCATCGGCCACTATTTCAAGCGCGCCACGATGATCGAGGGCCTGTTCGGCTCGGTCGACCATCACCTGCGTCGCTACGAGACCCTGTCCTTCGGCAAGGCGGCCTAAGCCGCCACCGGACAGGACTGCCTGGGAGGCGGGGTCGCAAGACCCCGCCTTTTTCTTTGAGGCAGGGAGTGCGGCGTCGGCGCCGGAAGCAGCGCCCGGCCATGACGCGCGCCGCGCCAGGCAACCCTGTCGGGTTTCAGACGTTGTGGCCCCGCCACGAAAGAACGAACCCATGATCAAGTTGCTCAGTCTCTCAACCGCCCTGATGCTCACGCTCAGCGTCCAGCCCGCTCTTGCGCAGGGTCAAGGCGGGGACAAACCGGGCAAGGGCAAGGACGGCGGAGGTCAACAAGAGCAAGGCCCCAAAGTCCATCCGGGCAAGGGGGGCGGCAAGGACAAGGACGTGGGCTCCGGCGACAGGGGCCAGCGCCCGGATCAGCGGGTCGTCCAAGACGACAGGCCCGGACGCGACCGCGACGGGAATGGCGGGCGCGACCGGGGCGACGGCCCGGTCATCGTGAGCCGTGAGCGCGGCCAGCAGGCCGTCGTATCCGTCCCTTACCGGGACTACGGCGTGATGCGGGGTTGCCCCCCGGGCCTGGCCAAGAAGAACAACGGCTGCCTGCCGCCGGGCCAGGCGAAGAAAGTGCAGCACCGCTATGACTACCGCTGGGGCGATCCCCGCGTCGGCTACGTGCATCGCTATGATGACGGCTATCAGTACCGCTACGACCGGCAAGGCGCGCTGCTCGGCTATATGCCGGCGCTTGGCGGCGCGCTTTCGGCGGGGCGGCTGTGGCCGACCCAGTACCGCTATGATCCCGCGCCGCGCCAGCAGGTCGACTACTACGGGCTGAGCCCGTCCTATGATTACCGGTACGCGGACGGCGCGATCTACGGCGTCGATCGCAACACCTCGACAATCCAGCAGGTGGTCGCGCTGGTGACCGGCCAATCGGCGGCCGTGGGGCAGCGGATGCCCAGCGGTTACGATGTCTACAACGTGCCCTACGCCTATCGGAACCAGTACGTCGACACCCCCACGGCCGCCTACCGCTACAACGACGGCGCGATCTACCAGGTGGATCCGAAGACGCAGCTGATCGCGGCGATCGTCCCGCTGCTGGCCAAAGCCCTGTGAGCGGGATCATGACGATGCGAACCCTGACGCGCTGCACGCTGGCGGCCCTCGCCGTGGTCGCTCTCGCCGGCTGCGGGGACGGGGCAGGCAAGGCCGGAGCGGAGAAGTCCGCCGCCGGCGCGCCGGCCGAGGTGTCGAACAAGACGCTGGCGGCGACGCTACAGGCCGACCGCGCGTATGGTGGCCTGGCGAAGGTGCTCGCCAACTCGGGCCTGGAGGCCGCGCTTGAGGGGGTAGGCCCCTACACCGTGCTCGCTCCTCCGGACTCGGCCTTGACCGGCCCGGCGGGCGGGGATCTCACCGATCCGGCGATGAAGGCCGAGGGGGCGGCCCTCATGCGCGCCCACATCCTGCCCGGTGCCATCACACGCGCCGACATCGCCGCGGCTGTCGACGGGGCCGCAGGCAAGGGCGTGCAGCTGCGCACCATGGGCGGGGGGATGCTGACGTTCACGCGCAACGGCCAGGATCTCGTCGCCACGGCTCCCGACGGCGCCAGCGCGCGCCTGACGGGAAGGGAAAGCCTGGTGAGCAACGGCGTCGTGCAGCCCATCGAGGGTCTGTTGGTGAAGCTGAGCCCGGCGGCGGAGTAGGCCTTGGTCTGACGCGGCGATCGCCGGCGACCGCCACCGGCGCGCCGCTATTTCCGCGCCTTGGCCACCGCCGTCGCGATGGCCGCGTTGCGTGCCTTGCAGGTCTGGCGGACGAGGCCGTCCCACAGCGGCAGGCTCAGCACCACGGCGGTTCCGCCCTGAAGGCGGCGCCGGCTGGTGCTGGACTGGCTCGGATCGCTCGGGAAGACGACGTAGGGCCGAGAGGCGGCTCTTCCCTTGCCTCCCACCGCCGCTATACCGGACCTGACCGGGAGCGCGCCGCAGGATGAGCCAGAACCGACCGACCCGCCATCGGGAGCCGCCGCCGGTGTCGCTGCGCGAGTTCACCGCCTGCGCGCTGTTCGCGGCGGTGCTGATCGCGGTCGCCATGCTCTACAGCTGCCTGCCGGCCGCCGTCTCCGTGCTGGCGCAGGGCGCGTCGGGCGAGGTGAGCGGTCGCGACATGACCGTCTTCTTCGTGACCTACGCCATCCTGGTCATCGGGCCGCTGGCCGGCTGGAGCCTGTGGTGGATCGGGCGCACCGCCATGGCCCTGGCCGCGCTGGCCCCGTTCGGGCTGGCCGTCGCCGCGATGGCGCCGATGGCGGCGTTCTGAGGGCTCAGGCCCCCAGCGCCTCGCGCTTCTCTTCCAGCGTCAGCCACTCTTCCTCGGCGAAGGCCAGATCGGCGCGGGCCTTGTCGGCGGCGTTCATGGTGCGGTCGAAGCGGGCCCGGTCGCGGGCGTAGAGGTTGGGGTCGGCCAGTTCGGCGTCCAGCCTGGCGATCTGGCCCGGCAGGGCGGCGATCAGGGCTTCCAGCTCCTCGAGCCGCCGCTGGTCCTTGTAGCTGAGCTTGACCGCCTTCTTCGTCTCGCCGCGGGGCGTCTGGACAGCCTTGGCGCCGCCGGGATTGCGGTCCTCGAAGAAGCCGGGGTTCTGGCCCATGAAGTCGGTCCAGCCGCCCGGCGTCTCGACCACCTTGCCCCGGCCGTCCAGCGCGATGGTCGAGGTGGCCAGACGGTCGATGAAGTCGCGGTCGTGGCTGACCAGGATCAGGGTGCCGTCGAAGTCGGCCAGCAGATCCTCGAGCAGGTCGAGGGTCTCCATGTCCAGGTCGTTGGTCGGTTCGTCCAGCACCAGCAGGTTGGCGGGCCGGGCCAGGGCGCGGGCCAGCAGAAGGCGGTTGCGCTCGCCGCCCGACAGGCTGGAGACCGGCTGGCGCAGCTGCTTGTCCTGGAACAGGAATTCCTTGGCGTAGCCGGCGACGTGGCGGGGCATGCCGCGCACCATGATCTGGTCGCCGCCGCCGTCGGTCAGCACGTCCCAGAGGGTCTGGCCCTCCTTCAGGTCGCCGCGCGCCTGGTCGATGTAGGCGATCTCCAGCCCGGTCCCCAGCTTCACCTCGCCGGCGTCGGGTTTCAGGTCGCCGAGCAGCAGCTTGACCAGGGTGGTCTTGCCGGCCCCGTTGGGACCGACCAGGGCGACCCGGTCGCCGCGCTGGATGCGGGTCGAAAAGCCGCTGACGATGACCCGCTCGCCGAAGGCCTTGCAGAGGCCCTTGGCCTCTGCGACGCGCTTGCCGGAGGTGTCGCCGGCGGCCAGGCCCATGCTCAGGCTGCCCCGGGCCTCCTTCAACACCGTGGCCTTCTGCTCGCGCATGGCGACCAGGCGGCGGCGGCGACCTTCGTTGCGGGCCCGGCGGCCGGTGACGCCGCGGGCCATCCAGTGCTGCTCGCGCTCGATGGCCTTGTTCAGGCGGCGGAACTCGTCGGCCTCGGCCTCGAGCATCTGCTCGGACCATTCGTCGAAAAACTCGAAGCCCTTGTCCAGCCGGCGGACCTTGCGGCTCTCCAGCCAGAAGCAGCGCCGGGTGACCCGGCCGAGGAAGGCGCGGTCGTGGCTGACGATCAGGGCGGCGGCCCGGCAGGACGACAGCTTGTCCTCCAGGGTCTGGATGGCGAAGATGTCCAGGTGGTTGGTCGGCTCGTCCAGCAGCAGCACGTCCGGCTGCTCGGCGAAGGCGCGGGCCAGGGCCACGCGGCGGATCTCGCCGCCGCTCAGGCCCTTGGTCGACTTGGCCGGGTCCAGCCCGAAGGCCATCAGCTCGGCCTCGGCCTCGTAGTGCGTCGCGCCGCCGGCCTCGACGTGGTCCAGCAGGGTGTCGCCGACGATCACCGGCTCCTGCGGCACGACCACGATGCGGGCGCCGGGCGTCATGAAGCGGTCGCCGGCGTCGGCCTCGATGGCCCCGGTCAGGATCCGCATCAACGTCGACTTGCCGGCCCCGTTGCGCCCGACCAGCGAGGCCTTGACCCCCGGCTCGATGGCCAGGTCCACGCCGTCGAACAGCATGGTGGCGCCGTCGGCGAGCCGGACATCTTTCAGGGCGAGGATCGGGGCGGCCATGGGGGGGTGGGTTTCGTGGCAGGCGTGAGGAAGGCGGGGTCTATCTCCTGTTTTCGTCCAACCTCAAAGACAATCCTCCCCGGAGCGGAGCGAGCGGGGAGGTGGCCCGGCGGAGCCGGGTCGGAGGGGACGGCGCCGGGCTTCCCGAATTGGGAGCATTCAGCGGGCCGACCTCAGTCTGCGGCGC
>JAUSPV010000152.1 GCA_030652755.1 Caulobacter sp. | reverse complement strand
CCGGGACCCAGAAGGCGGGCGCACGGCATTGGCTGGGTCCCGGATCGCCTTCGGCCTCCGGGATGACAGTGAGGGGGAGCCCCGCTAGCTTCCGCCCCATGACTCACGAAACCCTCCTCACCGCCACGCCCGCCGAGGGCGTGCTGCTCGTCACCCTCAACCGCCGGGACGCCGGCAACTCGCTGTCGACGCGGATGGCGGAGGAGCTGCTGGCCCTGTTGGCTGGCCTCGTCGCCGATCCCGGCGCTATCCGCGCCCTGGTCCTGACCGGCGCGGGGACCAAGATCTTCTGCGCCGGGGCGGACCTGAAGGAGCGCGACGGCATGACCGACGCCCAGTGGGTCGCCCAGCACCGATTGTTCGAGGCCATGCGCGACGCGCTGGTCGCCCTGCCGGTCCCGGTGATCTGCGCGGTCAACGGCGCGGCCTACGGCGGCGGGGCGGAGATCGCGCTCAACTGCGACTTCATCTATGCCGCCGAGGGCGCCCGGCTGGCGCTGCCGGAGGTCAAGCTGGGCATCATGCCGGGCCTGGGCGGCGCGCCGAATCTGGTCCGCGCCGCCGGCGAGCGCCGGGCCCGCGAGGTGCTGCTGACCGGCGAGCCGTTCACCGCCGCCGAGGGCCTCGCCTGGGGCGTGGTCAACCGCGTCTGCGCCGCCGACGAACTGGTCGCCGCCGCCATCGAGACCGCCCGCAGGATCGCCGCCAACGCCCCGCTGTCGGTGCGCAACATCCGCCGCGTGGTCCGCGACACGGTCGTGCTGACCGGCGCGGAAGCCATCGCCGTCGAACTGGCCGCCTACGACGAGCTCACCCCCACCGACGACCGCCGCGAAGGCGTCGCGGCCTGGGGCGAGAAGCGGAAGCCGGAGTGGAAGGGGCGGTAGGAGTCTGTCCCCCGTCTTCCCGGGACGGCCGGGATCCACGGACCCGCTCCAGCCCTTGCCCCGTATGGACCCCGGTCTTCGCCGGGGAGACGGAGATGGGGGGATAGAATGCAACTTATCCCCCACGCTCCAACCCCGCCCATACTCAGCAAGTCCCCGTCGCGGGGGAGGGCGCCTGGTACCAGCCCGATGCGGCGACGGGGAGTGGTCGAGCGGGATCAGGCGGAGGGGACGTAAGCCTCCGTTCCAGGCGTGCGCTGGTGTGCGCGCCCGCCCGTTCGTGGGCAGCAATTCGAGCCGTCCGGAGAGGCCGGGCGGGG
>JAUSPV010000150.1 GCA_030652755.1 Caulobacter sp. | reverse complement strand
CATCTGGTCGTAGACCTTGCGCAGCGCCGGAGCCATCTTGTTGGTCAGGGTGCCGGCGACGATCATCACGTCGCTCTGGCGCGGGCTGGCGCGGGGCGCGAAGCCGTAGCGCTCCAGGTCGTAGCGCGGCATCGAGGCCTGCATCATCTCGACCGCGCAGCATGCGAGGCCGAAGGTCATCCACATCAGCGAACCGGTGCGGGCCCAGGTGATCAGGTCGTCGGCGGCGGCCGTGACGAAGCCCTTGTCGGCGAGCGCCTGGGAGACGCCGTCGAAATAGGGGTCATGGAGCCGGGGATCGTAACCCTCGACGGTCGAGCGGCCGGCCGAACCGGCGGGAACGATCACTCCCATTCCAGGGCGCCCTTCTTCCATTCGTAGATGAAGCCCACGGTCAGCACGCCCAGGAAGGTCATCATCGACCAGAAGGCGAAGACGGTCTGCTCGACGGGCAGCTTCAGCAGAGTGACCGCCCAGGGGAACAGGAACGCCACTTCCAGGTCGAAGATGATGAACAGGATCGAGACCAGGTAGAACCGGATGTCGAACTTCATCCGTGCGTCGTCGAAGGCGTTGAACCCGCACTCGTAGGCCGAGAGCTTTTCGGGGTCCGGCGCGGACGGGCCCAGGGTCGCCGAAGCGACCGTGAACAGCACGCCGAGGATCGCCGCGATTCCGAGCAGAATCACGAGCGGCAGGTACTGGAGGAGAAAGGCGTCCATGGGTGTCCCGGGAAGGAGTCGGGCGCCTTGTAGCCCATGCCCGTGGGGGGTTCAAACGGCAGGCATATGTTGAGAACCGTTCTCAGGATTGCGCGCGAGTCTTGCCCCCCGGCGAAGGGCATGCAGTCTTCCGAGTCGTGAGCAAACGCCCGGCCGCCCTTCGAGTCCTCGACGCTGTCGAACGCCTGGGCGACCGGCTGCCGGACCCCGTCTTCATCTTCCTCTGGCTGATCGGCGCGCTGGTCATCGCCAGCATCGGCTTCGCGGCCATGGGGGTCACCGTGGTCAATCCGGTGACGGGCGAGACCCTGGTCGCCAAGAGCCTGCTGGCGCCGGACAATGTCCGCACCCTGCTGACCGAAATGGCGAGGACTTTCACGGGGTTCGCGCCGCTGGGCCTGGTGCTGCTGGTCATGCTGGGAGCGGGCGTCGCCGAGCGGGTCGGCCTGCTGGCCGACACGATCCGCCGGCTGGTCGCCGCCTCGCCGGTCAAGCTGCTGACGCCGATGGTGCTGATCATCGGCCTGCTCTCCAACCACGCCGCCGACTCCGGGATCGTCGTGCTGCCGCCGCTGGCCGCCGCCGTGTTCGCCGCCGCCGGACGCCATCCGATCGCCGGCCTGGCGTGCGCCTATGCCGCAGCCATCGCCTCGTTCGCGGGCAATCCCCTGCCCGGCCAGTTCGACGCCCTGATTCTCGGCTTCACCGAACCGGCCGCCCGCCTGCTGGATCCGGCCTGGACCGCCAACCTGGCGGGCAACTGGTACTTCACCATGACCGGCGCGGTGGTCTTCACCCTGGTCGGCTGGTGGGTGACCGACAAGGTGGTCGAGCCGCGCCTGGGCCCCTGGACCGGGGCCCGGACCGACGCCGAAAGCGAGGACGCTCCCATCGTCCCGAAGGGCGCGCTCAGCATGGCCGGCCTCGCCGCCCTGGCCGTGATCGCGCTGTGGGCGGCGCTGGTCCTGCTGCCGGGCGGCCCGCTGCGGGACACGACGGCGCAGGGACCGGCCCAGTGGACGCCCTTCTTCCGCTCGCTGATCTCGGCCTTCTTCCTGCTCTTCATGCTGGCCGGCTGCGTGTACGGCATGCGCACCAAGGCCATCCGCAAGGACAGTGACGTGGTCCGTCTGGCCTCCGACTCGATCGCCGCCATGGCCCCCTACATCGTGCTGGCCTTCGCCGCCTCGCACTTCATCGCCATGTTCAGCTGGTCGAATCTGGGGGCCATCACCGCCATCAAGGGGGCCGGCGCCCTGCGCGAGTCGGGCCTGCCGCTGCCGATGATTCTGGTCGGGGTGACGATTCTGGCGGCGCTGCTCGACATGTTCATCTCCTCGGCCTCGGCCAAGTGGGCGGCGCTGGGTCCGGTGATGGTGCCGATGCTGATGCTGCTGGGCGTCAGCCCGGAGATGACCACCGCCGCCTACCGCATGGGCGATTCCAGCCTGGTGATCGCCTCGCCGATGAGCGCCTATTTCGTGCTGCTGCTCGGGTTCGGGCGTCGCTGGCTGCCCGGCCTGGGCGTCGGCGGGCTGATCTCGATCCTGCTGCCCTACGCCCTGGCCTTTTTCGCGTCGGGCATGCTGATCACCGGCGTCTGGGCGCTGTTGACCCTCGCCACCGGACCCGTCGCGCCTTTTCACTACCTCGTCCCGCAGTAGCTGTTGACAGCCCCCGAGGCGGGACCTATCAGACGCCCCTCGCCGCAGGGCGAGCATCTTTGCGGGTGTAGCTCAGTTGGTTAGAGCGCCGGCCTGTCACGCCGGAGGTCGCGGGTTCGAGTCCCGTCACTCGCGCCATTTCCCTTGAAATCGGTGCACGAAGCCCCCGCTCACGCGTAACAGACGCGCGCCGCCGACAGGGGGCTGACGCGACTCTCGCGTTGCTTTAGTCCGGGTCCTGATGATTGAGCCTGACCAGGAGAGCCTGCGGGACCGCCAGGTCGCCGCGCTGTGCTACCGGACATCTCCGCGCCTCGAGATCCTGCTGGTGACCTCGCGCGAGACCCGGCGCTGGGTCACGCCCAAGGGCTGGCCGATGAAGGGCAAACGGGACCATGCCGCCGCCGCGATCGAGGCCTTCGAAGAGGCCGGGGTGGACGGCGTCGTTTCCGAAGAGGCCCTGGGGAGCTTCGGCTACGAAAAGGTGCTCAAGACAACCGAGATCCGGCCGGTGACCGCGGCTCTCTATCCGCTTGAGGTGATCATCCTGCGGGAAGACTGGCCCGAGAAGGCCCAGCGGCAACGGCGCTGGTTCACGCCGGCCGAAGCGGCCGAGGCGGTGCAGGAGCCGGAACTTGCGGCGCTGATCCTGGGCTTCGCGGAGAAGCCGGGATAACGCGATCAGGCTTGCGGCGAACGCCCCGAGGCGGCTAGGCCGGGACCACACGGGGGATCCATGGCGCGTATTCTGTTCACCACCTGGGAAGGCGGCGGCCACGTCCAGCCGATGCTGCTGCTCGCGGCGGGCCTGCGGTCGCGCGGTCATACGGTGATGGTGCTGAGCGACGCCTGCAACGCGGGCGACGCGGCGGCGCTGGACCTGCCGTTCCGGCCCTGGCGGCACGCGCCCTCCCGGCCGGACAAGACCGCCGCCAGCGACCTGCTGCGCGACTGGGAGGCCGACAACCCGATGGAGTCGGTGTCGCGCCTCTGCGAGCGGATCATCGCCGGCCCCGCCGCGCTCTATGCCCGCGATGTGCTGGAGGCGATGGACGCGGCGCCGGTCGACCTGATCGTCAGCCAGGAGCTGCTGTTCGGCCCGATGATGGCGGCGGAGAAGGCCGGCGTGCCTCTGGCCCTGTTCTGCGCCAACGTCTGGCCCTTCCCCACCCTGCCCGGCCTGCCGCCGTTCGGGGCCGGCATGGCGCCGGCGGCCAACGAGCAGGACGGCATGCTGCACCAGATGGTCGGCCAGACGACGCGGACCATCTTCCAGATCGGCCTGCCGGCGCTGAACCTCGCCCGGGCGGGTCTGGGTCTGTCGCCGCTCGCCGACCTTTTCGAGCAGCTCGCCGTCGCGCGAAGCATCCTGCTGGGCACGAGCGAGGCCTTCGACTTCGCGCCCGATCCGCTGGCCGAGCCATTCGCCTACGCCGGACCCTATGTCGGCGATCCGCTCGGCGTGCAGGCCTGGGCCTCGCCCTGGCCGGCAGATGACGCCCGCCCGCTGGTGGTCGTCACCTCCTCCTCGCTCTACGAGGCGCAGGAGGACCTGCTGAAGCGGGCTATCGCTGCGTTGAGCGCCCTGCCCGTCCGTGCCGTGGTCACGCTGGGACCGGCGCTGGAGCTTGCGGACTTCCCGGGCTCGGAGAACGTCCTTGTGGTCGCCGGCGCCTCCCACGAGGCCCTGATGGCCGAGGCGGCGCTGTTCGTGACCCATGGCGGCCACGGCTCGGTCATCCGGCCTCTGATGGCGGGGCTGCCGCTGCTGGTGCTGCCCGGCCTGCGCGACCAGCGCGACAACGCCCAAAGGGTCGTCCATCGCGGCGCGGGCCTGATGCTGGAGCGCGACGCCTCTCCCGAAGCCATCGCGGGGGCGGTCCAGACGCTGCTGGCTGAGCCGGCCTACGCGCGGGCGGCGCGGACCCTCGGCGACGCCATCACGGCCGCCCTCGCCAATCGGCGCGCCGAAGACCTGCTGGAGGCGCTGCTCTAGACGGGCTTGAGCCGATAGTGGCTGACGCCCCACTCCTCGCCGCCGCGATGGCCGAACAGGCCGGCGGTGGCCAGGAAGAACAGCCGCCAGCGCCGCCGCCACAGCTCGGCGTCGGCGCCATAGACCTGGCGCATGATCCGGCGGACGGCGAGGTCCTCGTGGTCCATGTTGGCGAGCCAGTCGAGGGCGGTGCGCTCATAGTGCCGGCCGCTCCAGCGCCAGTCCGCCTCCAGGGTGAAGATGTCGCCGAAGTCGCGGATCAGGTCGTGGCTGGGCATGAATCCGCCGGTGAAGAAATGGCGGCCGATCCAGTCGGACGGATCCTCGCTGGCGAACCGGTACGGCGCCGTGCGCGACGAGAAGACGTGCAGGAACAGCCGGCCGTCGGGCTTCAGCCAGGTCCGCACCCGGCCCAGCAGCTGCGCCCAGTTGGCCATATGCTCGAACATCTCCACCGAGACGACGCGGTCGAAGCGCCCCTCCGGCTCGAAGACATTGGCGTCGGCGGTGACGACGGTCAGGTTCGACAGCCCTGTCGCCTTCGCCCGCTCCTCGATGTGGGCGCGCTGGCCGTGCGAGTTGGACACCGAGATGATGGTCGCCTTGGGATAGCGCGCCGCCATCCACAGACTCAGCGATCCCCAGCCGCAGCCCAGCTCAAGGATATGTTGGCCGTCCTTCAGGTCGGCGTGGTCGCAGGTCTCGGCCAGGGCGGCGTCCTCGGCCTGGGCCAGGGTCGCGCCAGGCGCGTAGAGGCAGCTCGAGTATTTCAGCCGCGGGCCGAGCACGCGCTCGAAGAACTCTGGCGGCAGCTCGTAGTGCTGGTCGTTGGCGGCGTCGACATGTTCGGCGATCGGCCGGGTTCGCATGTCGGCCGCGAACCGGGCGGCGGCGTCCTGGGGCAATTCCAGCAACTCACGGCGCTGCCCCTCGACGAGGCGCGAGATCACCGCGCGGCGAAGGCTGTCCGGCGCGGGCAGACCCTCGGCGGCGTGGATCGCGGCGGCGAGCAGGCTCATGCGGCATCCTTTCGGGGCGGCAACGGGATGAAGACCGAGACGCGGCGCTGGTAGGCCCGGTAGGCGTCGCCGCGCGAGCGAACCATGGCCGCCTCCAGCGGCGGCACGCCGGAGCCCTTGATCAGCAGCAGGGCCATGAAGGCGGGCCCGACGAGCGCCAGCCAGCCCCAGGGCCAGGCCGCGCCGATGGCGATCACCGGCCAGGCCATCCAGACCAGCCACTCGAAGAAGTAGTTGGGATGCCGCGACCAGCCCCACAGGCCGGAGTCGCAGACCTTGCCGTGGTTGGCCGGGTCGGCCTTGAACCGCGCCAGCTGGGCGTCGGCCAGCCCCTCCCCGCCGATGGCCAGCAGCATCAGCGCCACGCCGGCCGCGTCCTGCCAGCCGAGCGGCCCGGGCCGGTGGGCGGCGACCAGCACCGCCACGGCCAGCAGGGCCCCGGACAGCGCCTGAACCTGCAGGAAGCCGAACATGCGGCGGTCGAGGTCCTGGCCCCAGTCCTCGCGAAAACGGGCGTAGCGGGGGTCCTCGGCCGGAGACGCGGCCACCCGGCGCAGCAGGTGCGTGCCGAGCCGCAGCGACCAGGCCGCGACAAGGCCGGCGGCCAGCCATTGTCGGCCTCCCGGCGCGGCGCCGGCGATCGGCCACAGCGCCAGCGCCACGCCGGCCGCGCCGGTCGCGTAGCTCCACCAGACGTCCGTCCAGCCGCCATTGCGCCGGTCCCGCTGGAAGGCCCAGGCGGCGGCCATGACAAGGCAGAAGGCGGCGGTGACGCCGAGGACGAGCAGCAGCATGGAAGGAGTTACGCGCGGAGTGGGGAGTTGGATTGGTTGGCGGTCGTGGATCAGGTGGCAGAAAAGGAACACCTTGCGAACCGCTCAGGCGAAAGCGCGCGTCCCCGCCCCAGGCGTTCTGATACCGTCACGCCGGAGCGAGGCTGATCGATACGGACAAACGCACCTTGACCCGAAGAACTTCAGGGCAAATCGACACGATCAAATCGCCGTCCGTTGGACGCGGGGTCCTCGGGCTCCAGCACCACCGCGGAACTGCCGACCCCGATCTGCGAGGTGTTTCCGCCGCCATCCACCTTGGCCACGGCGGTCGAGGGCCCGGCCGAAACCACGGTGTATCGCGCCGAGTTGAACCCGTCCGGGCTAGTCGCCTGAATGATCGTGCCGAACGCGAGCAGCGGGGCGCCGTAGTTGAGCTGGATTTTGTCGCCGCCGCCGGCCACCACCTTGAGCGGCGCAACCTGGAAGGCGATCTGCCTGGCCGCCGCCAGCGCCAGAGCGTGCTGCAGTTCGGTGTAGAGGGCTTGACCGCTTCGGCCGCCGCGCGTGCTGAACTGGCTGGTCTTGTCACTGACGGCCACCGTGGAGGCTGTCTCGATCCGCTTGGTGATCAACGTCCCAAAGACCGTGCGGCCGGCCCGGTCGCGGACCACGATGTCGAGATTGGCGAACAGTCCGCCCGAGGCCACGAGATAGCCCTCCGCCGGCGGCGCTCCGCCCGGCCCTCCGAACGTGCCGATGTCCGAGACGCGACCGGAAACGACGTAGCCGGAGCCCGGAGCGACTGAAACCTTGCCCGACGCGGCCAGCGCCGCCTCGATGCTCCGGCGGAGCGTGGCGAAATTGTCGACACAGTCCCGCTCGAACCAGGTTTCCCAACGCGCGGCCGCCGCGATGACATCGCTGGTGACGACCAGCGCGGAAGACCCCGCACTTCGGCGGATCAGGGAGCAGGTTCCCTCGCTGGAGAAGGCGCCGATGGAAACCGTAGACGAGGGAATGGTCTGGGCCCCGGCCGAAGGCGCAGCCAGAAGCACCGCCATCGGAACGGCGGCCAACAGCAGCCAGCGCCGCGCGGCGCCGCCAATCACGTTCATCGACATGTCTCCTACCGGCGCCGCGAGGGTTTGCTCAGAGCATTCACGTCAGCCTGCGTCGCCGGCCTGACGATCGAACCGACGGCCAGCGGAACCGCGAACGCCGAGGCCGGCATCGCCCTCGAAACCCGGCCCGTGACCTCGGTCACCCGGAGGAAGCCGAGCTTTTCCTCGTTGTAGGACAGCACCTCGCCGGTCGCGGGATCCTTGATCGCCTCGCCCTTGGAATAGGCCGCCAGCACCGCACCGACCGCGACCGTGCCTTCGCCGTAGTTGAGGACCACCGTCCCGTCGCTCTGAACAGCCGCGACCTGGATGGGATAGATGGCGGTCACCAGCTTGCCGGCGATGTTATCGGCCGCGGCGCGAAGCAGGGCCGAACTGTCGATCTGGCCAGCGCCGCCACATCGGGCCGCCGATTTCTGGGTCTCGTCGATCCGGCTCACGTATCGGACTTCGCCTGTCTTGGCGTCGGTGATCTTGATGTCGATGCTGAGCGTGGCGACCGTCACGTTGCAGCTCGGCGTCGATGTTCCTGGCTGGGCAAACAGACCGGCAGCGAGACTGCTGCCCAGATCCGACTTCGCGACCGACGACAGGGTCGTGATGGTGCCATAGATCAGGAAGTCAGCCCCCTCGAAGCCCCCAACCCGGCCCGGCGTATCGGTGGTGATCAGGCCAGCCTTGGCCCGGCCCTGTTCACCGACAAGCGTGCCGAGACGCGACCGTTCCATGACCCGAAACTTGCTCGTCGCCGAGATCGCCGTCTCGATCATGGTCGACAGGGTTTGCTCCTGGCCGCTCCGGGTCAAGTCCTCCATCTTGTAGATGGCGACCACCGGTTTGCGCGCTTGCGCAAGGGAAGCGCCTGGCAGCGCCAGCATGAGGGCCACGCCAAGACAGACAAAAAACGATCGCAAAGCCACCCCCTGAATTTTCCCGATACCGAGTCCCGAATACAAGCTAAGCGGCATTGGATGAGCGCACAACGTTATTCCAGCCGCCGGCCGCGACGACGTGCACCGCGGCGGTCGCCCACCTCTTGATTGTGACAGCGGTGTGATTGGAAAGCGGTGGTGGGCGGCGACGGGTTCGAACCGCCGACCCTCTCGGTGTAAACGAGATGCTCTGACCAGCTGAGCTAGCCGCCCTTGCGGAGGCTCATAGCGCCCAAGCGCCTCCTGGAAAAGCGAAGAGGCGGCCGTCCCGTCAGGACGACCGCCTCCGCAAGTCTTGAAAGATGTCGTGAGCGGCTTAGCCGTTCAGCGTCGTCTTCAGGCCTTCACCCACCTGGAAGCGGGCGGTCTTCGACGCCGGGCGGCTCACGGTTTCGCCAGTGCGCGGGTTACGGGCGGTGCCCGCGGCGCGATTGACGGCCTTGAACGTGCCAAAGCCCACGAGGCGAACGTCATCGCCCTTCTTCAGCGAGGCGGTGACCGCATCGACGAAGCTTTGCAGAGCCGCGGCGGCTTGCGTCTTGTTGAGACCAGCGCCATCGGCGATGGCGGCGACCAGTTCGGCCTTGGTCATAGAATTCTCCCAGCCAGTGTTGTGCAGCGCGGCGCTCCCGTTCCGGGCGAGCCGTTCGCTTGCGAGGGATTATGGCGGAAGGCGTGACCCCGTCAAACGAAAGGCCGCCCGGAAACAAGCCGGACGGCCCTAATTATCGTTGATAACTTACCTTGGGTGACCGCTAGTGGGTGATCACCGCGTCAGCATCGCCCTCTTCGACCTTCGCAGGTGCAGCAACGATGTCATCCGACTCGGTCCATTCGATCGGCGTCAGAGGCCCCGTAAGGGCCAGGGCCAGCACCTGATCGATGGTCGAGACCGGGATGATCTCCAGCCCCGACTTCACCGTCTCCGGCACGTCGGCGAGGTCCTTCTCGTTTTCCTCGGGGATCAGCACCGTCTTGATGCCCGAGCGGAGGGCGGCCAGCAGCTTCTCCTTCAGGCCGCCGATGGCGGTGACCCGGCCGCGCAGGGTGATCTCGCCAGTCATGGCGATGTCCTTGCGAATCGGGTTCCCGGTCAGGACCGAAACCATGGCCGTGGCCATGGCCGCGCCGGCCGAGGGACCGTCCTTGGGGGTGGCGCCGTCGGGCACGTGGACGTGGATGTCGGTCTTCTCGAACACCGAGGGCTTGATGCCGAAGGCCGGCGCCCGCGAACGGACGTAGCTGTTCGCCGCGGAGATCGACTCCTTCATCACCTCCTTGAGGTTGCCGGTGATCGACATCCGGCCCTTGCCGATCATCTTGACCGCCTCGATGGTCAGGATGTCGCCGCCAAATTCGGTCCAGGCCAGGCCCGTGACGATGCCGATCTGGTCCTCGGCGTCGGTTTCCCCGTAGCGGTACTTCTTGACGCCCGCGTACTTGGCCAGCCGCTCGTCGTCGACGGTGATGGTCTCGACGTTCTCGCGCGAGAGGTCGCGGACGACCTTGCGCGCCAGGTTGCCCAGTTCCCGCTCCAGCGACCGCACGCCGGCTTCCCGGGTGTAGTAGCGGATCAGGTCGCGGATCGCCTTCTCCGGCACAACGAACTCGGCTTCCTTCAGGCCGTGGTCCTTGGACAGCCGCGCCAGGATGTGGCGCTTGGCGATCTCCACCTTCTCGTCCTCGGTGTAGCCGGGGATGCGGATGATCTCCATGCGGTCCAGCAGCGGCTGGGGCATGTTCAAGCTGTTGGCCGTGGTGACGAACATGGTCTGGCTGAGGTCGTAGTCGACCTCCAGATAGTGGTCGGCGAAGGTCGAGTTCTGCGCCGGATCCAGCACCTCCAGCAGGGCGGAGGACGGATCCCCGCGCCAGTCGCTGCCCATCTTGTCGATCTCGTCGAGCAGGAAGAACGGATCGACGGCCTTGGCCTTCTTCATCGACTGGATGACCTTGCCGGGCATCGAGCCGATGTAGGTGCGGCGGTGACCGCGGATCTCGGCCTCATCCCGCACGCCGCCCAGCGACAGGCGCACGAACTCGCGGCCGGTCGCCTTGGCGATCGACTTGCCGAGCGAGGTCTTGCCGACGCC
>JAUSPV010000135.1 GCA_030652755.1 Caulobacter sp. | reverse complement strand
CCCGCAGCCTCCTCAAACCAGGGAGACACCTGCAGAATCCGCTTCGGCCTAAAACTTCAACTCCAACGCCATATGCGATTCCCTCCCCTTCATGGGGGAATTATATACGTGACAAAGCAACGTTGATTTCGTAGAGTTCTTTCATCGAAGGACGCCTACGCCATGAACCTCACCGCACCGATCTTCACCGACGCCGACAAGGCCCGCGAACACCTCGAAGCCACCCGTTGGCCGCAAGGTCCGATCTGCCCGCATTGCGGCGTGGTCGATGAAGCTACGGCTCTGAAGGGTCGGGCGCATCGCGCTGGCCTCTACCAGTGCAACGCCTGCCGTGAGCAGTTCACCGTTACCGTTGGAACCGTCTTCGAGCGCTCCAAGGTGCCGCTCAACAAGTGGCTGCTGGCGACCTACCTCATGTCGTCCAGCAAGAAGGGCATCTCGGCTCACCAGATCGGCCGCACCCTCGGCGTGACCTACAAGACCGCTTGGTTCATGTGCCACCGCATCCGCGAGGCCATGGGCGACAACGGCGCCCCGATGGGCGGCGAGGGAAAGGTCGTGGAAGCCGATGAAACCTATGTCGGCGGCAAGGAAACCAACAAGCACAAGTCCAAGCGTAAGCCCGGCCAGATCGGCGGCGTCGGCAAGCGCGTCGTCTTCGCCCTGGTCGAGCGCAACGGTCGCGCCCGTTCGTTCCACGTCGCCAACGTCAGCGGCAAGACGCTGAACCCGATCCTGCGCACTAACGTCAGCCGCAAGACCGACCTCATGACCGACGATGCGGGCCAGTACCGCAACGTCGGCAAGGAGTTCGCCAGCCATGAGACCGTCAACCACGGCAAGGACGAATATGTCCGCTACGCCAAGCCGATCATCACGACCAACACCATCGAAAGCTACTTCGCGATCCTGAAGCGCGGGATCATGGGGACCTTCCACCACGTCTCCGAAGCCCACCTCGCGCGTTACCTCGCCGAGTTCGACTTCCGCTATTCCAACCGCATCGCCCTCGGGATCGGCGACACCATGCGAACCAATGAGCTGCTTCGCCAGATCGGCGGCAAGCGCCTGACCTATCGGCGGGTTGGTCAAGCCGCGCACGCGTAAACAGAAGGCGCGGAAGCTTCAGGCTCTCAGGCGAAAGAACGCACCGGGAACGACAGGTTAATTGTCGTTAACGAAGCGATGGTATGTTGACGGTGCGGCACCCCGATTCGGGGCGTCCGCCGGGATGGGACCTTCGGGGTCAAGCTCTCCTTGGTACTTCGCGAAGGGCACAGTTCGCAGCCGAGCCTTAGCGTCGTCCAAGTCGCGAGCCCAAACCTCGAAGGCCCATTCTGCCCCCTCATGTCGGTACTCAAAGAGGTACCGATTCATCGCGTCATCAGAAGGCAATCCGAACATGACGGCTTCTCACTTCCTCGTCTACCGCGACGTCCAGAACTATTGGCGCTGGACGCTCTACGCTCACAACAACCGCAAGATCGCCAACTCTGGCGAGGGCTATGTGAACCGCGCTGACTGCATCCACGGGATTCACCTCGTGGCGGGCAGCAACGGCCTCCCCATCAGGAACGCTGCGTAGTTAACCACGGCCTAAGGGGTGGGGGACAAGACGAGTTTTGTCCCCCTAACTCTGCGCCTTCGGCGGCCTGCCGCGCTTGCGCCCCGGCACGGTCGCGGACTTCTCATGCGGCTTCGGCGGCATCGCCGCGAGGTTGCCTAGCACCCGCTGAAACTCGGCTTCAGCGGCCTTCTCTTCGGTCTCAGAGGGCTTGTCGGTCATGGTTGAAGACCTAGCAGAAAAGGCATCTAGCGTCCCGCCTGAGAGAGGCTTTGACCCTGGTGGGCTAGAGAAAGCCGACAGGCGTCTTGTTCGAGCCACGCGCGCATTCGATGATGTCCGCAAGGCGGGAAACTGGGCTGAGTTCGAACCGGCATGGTCCGACTTCCTACTGGCCTCGAACGCGGTCTTCAGCATCATTGAACAGGCGGCGAAATCCAGTTCGAAAGGCCCGCCTTGGTTCGGACGATACAAGAAGGAACGGAAGGACGATCCGCTTCTTTCCTACATGCATCACGCCCGAAACAGCGATGAACACGGGATAGAGCCGGTCGCCCAAGACCTGCCGTGGATGGCCGGTCCTGTCCCGGAGTCAGGGAAACTGGTCTCGCTGTCCTTTAGCGACGGGAAGCCTACGGGCGCCGTCGTGAAGGGACAGAGTGGCGAAGAGTTCAGCCTTACGATCGCTCCGCCTCGCCCCAATTTGATCCGCGTCTTTGACCGTCGCTACGGCGACAGCTTCGACCCACCCAACCTACATCTTGGAAAGCCAATCGAGCCGGGAAACCCGTACAGCGCTGGCGAGGCCCTCCTCGCCTATCTTGAGGCTATGGTCGCCTCTGCCCGGGCATTTCCAAGAACATAGCGACGAACACTGCCGCCAAGACCTCTGCGAGAGGCTCGCCGAATGAGCGCCCACGCAGTTCGTAGAGCCCCGCCTCAACCATAGCGGGGGTGATCTCGATCTCAGTGAGCGCCGGCCTGTCGCTCGAATCGTTAGCGCCGGGCTGTTGCTTTGTCACGTATATAATTCCCCTTCATGGGGAGGGACAGTCCTGCGAAGCAGGACAGGGTGGGGCAAGCGGCGACCAGTCACGGCCTGCCCGAGTAGCGTCTCATTTCCCCACCCGGTCCGGCTTCGCCGGACCACCCTCCCCACAAGGGGGAGGGAGTTCATGTGCTACAACACCCCCATGGCTCATGACGTCTTCGACCTGGAGGAACTGCTCGCCTGCTACCGGCGGGGTGTGTTCCCGATGGCCGACGCGCGGGAGGACGACCGGGTCTTCCTGATCGATCCGCAGCGGCGCGGCGTCGTCCCGCTCGACGGCTTCCACGTTTCGCGTCGGTTGGCGCGGACGGTGCGGAGCGACCGCTTCACGGTGACCGTCGACGAGGACTTCCACGCGGTGCTCGACGCCTGCGCGCAGGCCGTTCCCGGCCGGACCGAGACCTGGATCAACCACCCCATCCAGCGCATGTACGAGGCGCTGCACCGCCAGGGTCGGGCCCACAGTGTCGAGGTGCGGCTGGACGGCGCCCTCGTCGGCGGCCTCTACGGCGTGTCGCTGGGCGGCGCCTTCTTCGGCGAGAGCATGTTCAGCCGCGCGCGGGACGCCAGCAAGGTGGCGCTGGTCCATCTGGTGGCGCGATTGATCACGGGCGGCTACCGGCTGCTGGACACCCAGTTTCTGACCGAGCACCTGACGCAGTTCGGAACCGTCGAGATCAGTCGGCAGGTCTACCGCCGACGGCTGGACGAGGCGCTGGCGGTCGAGGCCGACTTCTACCGCTTCGCCGGGGCCGGGGCGGCCGCCCTGCAGGAGATCAGCCAGGCGTCATAGACCGGGTGCTGCAGCGGATTGAGGCCGGGCGAGGACGCGAACATCCAGCCCCGGAACACCTGGCGCGGCGGCGGCGCGGCGCGGCCGGGGGCGGCCTTGGGTTGCGAATCGACGGTCATGTAGACGGCGGAGTCGGGCTGCTCCTCGTCCGCCGCCGTGGTCTCGCAGGCGCGGACGGTGAAGATCAGCGTCTTGTAGCGGATCGGCTGGCCGACGGGGGCCTCGAACTTCAGCGTCTCGGCCGTCACCTTGTCGATGGCCTGGATGATCGCCGCGCCGCCGCGAACACGCGGCCGGGGCGCCGCCGGCTTCTCGGCGACCTTGGGCTTGGCGGCCGCCTGGGCCGGCTTCTCGGCGGTGATCGGCGCGGGGGTCGGAGCCGGCGCGGGCGCGGCCGGCCGAATCGGCGGCGGCTCCTCGGCGGTCGGAGCCGCGGGCGCGATGACGGGCGGCGCCGGCGCAGGCTGCGGCGCCGGCTGCCGCGCGTGAGTCGGGCCCGCGGCGACCACGAGCCCCAGTCCGGCCAGAAGGGTGAGCCTCAGCCGCATGGACAGCGTCCTATTCCGGGGTCCAGGCCTGATAGTCGCCGGTGGCCTTGTCGCGCTGGCCCTCGCCGCTGATCGAGCCCTTGGGCCGCCAGGCGTGCACGGTGCCGGTCAGGTTGGGACGATGGTCCTTTTCCCAGGCGCGGCGCGGCAGCGGGTGGGTCGTGGGCGGCTCGTCGAAGGTGTAGCGCAGCCAGCCGTGCCAGTCGGGCGTCACCTTCGAGGCCTCGGCGTAACCATTGTAGATCACCCAGCGGCGCTTGCGCCCCACGTCGTAGCTGTCGCGGTCGTCGCGCGCCTCGTAGTATTTGTTGCCCAGCTCGTCCTGGCCGACGAAGACGCCACGGCGTCCGATATGGAACTTCTGGCCGATCGTGGCGCCGTTCCACCAGGTGAAGATCGCTTTGAGCACGCGCTGATCCGGTATTTCTGCAGAGCACGTCAGGCGAAAGTGGTAGCCGGTTTCGCCGCCCGACGTGCTCGAATCTAAGGAACCTGGAGCCTTCGGCTCCGGGCTGTTGAGGCGGGCGGACCATAGCCGCTGGCCCGCGCGGCGTCCAGCGCGCCGCCCCGCAACATCTTGTGGATGCGACAGCATCGACACGCCATATCTATTGCCCACGTCCAGCCCGCTCTCTAGCCTTGCCAGAACCTGTGCAGGAGAGTCGGGTCCATGCGTTTTGCGAGGCGGCTGGCGAAGAGAACGCCCCTCGAGCTCGAGTTGCGGACGGTCGAGACCGCCGACGCGCTGCACGGCGTGCTCGCGCCGCGCGGCTGGACCTCGGCGCGCGTCGAGGCCTGGCTGGACTGGGCGGAGTCGGCGACCACCGATGGCGGCCCGCCGATCCGCGACGGCCTGCTGGCCGGAGGCCCCGAACGCTTCGCGGCCGCCATCACCCGACGCGCCGCCGCCCTGGGCGTCTTTGACCGCAAGCCGGACGGCTCGGCCTTCCAGGCGGAGCTGCAGAGCATCCTCTCCCTGGGCCTGGCCGCCATCGGTCCCGGCCGCCCGCTCGATGGCGGCGGAGACATTCCCGTCGCCGGGACGCCGGCCTTCACCCTCGCCGTCCGCCGCCTGATCGCCGAGACGGAGGGCCGCGCGCTGGCCGTTCGCGCCGCCGGCTTCGTCGGCGAGCGGCTTCACGCGGTGGCCGACGCGGTCCGCCGCTGCGAGGGCGACGCCGTCGCCTGCGCCGACCCGGCCGGAAACCCCGCCCTGGCGCGAGCCGCCCTCGCCGCCCGCGCGGCCGGCGCCGGGGACGACGCCATCGCCGACGCCATCGCCTTGGGCCTGTCGGGCGACGCGCCCGACCCGACCTGGCTGCAGCTGCCGTCGGTTCCGGGGCTGATCGCCGCCGCCGATCCGGCGTTGCTGGACGCCGAGCAGGCGACGGCCGGCTGGCGCACGGGCGCCCTGACCCTGGCCCGCGACCTCGACACCGCCCGCCGCCTGCAGGCCGCCGCGGCGGGCCCTCGCGCGGCCCTCGACGTGCGGACCCTGGTCCACGACGCCGGGGACCTGGCCCAGGCGATCCGCATCGTCGGACTCGCGCTGAAGGTCCAGGCGGCCGAGACGGGTGCTACCGCTGTGCTGACGCTGGCCGGCGTCGCGGAACAGATCATGAGCGCGGGCCTCGCCTATGCCAGCGACGCGGGCCGCGACGCCGCCCGCGCCCTGTGGACCGCCGCGACCGAAGTCGCCCGCGACCTGGACGCCGCCACGCCCGGCCTGCCGCCGCTGACGATCACCCCGCTGGAGGACGCCGAACTGGCGCTGCGGCTGGGCGGGCCGAGCCTGGGAACCGCGCCGCTCCCCGCCCTGACCACCCTGGCCGAGACCGCCGACGGCGAGGTCCTCCGCGTGCTGCCGGCCGCCGTGCTGGACGGTCTTGCGGCGCTCGGCGCCGACCTGGACGCCGCCCGCGTCCATGCGCTGGGCCACGGCACGCTGGTGGAGGCGCCCGGCGTCGGCCACGCCGAGCTGCATCACTGCGGCTTCACGCAGTACGAGATCGACGCCGCCGAGGGGCAGCTGCCCTTCGCCGCGTCGCTGTCGGAAGCCTTCGCGCCGGGCGTCATCGGCGTCGGCTTCGTCGCCGACGTGCTCGGCGCCTCGACCGAGGCGGCCGTCGGCGGAGCGTTCGACACTCTCGCCTTCGCCGGCTTCACCCGCGCCGATGTCCGGGCCGCCGAGCAGTATGCGCTCGGAGTCGGAGACCTGACCGACTGCCCCGGCCTCGAAGAAGCCGCCCGCCTGGTGTTCACCGCCCCGGACCTGGCCGCGCGGCTGGCGATGACGGCGGCGGTCGAGGCCGCCAGCGACCTGCCGGCCGTCACCGACCTGGCCCTGCCCTTCACCGCCGCGCCCGCCGAGGCGCTGGCGGCGCAGCAGGCGGCCGTCCGCGCCGGGATCGGCGCCTTCCGCATCGTGCGCCAGGCCGCGCCCGCCGCCTTCGCCCTGGCGCTGCCCGAGCCGGAAGCGCCGAAGGCCGCGCGGACCGACCCCGTGATCACTGAACGGGTGGTCGAGAAGATCGTCGAGGTCGAGGTCGAGCGCAGCCGGCGCAAGCTGCCCGACCGCCGCAAGGGCTACATCCAGAAGGCGGCCGTCGGCGGCCACAAGGTCTACCTGCACACCGGCGAGTACGACGACGGCGAACTGGGCGAGATCTTCATCGACATGCACAAGGAAGGCGCCGCCTTCCGCAGCCTGATGAACAACTTCGCGGTCTCGATCTCGATCGGGCTGCAGTACGGCGTGCCGCTGGACGAGTTCGTCGACGCCTTTGTCTTCACCCGCTTCGAGCCCGCCGGCCCGGTGACCGGCAACGACTCGGTCAAGTCGGCGACCTCGATCCTCGACTATGTGTTCCGCGAGCTGGGCGTCTCCTACCTGGGCCGGGACGACCTCGCGAACGCCGACCCGGGAGAGCTCAACGCCGATGGCCTGGGACGGGGCAAGGCCGACGACGACGGCGCGCCGATGGTCGCCCACGAAGTCGAGCCGCAGCCGGCCTCGCGGTTCATCTCCAAGGGCTTCGCCCGCGGCGCGGCGCCCGACAACCTGGTCTTCCTGCCCTTCGGCGGCCGCAAGGCCGAAGCTCACGGTGAGCTGACGCAGCGCGCCGCCGGCGTCTGCCCCGCCTGCGGCGACCTGGCCGTGATCGGTGGCGTCTGCGGCGCTTGCGGGTCTCAGGGCGAGGGGTAGCCCCTTGCGTGCTCCGACACGCACCCTGCGGGTGCTGCTCAGCATGATTATGGTGGGCAGCGTTCCAACCTTGTCATCCTGAGCAGCCGCGCGGCGGCGTGTCGAAGGACGCACGGCGGTGGGTAGCTCCTCCCCTCGTCATCGTCGGACCTGTTCCATAGCCTTTCCTCGGGTCGGCCTTCGGCCGAGCCCGGCGGCCCCATGAACACCGACATTCGAGATCGTGCACTGTCTATCGCCGAGCCTCTTTCGGAAGCTCAATGCGCATGGGTCGTCGGAACAAGTCCGACGATGACGGTAGGTGTGTGCGAACATCCCATGCTCAACGTGGCTTTAAGCTTGCAGCGTTAAGGGTGAACGCAGCCACCGACCGGAAAGCCGCGCCGCCATGACCCGTCTCGTCCTCCTCGCGCTCGTCGCCGCGCTCTTCGCCTCGCCGGCCGCCGCCCAGAACGCCGGGCAGATCGCCCGGGTGAAGGCCGGGGCCAGCTGCCCGGGGTGCAACCTCTTCCAGGCCGACCTGTCGGGCCTGGAGAGGTCCGGCCAGAACCTGTCGGGCGCCCGCCTGCGTCAGGCGGACCTGAGCCTGGTGGTGATGAACCGCGCCAGCTTCGCCCGCGGCGACCTGCGCGACGTCAACGCCTATGGCGGCGTGTTCGGCGGGGCGAGCTTCGCCGGCGCCAACCTGACCAACGCCAGCTTCGTGGGCGCCTACCTCGTCGGCGCCCGGTTCAGCGGCGCGAACCTGTCGGGCGCCAACCTCAGCGGGGCCGAACTGGATCGGGCCAGCGGCCTCACCCAGCGCCAGCTCGACCACGCCTGCGGTGACCAGGCCACCCGCCTGCCGCGCGGGCTTCGCATACCGGCGTGTCGGTGAATTCCAAAGAGATTACCGCGATTTAAGTGGAGTTCCGAAGGCGCGCGGGTCACACCGTGGATGAGCCCTCTCCGCCCGGAGCCGCCTGTTCGCTGATGACCCGTTTCGGCCTCGCCCTGTCCCTGTTCATCCTGTCCGGCGCCCTCGTGGCGACGCCGGCCAGGGCGATGATGGGTGAGAAGGACATCCCGCGGCTGGTCTCCTTCGGCGGCGCCTGCGCCAAATGCGACCTGTCGGGCCGTCGCCTGACCAACGCCCGGTTCTCCGGCGCCAACTTCGTCGGCGCCACGCTGGCCAACGCCGACCTGCGCGGCGCGACCTTCATGAATTCGAGTTTCCAGGCCGCCCGGCTGACCAACGCCGACCTGCGCGGCGCGGAGATCATCGGCAGCGACTTCACGGCCGCCGACTTCACCAACGCCTCGCTCGACGGCGTCGAGGCGCCGGGCGCCAGCTTCATCCGCGCCAACCTGACCAACGCCAGCGCCAGGGGCGCGGAAATGCCCGGCGTGAACCTGACCTCCGCCAACCTCTCCGCCGCCCGGTTCACCGGCGCGGAGCTGGTCGGCGCGCAGCTGGTGAAGGTCGATGGCCGCGGCGCTGATTTCGCCGACGCGGAACTAACCGGCGCGGTGATGGTCTCCGGCCGCTTCGACCGCGCCTCGTTCCGCGGGGCGGATCTGGACCATGCCGTGCTGACCGGCGCGAGCTTCGACGGCGCCGATTTCCGGGGCGCGAGCCTCGACGGCGCGATCCTGGCCGGCGCCAACCTGGCCGGCGCCCGCAACCTGCGCCAGAGCCAGCTGGACGACGCCTGTGGCGACGACAGGACGCGGCTGCCGGCCGGCCTGAAGATCAAGGCCTGCGGCGGTCGTCGGATGATCATCGTGCGCGACGCCATGACGCCGCCGGAGCCGCCCGCGCCGCCGGCTGCGGCGGCTCCGCCCAGGCCGCCCAAGCCTGCGCCGAGGTGATCTTCGCCGCCAATAGGCGTGGGGGGCTTCGCTCTCTCGACCCGTTTCCCCGGCGACCCGAAGGGCGGCGCGGAGCGCCAACGCCGGGG
>JAUSPV010000133.1 GCA_030652755.1 Caulobacter sp. | reverse complement strand
CGTCGAAGTCCGCCTTGACCTTGAGCAGCAGCTTCATGCCGAGCTCCGGGTGGGCCATTTCACGACCGCGGAAGCGCAGGGTGACCTTCACCTTGTCGCCTTCGTCGAAGAAGCGATGCATGGCCTTGGCCTTCACTTCGTAGTCGTGGACGTCGATGTTGGGCCGGAGCTTGATTTCCTTGAGCTCGACGACCTTCTGCCGCTTGCGCGCCTCGTTCTTCTTCTTCTGCTCCTGGAACTTGAACTTGCCGTAGTCCAGGATCTTGCAGACGGGCGGGTTGGCGTTGGGGACAATCTCGACGAGGTCGAGTCCGACCTCTTCAGCCGCCTCAAGGGCCGCGCTGATGGGCATCTCGCCCTGCTTCTCGCCGTTCTGATCGATCAGAAGAACGCGGGGAACGCGAATGTCTTCGTTCATGCGCGGCCCGTCTTTCACGGGCGGCGTATTGTTGGGACGGCGAATAGGCGGAGCTCCGACTGCTGTTTGCACAAAAGGACGTGGCCCGCCGAAGCGTTCCACGTCGCCAAGGAGATATATGACCGTGACCCCGGCCGCGATCAAGCGCCGTGCGGCCACAGGTCCGAAAGATCACAAGGCCGCGACATCGCCGCCCGGGCCGTCTTTCGCAGGAACCTCAGGTCCGCCGACCTGTTTTTTCGGGTCGGACCTGCCCGCCGGGACGGGTCGATCAGCACACAGGGAGAGACATCATGGCTGACAATCGCAACGAGGGCTGGCGTGGCCGCTACGGCTGGGGCGAATCCACGGGCGCTCGCGGCATGAACGGTCCGGAACAGTGGGATGGCGGCGCGGGCCCCGACAACGACGCCGTGCTGCAGGGCGGCTATCGTGAGGACGGATCGATCCGGGGCGGCCGTGGCCGGGGCGGACCCGCCGCCGCCGGCCACGGGCGCGGCTATGGCCTCGAATGGTCCGGAGACGCCGGCTACGAACAGGGCGGCGGGCGCCAGCGCTCCGGCGAGGGTCACGGCGATCACGCCTATGGCTACGGACCCTACACGCCCTACGGTCGCAGCGACGGCGGCGAGCGGGCGAGGCCTGGCCGTGGCTACGACCAGGGTCAGGGCCGGCGGTCCGGCGAGAGCCGCAGCTTCGAGGGCCACAATGAATACCTCGAGGCGGTCACCGATGGCTCCGACACGCCGGGCGAACATCGCGGGCGCGGCCCCAAGGGGTATCGCCGCTCAGATGATCGCATCCGCGAGGACATCAATGACCGCCTGACCGACGACTCCTGGCTGGACGCCACCCACATCGAGGTGGCCGTCGAGGGCGGCGAGGTCACCCTGACCGGCACGGTGTCTAGTCGTCAGGCCAAGCGGCGCGCCGAGGACATCGCCGAGCGCGTCGGCGGCGTTGAGGATGTCCAGAACAACATCAGGGTGAACCGCCAATCCGAGGTCAATGACCAGACGGCGGCCTCGACGATCGCCGGTCCGCAGGTCTGACAACGGGTCCGCCGGTTCGGCAAAGGTCCGGGGCCGTCCTTTCACGGGCGACCCGGCCAGCCCGTTCCTATCTCGGCAGCAGCGAGCTGGCCGCCGCGGCCACCGTCTCGACGGTGAGCTGGTCCAGGCTCCGCGCCTGCAACACCGCCACATGGCCGCGCGGAGCGGTCAGCAGGGCGTCGGGCTGGTCCTCGACCACGGCGATGGTCGGGGCCCCCGCGGCGGCGATCAGGTGCATGGGGCCGGTATTGTTGCCGACCGCCAGCACGCAACGGGCGCCGAGCACGGCGATCTGGGCGAAGTCGGTGCGGCCGGTCAGGTCGCGGGCGTTGCCGGCCACCTTCTGGATATGCCGGGCCAGCGCGCTTTCCTGCGGGCCGCCGATGATGACGATGTCGTAGCCGCGCTCGCGCAGCAGGCGGGCCAGCTGGGCGTAGCGCTCGACCGGCCAGCGCTTCTCGGGCCGGTTCTCGACGCCGCCCGGCACCATCAGCACGAAGGGCTTGGGGGCCTGGGCGCCGGCCACCGGACGCGGCTCCTGGGCCCGGCGCAGGATCCAGCTGAGATCGGGCGCGGGGGCGTCGCCGGGCGTGACCGGAGCGTCGGGCCAGATGCCGGCGACCTGCAGCTGCTCGGCCTGGCGCTCCAGGGTGTGCATCTCGTCGCGGCGCGGATTGCGGTGGCGCAGGCGCGCGCCGGACGCGGTGCCCGACCAGACCGGAGGGAAGGGCCGCAGCATGGCGAACAGCGCGTTGGTCCAGCGCGAGCATTCCAGGTCATAGACCCGCTCGAACTTCTCCCGCTTGATCCAGCGGCGCAGGCGCAGCCAGTCGCCGGGACCGATCGGGCGTTCCTCCGACTCGACCTCGTTGAAGTAGGGGCTGGTCTTGGCCAGGCCCTCGAACTGCGGGCGTGTGAACAGGGTGATGCGCGCGCGGGGGTGCGCCTGGCGGATACGCTTCATCGCCGCCAGCGACAGGACGAACTGTCCGATCGACCCCGCCTGGATGACGAGGATCTTCTTCAATTCCTTGCTCAACGGCGCGCCTCCAGAACGCGAGCATAGACCGAGAGCGTCGCCTCGCACATGGCGTCGACCGAATAGAGCTGTCTCGCCCGGGCGGCGGCCTGCTGGCCCATGTCCCGTCGGTGGGCGGTTCCGACGTCGAGGGCGTGGGTCATCGCCGTCGCCCAGGCTTCAGCGTCGCCGGCCTTGACCAGCCAGCCGGTCTCGCCATCAACGACGGTCTCGCGCGTGGCGCCGTGATCGGCCGCCAGCACCGGGCGGCCCATGATCTGGGGCTCGACAGCGGTGCGGCCGAAGGCCTCCGGATCCAGAGACGGCGCGCAGGCGATGTCGGCCAGGAGATAGGCGGCGGGCATGTCATCGCAGTGTCCGACCAGCCGAACCGTGTCCTGCAGCCCGTTGCCGGCGATGAGGCGCTCCAGCTCGTGGCGATAATCGACCCGGCCCTGGTCGTCGCCGGCCAGGAGTATGAGCGGCTGCGGGCCGCCCGAGGATTTCATGCGCGCGGCGGCCTCGATGAGAAGGGTTTGTCCCTTCCAGCGGGTGAGCCGACCGGCCAGCAGCATCTTCACGCGCGTATCCTGCGGATCAATCCCCCAACGGGAGGCCAGGGCCGCCACCCGCTCCGCAGGGACGACGGCCGGATCAAACCGGCTCAGGTCCACGCCGCGCGGGATGGTCACCACGCGGGCCGGGTCGATGGCGTGCTCGGCCAGGATGTGGGCGCGGGTGTAGTCGGAGTTGGCGATCACCAGGTCGCCGCGGGTCATCACCGCATTGTACCAGCGCTTGAGGCCGTTCCTGGCGTGATAGACGCCGTGATAGGTGGCGATGAACGGCACGCCGGTTGTGTGGGCCGCCCACAGGGCGCTGTGCGCCGGGGCCCGGCTGCGGGCATGGACCAGGCTGACGTTTTCCCTGCGGATCAGGTCGATCAGCCGGGCGGCGTTGCCCAGCATGACCAGCGGGTTCTTCGACTGCACCGGCATCCTGGCCAGGCGGCCGCCGTCTTCCTCCAGCCGGGAGACCATCCGCCCCCCGCGCGCCGCGACCAGCGCCCGGCCGCCGGCCTGGATCACCGCACGGGCGACGTCGATGGTCGTCTGCTCGGCCCCGCCCGTCTCGAGTTCGGGGGTCACCTGCAGCAATGTGAAATCGGGGGGCAGGGTGCTCACCGCCCTTGCATAACCTGTTCCCCGGGCAGGTAAACTGTCGCCATCAAGATGACAGGGTGCGCATGGGCGAGACATCGGGCTTTCTGGATCGCGGCGACGGCGAGCGTGTCGCCTGGCGCAGGGTCGATGGGGTCGGGCCGACGGTGGTCTGGCTGGGCGGCTTCATGTCAGACATGGCCGGGACCAAGGCCCAGGCCCTGGCCGACTGGGCGCTGGGCAGCGGCCGGGCCTTTCTGCGCTTCGACTACCTGGGCCACGGCGAATCGAGCGGGGCGTTCAGGGACGGCACGATCAGCCGCTGGCGCGAGGACGCGCTGGCCGCCCTTGAGGCGCTGACTGACGGGCCGCTGGTGCTGGTCGGCTCCTCGATGGGCGGCTGGATCAGCTGCCTGGTCGCCGCCGTGATTCCCGAGCGGCTGCACGCCCTGGTGCTGATCGCGCCGGCGGCGGACTTCACCGAGGCGCTGATGAAGCCCGGCTTCCCGCCCGAGGCCTTCACGGCGCTGGAGCGCGACGGCGAATGGATCCGGCCCTCGCTCTACGACGACGGCGGCTATCCGATCACCCGCGCGCTGCTGGAGGACGGCGCGCGATGGTCGATCCTGCCCGGCCCCGTGCCGATCGAGGTTCCGGTGCGGGTGCTGCAGGGCCGCGAGGACCCGGACGTGCCCTGGCTTCACGCGCTGGAACTGGCCAACGCGATCAAGGGCCAGGACGTGGTCTTCACCCTGATCAAGGACGGCGATCACCGGCTGTCGCGGCCGCAGGACATCGCGCGGCTGCTGGCGGCGGTGGAGGAGGTGACGTGACTTTCCTCCCCGGCTCCGCCGGGGAGGGGGACCGCGCGAAGCGCGGTGGAGGGGAATCGGTGCACCGCCTCATTCCACAGCGCTGAAGAGTCACCACGCTGCATCTCCCCTCCATCATGCTCCGCATGGCCCCCCTCCCCAGCAAGCTGGGGAGGATTAGCTCCCCCAGAACGCCCCGATCCGGTCAGCTTCCGCCCGGCCCTGCGCGAACCCGGCCCGCGCGATGGCCTCGCGGTTGGAGCTGTCCATCAGGTTCATGCCGAAGGCCGCGCCGCAGGCGTCGTCGGGGACCAGCAGCAGCGCCTCGCCGCCGTGCTCGGCGATGACGGCCATCTCGCGCTCCAGCCCCGGCATCATCAGCGGGCGCATCATCGGCGGCGCGACGGCGACGATGACCACCTTGCCGTGGTCCCGCGCCATGTCCGCGTTGGTCCCTGAGCGCATGCCGCCGTCCATGTAGCGACGGCCCTCGATGGTGATCGGCGGGAAGATGCCGGGCACCGAGCAGGAGGACGGCACGGCCAGCCGCAGGGGCGCGGCCGTGTCCTTGTTCCACAGCAGGAACTCGCCGGTGACGACGTCGATGGCGGTGCAGGCGTACTTTTCCGGCCAGGGATGCTCCAGCTCGGCCAGGGCGCCGAAGCCGGAGATGAACACCGCTTCGCTGGCCGTCTGGGCACCCAGGGCGAAGGTCCCGAGCTCAATCATCAGGTCGACGGGCATGGGCTGACCCGGCGGGCGGCGGGCCATGATGGCCATCAGCGGCGTCAGGTCCGGGGCGGGCCGGCCCGAGGCGGCCTGGGCCTCCCTGGCGACGGCGGCCGCCGCGAACTCGGCGTGCAGCATGGCGTCCGGCTGGCGACCCAGCGCCAGCTGTGAGCCGACCACCGAGCCGGCCGAGGTGCCGAGGATGAAGTCGGCGTGGTGGAGGGGAACGCCCGCCTCCGCCAGCCCCGCGATCAGCCCGGTCTCCCAGGCGATCCCCACCGGACCGCCGCCGCCCAACACCAAGGCCTTGCTCATGTCTCGTCCCCTGCTTTTTCAGCAGCGTAGATCGCCGACAGCCCTTCGCGATAGCTGGGAAACGCCGGCCGCCAGCCGAGCTCGGCCTTGGCGCGGGCGTTGGAGACCCGCTTGTTCTCGCTCCAGAAGCGCCGCGCGGCGGGGGGCAGGGCGGCCTCGTCGTAGAGGACGGTCTCCGGGGGCTCCACGCCCATCAGGTCGCAGGCGAAGGCGTTGAGCGCGTGGGGCGGGGCGGGGTCGTCGTCGCAGAGATTGTAGGCGCGGCCGGCGTGCGGCCTGTCGATCGAGGCCTCCAGCGCGGCGGCGATGTCCTCGACGTGAATACGGCTGAACACCTGGCCCGGCTTGACCAGGTTGCGGCTGCGGCCCTCGCGCAGGCGGTCGAAGGTCGAGCGGCCGGGGCCGTAGATGCCGGGCAGGCGGAAGACCTGGACGGTCAGGCCCATGCCGCGGCCGACCTCCAGCCAGTCGCGCTCGGCGGAAACGCGGCGGGCGGCCTCGGGCGAGCGGGCGGACAGCGGCGTGGTCTCGAACGCCCAGCGCCCCTCACGGTCGCCATAGACGCCGGTGGTGGACAGGTAGCCAATCCAGTCGGGGAAGGCGCCCGCCCGCGCCATGGCCGGGACCAGAGCGCGCAGGGCGGGGCAGCCGTGATCGTCCGGCGGCGGGGTGACGAGGATGGCGTTCATGGGCGGCGCGGCGACCAGCGCCTCTCGGTCGGCCGAGTCGATCGGCGTCACCCCGGCCGCGCGGGCCGCGTCGGCCGAGGCCGGCGAGCGCACGGCGGCCCAGACGTCCCAGCCCTTGCCGCGCAACCGCCGGGCCAGCGCCTGGCCGGTGTAGCCGAAGCCGAAGATCAGCAGGTTGGGCAAACGCCGGATCCTCCCGCGCGGCGAAGCAGCCGCACGGGAGGAGTAGCGGGTGGGCGGAGTGGGGCCAAGGGTGGACCCGTTTCCTCTCCCGACGGGAGAGGATTGCCTACACGACCGTCAGCGACACCTCGATGTTGCCCCGCGTGGCGTTGGAATAGGGGCAGACCTGGTGGGCGGTCTCGACCAGCTTTTGCGCGGCGTCGCGCTCCAGACCCGGCAGGCTGACGGTCAGGGCCACGGCGAGGCCGAAGCCGCCCGTGGCGTTGGGGCCGATGCCCACTTCGGCGGTGACGGCGCTGTCGGCGACGGTCACGCCCTGGGAGCGGGCGACGAAGCGCAGGGCGCTGTCGAAACAGGCGGCGTAGCCGGCGGCGAACAGCTGCTCGGGGTTGGTCGCGCCGGCCTTGCCGGGGCCGCCCAGGCCCTTGGGTGTGGACAGGGCCACGTCGAGGACGCCGTCGTCGGTGCGGGCCGCGCCGTCGCGGCCGCCCGAGGCGGTGGCGGTGGCGGTGTAGAGGATGGTCATGGTCGATCTCCAATTCAATTGTGCACAATGTAATTGGGCGCGATCATGCAGTTTGCAATGGGGAGCCGCGATATTATCTTCGACCCATGTCCGACGCCCCCGCGACCCCGACGCCCGCCGAGGCGCTGAAGCTGTCCAACCAGCTGTGTTTCCCGATCTACGCGGCGGCCAACGCCATCCAGAAGGCCTATCGCCCGCACCTGAGGCCGCTGGGCCTGACCTATCCGCAGTATCTGGTGCTGCTGGTGCTCTGGGAGCGCGACGGCCTGTCGCTGGGCGACATCGGCCGCCGGCTGCACCTCGACTCCGGCACCCTGACGCCGCTGCTCAAGCGGCTGGAGAGCGCCGGGCTGGTCACCCGTCGCCGCGCCGAGCGGGACGAGCGGGTGGTGCTGATCGGTCTGACTCCGGCAGGCAGGGCGCTGAAGACGCAGGCCGAGCCGATCCCGTTCAAGCTGGCGGAGGCCATGCACCTGGAACCGGCGCAGGCGCTGGCGCTGAAAGAGGGGCTGGAGGCGTTGTTCGTGGGGGCGAAGCGCTGACGCCCCACTCACTGTCATCCCGGCCGTAGCGAAGCGGAGAGCTGGGACCCAGAAGCGGGCGCACGGCATCGGCTGGGTCCCGGGTCGGCCCGC
>JAUSPV010000131.1 GCA_030652755.1 Caulobacter sp. | reverse complement strand
CGACATCACCTACGGCACCAACAACGAGTTCGGCTTCGACTACCTGCGCGACAACCTGGTCTACGACGTCAGCGAGATGGTCCAGCGCGGCCACAACTTCGTCATCGTCGACGAAGTGGACTCGATCCTGATCGATGAAGCCCGCACCCCGCTGATCATCTCCGGCCCGACCGAGGATCGTTCGGAGTTCTACCGGACCATCGACACGGTGGTGAAGGCGCTGATCCAGGAAGAGGGCATCTACGACCACGACGAGAAGCAGCGGCAGGTCCTGCTGACCGAGCTCGGCACCGAGCGGATCGAGGAGATCCTGATGGCCGGCGGCCATCTGGCCGAGGACTCCGAAGGGCTCTACGACGCGTCCAACGTCTCGGTCGTGCACCACATCAACCAGGCCCTGCGCGCCAACGTCCTCTACACCCGGGACAAGGACTACATCGTCAAGGCCGGCGAGGTGATCCTGATCGACGAGTTCACAGGGCGCATGATGACCGGCCGCCGGCTGTCCGAGGGCCTGCACCAGGCCATCGAGGCCAAGGAAGGCGCCGAGATCCAGCCCGAGAACCAGACCCTGGCCTCGGTGACGATCCAGAACTACTTCCGCCTCTACAAGAAGCTGTCGGGCATGACCGGCACGGCCGCGACCGAGGCCCAGGAGTTCGGCGACATCTACAAGATGGACGTCAGCGAGATTCCGACCAACCGCGTGGTCAAGCGGATCGACGAGGACGACGAGGTCTACCGGACCGCCGAGGAGAAGAACCGGGCGATCATCAAGCAGATCGAGGACTGCCACCGTCGCGGCCAGCCGATCCTGGTCGGCACCGTGTCGATCGAGAAGTCCGAGCTGCTGTCCGAAATGCTGAACCAGCACAGCTTCGAGATCGACGGCAAGACCATCAAGGGCATCCCGCACAGCGTGCTGAACGCGCGCTATCACGAGCAGGAAGCCCTGATCGTCGCCGACGCCGGCGTGCCGGGCGCGGTGACCATCGCCACCAACATGGCCGGCCGTGGCACCGACATCCAGCTGGGCGGCAACGTCGACATGCACATGGCCAAGTGGCGCCAGGAGCAGACGGGGCTCGGCATTCCCGTCGACCACGACGCCGAGAAGGCCGAGAAGGCCCGCTACGAGTCCGAGATCGTCGCCATGCGTCAGCAGGCGCTGGACGCCGGCGGCCTCTACGTCCTGGGCACCGAGCGCCACGAAAGCCGCCGCATCGACAACCAGCTGCGCGGCCGGACGGGCCGCCAGGGCGACCCCGGCAAGTCGAAGTTCTTCCTCTGCTGCGAGGACGACCTGCTGCGCATCTTCGCCGGCGACCGCCTCGACGCGATCATGCGGAACTTCGGCGTCCAGCAGGACGAGGCCATCACCCACAAATGGCTGAACAAGGCCATCGCCACCGCCCAGAAGCGGGTCGAGCAGCGCAACTACGAGATGCGCAAGAACCTGCTCAAGTACGACGACGTCGTGAACGACCAGCGCAAGGCGGTGTTCGAGCAGCGGCAGGAGTTCCTCGAGTCCAGCGACCTTTCGCAGTTCGCCGCGGACATGCGCGAGGACCTGATCGACGACCTGATCACCCGCCACCTGCCGCCCAAGGCCTATGCCGAGCAGTGGGACATCGAGGGCCTCGACGAGCGCGTCCGCTCGGTGCTGGGCCTGGAGCTGCCGCTCAAGGAGTGGGCGGCCGAGGAAGGCATCGCCGACGAGGAAATCCGCGACCGCCTGACCCAGGCGGCCAACGCCCGGGCGGCCGAGCGCGAGACCCTGCTCGGCGCCGAGCAGATGCGCTCCTTCGAGAAGAACATCCTGCTGCAGACCATCGACATGCAGTGGCGCGAGCACCTGGTCCACCTGGACCACCTGCGCAACGTCATCGGCCTGCGCGGCTACGGCCAGCGCGACCCGCTGAACGAGTACAAGACCGAGGCTTTCAGCCTGTTCGAGAAGCTGCTCACCGACCTGCGCAGCAACGTCACCAAGTATCTGATGACCATCGAGTTCCAGTTCCTGGATCCCGAGCCGGCGCCCAATCCGCTGCAGTTCACCGAGGTCCACATGGACCCGATGACCGGCGAGAACGAGCGGGCCCTGGCCTTCGCGGTCGCGGGCGAGGACCTCACCGGCGAACAGCGCGCGGCCCTGCCGATCAGCGCCCTGCCGGCCGGCTGGGAACGCACCAGCCGCAACGCCGCCTGCCCCTGCAACTCGGGCCGCAAGTTCAAGCACTGCCACGGCGCGCTGATCTAGGGCGCGGCTGTCGCGTTGCGTGCTTCGACACCCTCGGGCCGCCGTTCGGCGGACCCGGGGGGCGCTGCTCAGCATGACGTGGATGGATAGCCTTCTGACCACGTCATCCTGAGCAGCCTGCGAAGCAGGCGTGTCGAAGGACGCACAGCGCTGGCTAGACTCCGTTCACCCAGGTCCCGTGGAAGCCGAACGGCACCCGCCTTGGCATCTTCGCCGAGGCGATGGGGCCGGCGGGGACATCCTGGGCGTCGAAGACCAGGAACTCGCTGACATCCTCCGCGGCGCGGTAGGCGACCGCGACGATCCAGCCGTCGCCCTCGGGGGCGTCATCGGCGCGGTGGACGAAGACGGGCTCGGACAGGGCGTCGCCCTCCGGGGCGAACCAGTCGCCGCGCCGGCCGGTCTGCAGGTCGATGTGGGCGAGCGTGTTGGTGCGGACATCGCCCGGCTTGCTGGTCTGGCCGGCGAACCAGCCGTGGCGGTTCTTCTGGAAGCTGAACCGCTCGTCGTAGCGCGGGAACTCGCCCGGCATGTCGTCGATCTGCTCCTCGCGGATGGTGTCGCTGGCGTCGTTCAGGTCGAAGGTCCAGCGCACCAGATAGGCGCCGCACTGCTCGCCGCGGCTGCCGTCGGCGTTCGGGAACAGTGGCGCGACGCGGTACTTCATCACGTCGGCGACGACCTTTCCGTCCTCGTCCCAGCTGTTCATGACGTGGAAGACGTAGCAGGCGTCGGTCGAGAACCAGCGGATCTTCGAGGTGTCCTCGTCGCGCCGCATGACCCCGACCAGGGCGGGCTTTTCCGGCTCCCATGCGAATGGCGGCTTGCCCGACATCGCCCGCTCCAGGCTGCCGCTCAGCGGCAGGACCGGGAACAGCACATGGTTCTCCGTCACCATGAAGTCGTGGATCATCGAGCTGTAGGGCGCATCGAACGTCTCGCGTCGCTGCAACGACCCGTCACGGTTGGCGACGCCGTAGCTGACCTTGGTCGTGAACGGCATCGGCGCGTCGTTGTAGCCGAAGAAGATCATCTCGCCGCTGACCGGGTCGATCTTGGGGTGGGCGGTAACCTTGCCGCCGAAGTCCTGGTAGCCGAGCGTCTCCAGCGTGCGCGGGTCCATCGCCGTGGGCGGATGGGCCTCCTCAAGCGCCAGCAGCTTGCCGGCGTGCCAGATGATGGCGGTGTTGGCCACGCCGCTGTCCTGGCCGAAGTACTCCGGGTCGGTGGTCATCGGATTGCCGAAGGTGCCGAACAGCGAGCGGCCGGCGGCGTTCTCGATCCGCCACTTGTGGGTGCGGACATAGCGGTTGCGGTACCGGACCTTGCCGTCCTCGACGTAGAAGCCGTGGAACATGCCGTCGCCGTTGAACCAGTGGTAGTTCGGATCGCGCGGCTCGAACTGCGGGTTGGGCCCGTTGCGGAACAGGGCGCCGCGCAGCTCGCGCGGGATCTGACCCTTCACCTCCAGGTCGAAGTCATCCTCGCTCCGGATCGGGGCGAAGTTGCCCGACAGGTAGGGGTTGATGCGCGCTTCAACGTCCATGGCCGTTCCTCCTCGCGAGCCTCTGCGGGCTCATCTGAACGGTGTATATTTACGACGTAAATTGTAGGGGGTGTCAAGCGCCTCCTCCCACCGTCATCGTCGGACTTGTTCCGACGACCCATGCGTGATGCGCGAGCCGAATGGAGCGCGGCTGAAACACCGCGCCTCATCCTGTCTGTTCGTGTTCATG
>JAUSPV010000130.1 GCA_030652755.1 Caulobacter sp. | reverse complement strand
AGTGCTAAGGCCTGCATGCGCGCAATAAATGGCGTAATGCCGATACCGCCACCTATCCATATCTGCCGCTGCGCGGCTGCTCAGGATGACGTAGGCAGACAGCTACCCGACCACGTCATGCTGAGCAGCGCCGCAGGCGCGTGTCGAAGCACGCAGTGAACCGGCGGACCCACCACGCATGGATGGCCCGAACGGGTCGGGCCATGACGAGGGGGGGGGGGCGAAAGTTTCCTTTACAACGCGCGCCCGTCAGTTTCTATTCGCAACCCGCTACGGAGACGCCGCGCATGTCGAAGAAGGCCGTACTCGTCATCGGCGCGGGAGACGCCACCGGCGGGGCCATCGCCCGGCGCTTCGCCCGCGAGGGCCTGGCCGCCGTCATCGTGCGCCGCGACGCCGACAACCTGATCGCTCTCGCCGACCAGATCCGCGCCGAGGGCGGCGAGGCCCATCCGTTCGGCGTCGACGCCCGGCTGGAAGAGCCGATGGTCGAACTGTTCCAGCGCATCGAGACCGACATCGCGCCGCTGGAGGCCGTGGTCTTCAACATCGGCGCGAACGTCAATTTCGGCATCCGCGACACCACCGCCCGCGTCTATCGCAAGGTCTGGGAGATGGCCGCCTTCGCCGGCTTCCTGACCGGGCGGGAGGCGGCCAGACACATGGTCCCGCGCGGCCGGGGCACGATCCTCTTCACCGGCGCCACCGCCTCCCTGCGCGGCGGCACGGGCTTTGCCGCCTTCGCCAGCGCCAAGTTCGCGCTGCGGGGCCTGGCGCAGAGCATGGCGCGGGAGCTGGGGCCGCAAGGCGTCCACGTCGCCCACACCATCATCGACGGGGCCATCGACACCGCCTGGATCGCCGAGAACTTCCCGCAGCGCCATGCGCTGAAGGACCAGGACGGCATCCTCGACCCCGACCACATCGCCGACGCCTACTGGATGCTGCACAGCCAGCCCCGCGACGCCTGGACCCACGAACTGGACCTGCGCCCCTGGATGGAGACCTTCTGATGACCCAAGCCCAACCGAAGAAGACGCTGGAATTCCTGTTCGATGTCGGCAGCCCGACGACCTACCTGGCCCACAAGCGCCTGCCCGGCCTGATCGAGCGCACCGGGGCGGAGGTCATCTATGTTCCCGTCCTGCTGGGCGGCATCTTCAAGGCCACGGGCAACGCCTCGCCGGTCATGGTGCCGGCCAAGGGCGTGTACATGGGCGCGGACATGGCGCGGTTCGCCCGGAAGTTCGGCGTGCCGCTCAACATGAACCCCTACTTCCCGATCAACACCATCACCCTGATGCGGATGGCCGCCGGGATGGTGGGGGAGGAGGCCTTCCCCCGGCTCGTCGACGCCCTGTTCGACGCCATGTGGAAGGGCCGCAAGGACCTCGGCGACCCGGAGGTTCTGGCCTCGGTGCTGGCCGGCGCGGGCCTTGATCCGGCCGCGCTGCTGGCGCTCGCCGAGAGCCCGGAGGCCAAGGATCGGCTGAAAGCCAACACCGAGAGCGCCGTCGCCCGCGGGGCCTTCGGCGCCCCGACCTTCTTTGTCGATGACGAGATGTTCTTCGGCCAGGACCGGCTGGACTTCATCGAGGAGGCGCTGACCGCCTGACGCGCCCGGGCGCTTGACCCGCGCGGCGACTTGGCGAATCTGTGGACGCCGGGTCTGAACGTCATACAAGCGTCCAGATCGGCGGCGAGGGTCGCGGCCCGGGCGTGGAGACGATCAAGACATGGAGCCGCCTTCCAAGGACGATCCGGCCAACCCGTACGGCTTCAAGAAGGCCTGGGGGAAGCAGCCGCAGGGCGCCTTCCGGATCGGGCCGCTGCCGAAGGCGGGCGCCGAGCCGGTCCGCACGCCCGCGCCGCCGCCCGAGCCCCGGCCAAAGCCCCGGCCCATTCCCGAGCCGACGCCGCAGCGCCCCTCCAGCATCCTGACCGGCTCGGCCGCCGCGCCGACGCCCCAGACCCCCTTCGCCGCGCCGGTCCGGCCCCTGCGCCCGCCGCCGCCCCGTCCGACCGGCCCGACCATCCGGCCCGAGTCGATGCCGCTGGGCGCCGCCGCGCCACAGCCCCGGCCCGCGCCTTCACGCCGGCCTCCGGCGCCTGAGCCTGCCACCGAACCGCGCGCCGAAGCGCCCGTTCTGGCCCCGCCCACCGGCGCCCGGCCCATGCTGACGCCCGAGCAGCTGGCCGCGCTGGGCGCGCCGGTCGAGGGACGGTCTCCGGCCGCGAAGGCGGAGCGTGGCCCAGGCCGCCTGCCGCTGCTGGCCGGCGCCGCAGCGCTGGCCGTGGCCCTCGCCGCCGGCGCGGCCTGGCTGCTGCTGCGGCCGTCCGCGGACGTGGAGGCTCCCCCGGCCGTGGTGGATACGGCGCCCGCGCCGGCTCCCCAGACCGCTGACGCGCCGCCGCCATTGCCTGTCGAGCCGGTCGCGCCGGCCCTCACCGATCCGCTGGCGGCCACACCGCCGGCCGTGGTCGCCCCGGCCCCCGCCCCACCGCGCGCGGCTTCGGCGACGCCGACGCCGCCCGTCGCGACACCGCCGCCGCCGATCGTGGTCGCGCCGGCGCCGCTGGAGATCCCGCCGCCGGTGATCGCCGCCCCGCCGCCGGCGCCCCGGCCCGC
>JAUSPV010000123.1 GCA_030652755.1 Caulobacter sp. | reverse complement strand
CGCGCCGGGATAGCGGTTCCAGTACCAGGTGCCGCCGAAGTCGCCGCCGGCCTCGATGATGCGGAAGCCGTCGACCCCCGCCTCGCGCAGCCGCGCCGCCGCCAGCATGCCCGAGAACCCGCCGCCGATGATCGCCACCTCGATCTCGTCGTCCAGCGCCGCCCGGTCGAAGGTCGGGTCGGCGTAGGGATCGTCCTCGGCGTAGCGCGCCAGATCGCCGGCCAGCTCCCGGTACTGCGCCTCGCCATCGGCCCGCAGCCGCTTGTCCCGCTCGGCCCGATACCGCGCCCGCAGCGCCTCGGGATCGAAGCCGAGGGCCGGATCGGTCGTTGAGGTGTCGCCGGCCATCGTCTGCTCCCTGTATTTTTATAACGTGTTCTAAGGTGAGCTAACGACGGGTTCCGGTGGGGCAGACAAGGGCAGATCGGCGATGTCAGTCGAGGGCCGGAAGCGGACCCTGACGGTGCGCTCACGAGTGGCCGCTGGCCGGCGTCTTTAGAGTCCTGAGACGACCCCGCGGGGCGCGATTAAGTCAGGCTGCCGATCGCGCGCGTTTGGGCTTCATCGTCTTGCGGCGGAACCAGAAGGTCCAGACGGTAAGGCCCCCCATCATCGTCAGGCCGACCCCCGCGACCGTGACCACCAACCTGTACGCCCAGCCGCCAACCTTGCCGGAGTGTACCGGGTAGTGTGCGTTGTAGACCTGCGCGGCCCTGGACAACTTCAGAGCGTCACGGACGTGGGCGAGCTCGCTTGTAGATGCATCGAACCATAGCGTCGTGCGCCCGTTGGGTAGCCACTCCTGCGGCTGGCGAACCCTCAGGCTGATATAGCCCGTGTCGCCGCGCGGCAGAGACAGGATGCGGATCTCCGCGTCGGGGTACCGGGCCCGGGCCGTCTCGATGATTCCGCGGTAGTCAGGCTTGGCCGCCAGCTTCGCTTCACTGGGCGGCGGCGGCTCGAACGCCGCCTCGAGCGCCGCCTCGGTGCCGGGTCCGGTCAGGAGCGAGGCCACGGGCCGGAACACCATGGTGGTTCCCGTGAAGAGGGTCACCGCCAGAAGCGGGGCGAGTACGATGCCCAGGTCCCGGTGGTGACGCAGGATCGCGGGACGGGTCATCCGTCTGGGCCACAGTCTCAGCTCGAAGGCGCTGCGCAGCCGCCACCAGAGGATGGCGCCGGTGATCACGAACAGCAGCCCGGCGATACCGGCGAGCCCGGCGATGGTCTTCCCGACGTCGCCGCTGAACAGGTAGTGGTGAAGGTCGAACAGCCAGACTTCAGGCCGCTCCCACTTGCTGGACCAGCGGGTCACCTCGACCCCGGCCTGGCTTGCATAGGCGGTCACGTCGCCCTTCATGCCGATCTGGTTGAGGCCGAAATCAGGGCCGGCGAACACTACGCCGCGCGCGCCGGGGATGGCCATCATCCGCTCGGTTGCGGCGATGAGGGCCCCGGTCTCCTGCACCTGCGCATCATGGACCTGCGGCAGCATCACCCACAGGTGCTTTTGCGCCAGCAGCGCTCCCGAGCCCCCCAGCACCACCAGGACCAGCCCGATGAAACCACCAACCCAGCGATGGGCGAGATCGATCCAGCGGATCGTCCTGGACGGCGCGTCGATCAAAAGCTGTAGTCCCAGCCCAGCGTAATGGCCCGGCCGCGACCGGAGAAGAAGCGAAGGTTGTTGGTCGGCTGCTGTGTATCGGTGTTGTAGTCGATGTAGAACTCATCAAACAGGTTCTGCACTGACAGGCTGATCCCGCCGAGGCTGGTCTGGTAGCGGACCGAACTGTCCACCAGGGTGTAGCCCTTGAAGTCGTTGCGCGGGTCATTGCCGGCGAAATCGCGACCCATATAGTCCTGGACCTGCAGACGGGCGCTGAGCGGCCCGTCCCTGTAGCTCAGGGCCACATTGATCCGGTCCGGCGAGATGTTGGCGCCGTCGAGGTCGATGTCGACCTTGCCGTCGCCGTCCGAGTCGGTCTTGCCCAACAGCCGCGCGTAGCCGGCCTGTAGAGTGAGGCCCGGGACCGGGGTCCGATAGGTCAGGTTCAGTTCCAGGCCCTCGATCTCGACCCGCCGGCGCTGCACCTCGAAGATGCCGTTCACAAGCACCAGCAGCGAACCTTTCGTCGAGGTGGACCAGAAGTAGCTGGCGGAGGCGTCGAACGGGCCGCGCTTCACCTCGACGCCGACCTCGCGGTTGTTCGACACGATCGGGCTGATGTCGAGGTAGGTATCGATGTCGATGTTATCGACGTTGATGGCGCGGGTGATCCGGCCGACGTCGGGCACCGTGTAGCCCTCGGCGTAGCTGGCGTAGGCGCGCAGGCCGTCGATCGGCTCGAATATGATGCCCGCATTGTAGAGGGTGTCTTCGAAGGTAGGCTCGCCGCCCGAGACGCTGCGCGAGCCGTAGGAGGCCAGGGTGACGAAGTCGTCGATCTTGATCGCCACATTCTCGCGGCGCAGACCGCCCGCCAAGCGCAGCGTCTCGTCGAACAGGGCCAGGTTGGCCTGAACAAAGGGGGCGACGCTGGTGTACTCCGTAGGCGGCACCCATACGCGGTTGGTGCGCACCAGAGCCTGTTCGGTTTCGTCGTTGAGCAGGTCGAGGCCGACGGTGGCGGTGAGGTTTTCGAAGCCCGGCACGGCGCGCTCGTAGCTGAACTTGGCGCCTCTCTTCTTCGAGCGGTTTTCCGACTGGTCGAGCAGTGTGCCGATCGGCGCGATGCTGACATCCTGGAAGGTGGCGCCCAGGTCGCCGCCAAACAGGTCCTGGGTGCGATTGTAGAACACCTGGGTGGTCAGGTTCCCGCCCCACAGATCGCTGTCCGTGTAGGACAGGGCGACGCTTTCGGTCGTACTCTTCGCCGCTTCGCCGAGCGGCTGGCCCCGGATCGCGGTGGTCGGGCGGTTCTGCCCGCGGTCACCGATCAAGGGCACGTAGTCTCCGTCACCGGCCAGTTCAAAGCGGCTGGCGATCAGATCCAGGCGGGCGGAGTCGCTTACCGCATAGCCGAAGCGGCCGAACAGCGACCAGCTGCGGGAATCCTGGGTTTCGCCCTGGGCCACGTCGAAGCCGACCCGGCGGCCGTGGCCGTCGTACATGGCGCCGCGGGTTTCGTAGGCCGAGCCGAGGGTGGCGTCGAAGGCTCCGCCCCGCCAACTGGCGAGGCCCGCGCCCTTGTAGCCGAAGCCGTCGCCGTGGAGGCCGGTGTCGGCCACCGTCTGCAGCAGCGCCCTGCCGCTGAAGCCCTCCGCCGTGGGGGCTCCCACCGTCACCTGGTTGACGATACCGCCGGTGCCGCCGATGCCCTGCAGGGCATTGGAGCCGAAGATGACCTCGACCCGATCGACGAAGAACGGATCGATGGTGAAACCGTCGCGCGAGCCGTCACGCAGGGGCGTCGACTGAGGGATTCCGTTGATGGCGTAAAGCGGCGAGCGGCCGCGTAGCGTCTCGCCGGCGCCGGACAGCTTCTGGCGGGTGGGCGAAAAGGACGGGGTCAGGGCCGCGACAGCGTCGACCACCGAGCCTGAGATCGACACCTGCTCGTCGAGGGTTCTCTTGTTGATGACATCGACGGTCAGCGGCAGGGCGTTTGCTGGAAGAATGGTCCTGGCGGCCGTGATGACGACCGCATCGACTTCGGTCTGGTCAGTCTGCCCTTCGGGTTGGGCCAGGGCTGGCGTGGCGGCCAGGACGGTGACGCTGGCGAACAGTGAAACGTGGAACGCGGTCTTCATGGAACCCCCAAGATCTGGGGCGTCTCATACGCCACAGGTCAACGCTAATGCAAGTCAGTAGCAGTTGCAGGGGTGGAATATGACTCTGGGCCATCGTCCCTGGAAGCCCGGGTCGAACCCCTCAAGGTCATTGGGGCGGCAGAGCGGACATCGGCCTGGCCGGGCGGCAGCTACCGTGCATGCGAGATTCCCGAGACCTATAATCCCGAGACAAAGCGAGACATTGCGGAACAATCGACTCCCGCTTCGCAGCGCGCCGTCTACCGCTCGGGCGCTTCCATGGGATCTGTCGCGGGGGTCAGCAGATCGTCCGCCGCGTCGTTGACCGTCGGTGCGGGGAGGGCGGGGTCTTCGCGTTGTCGCGGTGCGACGCGGGCGCCCTTGTCGCCAAGGCCGAGCGCCGCGAGGCCGTCATCGCCCTCATGCCCCAGGATGCTGCGGATGCGCAGGTCGGTCTGCGGGAAGGGGATCTCGATGCCGGCGGCGTCGAGCGCGTCGGCGATGGCCCAGGTGTAGGCGGCGTGCATGGCGGCGGGCCGTTTGACGGCCTCGGGCGTCGGCCAGACCAGCAGTTCGAAGTTCAGGCTGCTGTCGCCGAAGCCCACCAGCCAGACCTGGCTCTTGCGCTGCTCGGTTTCGGGCAGGGTGAAGGGGGAGATCCGGGCCGCCTCCAGCACCGCCTCGCGCACCTCGCCGCGCGCCGCGCCATAGGCGACCGAGAAGGGGATGTGGATGCGCCGTGTGTCGCCCTTCAGCGTCCAGTTGGTGACCGGGCCCTCGATCAGGTGGGAGTTAGGAATGATGACGTTGACGTTGTCATTGGTCTGGATCCGCGTGGCGCGGGGCCCGATCTCGGCGATCGCGCCCCGGGTGCCGCTCTCCAGTTCGACATAGTCTCCGACCGACAGCATGCGGTCGAAGATCAGGAAGATGCCGGAGACGAACTCCTTGACCACGCCCTGCAGCCCCAGGCCCACGCCAATGCCGAGGGCGCCGGCGAACACCGCCAGGGAGGAGAGGTTCACCCCCGCCGCCGACAGTCCGGCCACCACGCCGATGACCAGGATGGCGTAACCGGCCAGCTTTTCCAGCAGGTAGAGCGCCTGGGCCGTGCGCTGGGCCTTCTGGCGGAGCCGCCGGACGCCGCGGGTCACCAGCCACGACACCAGGATGGCGACCAGCAGGATCACGCCGCCGGCCGCCAGGCCGCCGACGGTCAGGACGCTTCCGCCGACATTGATGACCGTCGCGTCGTTCAACTGGTCGAGATCGGAAATCACGGCCTTGGCCCCATCCGTGATCAGCGGATGGCCAGGGCGAAGGTTCCTGGGCCTCTGTGGGGAGCGGCGGGGCGGACACGCTGCTCAGGGAGCTCTCACCCTATGACAGCCGATCCCGGAAGGTCTCGTACCCGAACGTCCGCACCAGTCTCAGCGCGTCCGATGCGCTGTCCCACAGCGCGATGGCGGGCAGGGGAACGCCGTTGAAGGTGTTGGTCTTGACCATCGAATAGTGGGCCTGGTCGAGGAAGGCGATGCGCTGGCCCGGGGCCGGCGGCGCATCGAAGCGGTAGTCGCCGATGATGTCGCCGGCCAGGCAGGAGGGGCCGCCCAGGCGCACCGCGACGCCGGTGTCACGCTCGTTCAGCATCGCCGGGCGGTAGGGCGCCTCGATGACGTCGGGCATGTGGCAGGTGGCCGAGATGTCGGTGATGGCGACGGGGACGCCGTTGTCGAAGGTGTCGAGCACCTCGCCGACCAGGATCCCGGCGTCGAGGGCGACCGCCTCGCCGGGCTCCAGCCAGACCTCGACCCCGTGCCGCTCGGTGATGTGGCGCAGCAGGGCGACCAGGTCGTCGCGCTGATAGTCGGCGCGGGTGATGTGGTGGCCGCCGCCGAGGTTCAGCCACTTCAGCCGCGGCAGGACGGCCTCCAGCCTCGGCTCCAGCGACTCCCAGATGCGGCGCAGGGGCTCGAAGTCCTGCTCGCACAGGGCGTGGAGGTGCAGGCCATCGACGCCGTCGAGGTGTTCCGGCCGCAGCTGGCTGACCGGATAGCCCAGCCGCGAGCCGGCCTGGCACGGGTCGTACCGGGCGACCTCGCCGACGCTGTGCTCGGGATTGAGGCGCAGGCCGATGTCGAAGACCTCGCCCGCCGCCCGCGCCTGCGCGATCACGCCCGCGAAGCGCGCGATCTGGTCGGGCGTGTTGAAGATCACCGAGTCCGACAGCCGCAGGATCTCGGGCAGGTCGTCGCTCTTGTAGGCGGGCGAATAGGTGGTCAGGTGGCCGTGATAGTGCTCGCGGGCCAGCCGCGCCTCCCACAGGCCGGAGGCGCAGGTCCCGTCGAGGTATTCGCCGACGACATCGGCCAGCGACCACATCGAGAACGCCTTCAGCGCCAGCAGCACCTTCGCGCCGCCTCGCTCGCCGACGTCCTTCAAGATGGCCAGATTGCGCCGCACCGCCTGCTCGTCGACGACGAAGCAGGGCGAGGGCACGCGGCCGAGGTCGAAGCGCGCGAAGGCGCCGGGATCGCCCGCCTGGGTTTCCATCAGAAGGCCAGCGGGGCGTCCAGTTCGCGAACCTTCCACGGCAGGCCGTGCTGGTTCAGCATGTCCATGAACGGGTCGGGATCGAGCTGTTCCATGTTGAAGACGCCGGCGCCGGTCCACTGGCCGGTCAGCATCAGGGCCGCCCCGATCATGGCCGGAACGCCGGTGGTGTAGCTGACCGCCTGGTTGCCGGTCTCGGCGTAGGCCTCCTCGTGATCGCAGACGTTGTTGACGTAGACGGTCCTGGCCTTGCCGTCCTTCTCGCCGGTGGCGATCGTGCCGATGTTGGTCTTGCCCCGGGTGATCGGGCCCAGCGACGCCGGCTCGGGCAGCAGCGCCTTGAGGAACTCGATCGGGATGATCTCCCGGCCCTGGAACATCATCGGCTCGATGCGGGTCATGCCGATGTTCTCCAGCACTTCCAGGTGCTTGAGGTAAGAGTCGCCGAAGGTCATCCAGAAGCGGATGCGCCTGATCTCCGGGTAGAATTTCGCCAGCGATTCCAGCTCCTCATGGTACATGAGGTACATGTTTTTCGGTCCGACCTGATCGAAGTCGAAGACCTGCTTGTGGCTCAGCGCCGGGCCTTCGATCCACTGGCCGTTCTCCCAGTGCCGCGACGGCGCGGTCACTTCGCGCAGATTGATCTCGGGATTGAAGTTGGTGGCGAACGGCAGGCCGGTCTCGCCGCCGTTGCAGTCGAGGATATCGAGCGTGTCGATGCGATCGAGCAGGTGCTTTCTGGTGTAGGTCGTGAACACCGAGGTGACGCCGGGGTCGAAGCCGCTGCCGAGCAGGGCCATCAGCCCGGCCTCGCGGAAGCGGTCCTGATAGGCCCACTGCCAGCTGTACTCGAACTTGGCCTCGTCGCGCGGCTCGTAGTTGGCCGTGTCGAGGTAGTTCACGCCCGCCTCCAGGCAGGCGTCCATGATGTTCAGGTCCTGATAGGGCAGGGCGAGGTTGACCACGAGCGCGGGCTTCACCGCCCTGAGCAGCGCCACCGTCGCCTGGACATCGTCGGCGTCGAGCTGCGCGGTGTCTATGCTGACGCCGGTCCGCTGCCTGACCGAGGCGGCGATGGCGTCGCACTTCGACTTCGTGCGGCTCGCCAGCGTGATGTGCGAGAAGATGTCCGCGTTCATGGCCATCTTGTGGACGGCGACCGAACCCACGCCGCCGGCGCCGATAACAAGCACCTTGCTCATCTATGCTCTTCCTCACGCAAGCCGTTCCGGCGCGCCTGACGGCGCGCTTGGGAGCGGCGGTTTATCACGCGGGGGAAGGTGCGATAACCACCAACGGGTCTTCCCCTAACGCCCGCGACGCGCCATTTCCTCAAGGTCAATGAGAAAATCGTTTCACCCGCAACCTTCGCGCACGACCATACCCTTTCATGCGACATTCACGCCTCGCGGGCGCATAATTTTGCCTTCGGAGCGGCTCTAGGGTAAGACCCGCGTCCCATTTTAGAGTTTGAGACCATGACCGAGCGCTGGACCCCGTCGTCCTGGAGAGCAAAGCCCGCCAAGCACGTGCCGACCGACTATCCGGATCAGGCCGTGGTCGAGCGCGTCGAAGGCGATCTTCGCAAGATGCCCCCGCTGGTGTTCGCCGGCGAGGCGCGGCGGCTGAAGAGCCTGCTGGGCGACGTGGCGCGCGGCGACGCCTTCCTGCTGCAGGGCGGCGACTGCGCCGAGAGCTTCAAGGAATTCCACGCGGACAATATCCGCGACACCTTCCGCCTGATCCTGCAGATGGCGGTGGTGCTGACCTTCTCCGGCGGCAAGCCGGTGGTGAAGGTCGGCCGCATCGCCGGCCAGTTCGCCAAGCCGCGTTCGGAGCCGATCGAGACCATCGACGGGGTGACGCTGCCGTCCTACCGCGGCGACAACATCAACGGCATGGCCTTCGACCCGGCCGAGCGGGCCCCCGATCCCGAGCGCCTGCTGAAGGCCTACGGCCAGTCGGCGGCGACGCTGAACCTGCTGCGCGCCTTCGCCACCGGCGGCTATGCCGACCTGCACAACATCCACCGCTGGACGCTGGGCTTCGTCGCCGACAGCCCCCAGGGCGCGCGCTACCGCGAACTGAGCGACAAGATCAGCGAGAGCCTGGCCTTCATGGCCGCCATCGGCGTCACGCCCGAGAGCCATCCGGGCATGAAGCAGGTGGAGTTCTTCACCAGCCACGAGGCCCTGCTGCTGGGCTTCGAGGAGGCGATGACCCGGATCGATAGCACCAGCGGCGACTGGTACGACACCAGCGCCCACATGCTGTGGATCGGCGAGCGCACCCGCCAGCTGGACGGCGCCCATGTCGAGTTCATGAAGGGGGTCAAGAACCCCATCGGCGTCAAGGTCGGCCCGACGCTGGAGCCGGACGACCTGCTGCGGCTGGTCGATGTGCTCAACCCCGCCAACGAGCCGGGCCGCCTGACCCTGATCGGCCGCTTCGGCGCCGACAAGGTGCACGAGCGCCTGCCGCGCCTGATGCAGGCGACCAAGCGGGCCGGCCGCAGCGTGATCTGGTCGACCGACCCGATGCACGGCAACACGCTGAAGGCCAACACCGGCTACAAGACCCGGCCTTTCGACCGGATCCTGCAGGAGGTGAAGGGCTTCGTCGACGTGGCCGAGGCCGAGGGCGTCCACCCCGGCGGCGTGCACCTGGAGATGACCGGCCAGAACGTCACCGAATGCACCGGCGGGGCCCGCGCCCTGACCGAGGGCGAACTGGGCGACCGCTACCACACCCACTGCGACCCGCGCCTCAACGGCGAACAGGCGCTGGAACTGGCCTTCCTGGTCGCCGAACGGCTGAAGCACGGCCGCGAGGGGATGCGGGAGGCGGGCTGAGGTCGCGCCCGCCTGAAAGAGGGTCGTCATCCTGGGCCTTGTTGTTCAGACCGGGGACATAGCTGACGCCTGTTCGGGGACATGACTGACAGGTTTGGGATGGGTCAAGTCGATGGTCCCGATCTGGTGGCTGGCGAAGTAGACGCCGTAGAGGCCGTCGGTGTTGAGCGGTCTGATGGCCAG
>JAUSPV010000121.1 GCA_030652755.1 Caulobacter sp. | reverse complement strand
GGCAACCTGCACTACAACGTGCAGGCGCCGGAGAATGAGGACCAGGCGCTTTTCCTCAACGAGCAGGAAGCACCCATGAATGCGCTGGTCTATGAAGTGGTGGACCGCTACCGCGGCTCGATCTCGGCGGAACACGGCGTCGGCAGCCTCAAGGTCAACTCCCTGCCCAAACACAAATCGCCGGTGGCACTGGGCATGATGCGCGCCATCAAGCAGGGCCTGGACCCGCACAACCTGATGAACCCGGGGCGGGTGCTGAAGGCATAATTATTCGTGTGGCGTCCCCGTGCCGCCCCACCTTTTCCGGCACCCACCAACTGGTTTTTTATGACCCGCCCCATCCGCTTCCAGTACGAAGAGTTCATGCGCCATGTGGACACCCACGGCGTGTTCAAGGCCGACCGCACCGGCACCGGCACCAAAAGCGTGTTCGGTTACCAGATGCGTTTTGACCTCAACGAGGGCTTTCCGCTGGTGACCACCAAAAAGGTTCACCTCAAGTCCATCGTCCATGAACTGCTGTGGTTTCTGCAGGGCTCGAGCGACAACAACTGGCTGAAGGAACGCGGCGTCACGATCTGGGACGAATGGGCGCGCGAGGACGGTGACCTCGGCCCGGTCTACGGCGTACAGTGGCGCAGCTGGCCGACGCCGGAAGGCGGTCACATCGACCAGATCGCCGATGTCATCAAAACCCTGAAGACCAACCCCGATTCGCGCCGCATCATCGTCAGCGCCTGGAACGTGGCCGAGCTGCCCAAGATGGCGCTGATGCCCTGCCACGCCTTTTTCCAGTTCTACGTCGCGCCCGCCACTGAAGCGGGCGGCAAGGGCAAACTGAGCTGCCAGCTCTACCAGCGCAGCGCGGACGTCTTCCTGGGCGTGCCGTTCAACATCGCCAGCTACGCCCTGCTGACCCTGATGATGGCCCAGGTCACCGGCCTGAAGCCCGGCGAGTTCGTGCACAGCTTCGGCGACGCCCACCTCTACCTGAACCACCTCGACCAGGCTCGGCTGCAGCTGAGCCGCGAGCCGCTCGATTTCCCGACCATGACCCTCGCGCCGCGCCGGGATCTGTTCGCGTTCGAGTACGAGGACTTCGTGCTGGAGAACTATATGTCCCACCCGGCCATCAAGGCGCCTATAGCGGTCTGAGCCCGATCAGGGCACGAGCACGATCTTCCCCGCCACCGCTGCCCGCTCGAGCTTCTCATGCGCCTCGGCCGCCTGCGACAGCGGCAGGGTCGCGCCAATCAGCGGCGTGATCGAACCGTCCGCGACCGCGCCCAGGACGGCCGCCAGATCCTGGCGGTAGACCTCCGGCCGGGCGTCGCGCCAGTAGGACACGTTGTAGCCGACCACGCCCTGGCTCTGGCTGAACAGGCCCATCGCCGACAGGCTGTTGTTCAGCACCATCTGCACCAGCGCGCCGGGGTTGACCTTGCCGCCCTTCGTCGCGTCATAGCCGCCGTACAGGATCGCCGCGCCGCCCATGCGCAGGGCCGCGATCGAGACCGTCTTGAGGTGCTTGCCGCCGATGTGGTCGTAGGCCGCGACCACGCCGCCGCCCGATATCTCGCGGGCCTTCGCGGCGACGTCACCGGCCGCGTAGTCCAGATGAACCCCGCCGCGCGCCTCGACCACCGCCTTCTTTCCGGCCGAGGCCGTGCCGATGGTCCGGACGCCTGCGTTGCGCGCCATTTCCAGCAGCAGGTTGCCGACGCCGCCGGCGGCTCCGTGGATCAGCACCCATTCGCCCGGACCGGCGACGGCGAGGCGGTGGAACATCTGCCAGGCCGTGAGGCCGTTGAGCACCGCCGCGACCAGCGCGCGGGCGTCCGCGCCCTCGGGCGCCGGAACCAGCCACCGGGCCTCGACATTGCGGCGGCTGGCGTAGGACCCGGTGACGGTGAGCGCCGCGACCCGCTGGCCGACCGAGAAGCCCTCGACGCCCGTGCCCAGCGCCTCGATCCGTCCGACCAGGTCGTAGCCCGGCGTCACCGGCGCCTTCACCCCCGGGTACAGGCCCTGGCGCATGACGATGTCGGCATAGGCCACGCCGGTCGCCTCGATCCTAACCCGCGCTTCGCCCGGGCCGGGTGGCGGCAACTTGACCTCTCGGGCCTTGAGCACCCCGGCCTTGCCGGTGCGCGGCATGTGCATCTCGAAGGCTGTGTCGGTCATGGTCTGTCTCTCCCGCTCGAAAGCTAGACTCCATTCCGCCGGGTAAGAGAAGCGCTGGCCTGACAACCCCGCCGCCGCCCGCTATGCAGGCGGCATGTCCCTGCTCCCCATCGCCCTCGGCCCTGTCGCCCGCGCCCGCAACGGCGTCATCGGTCGTAACGGCGACCTGCCCTGGCGGCTGAAGTCCGACCTCGCGATCTTCAAGCGGGTCACCCTGGGCAAGCCGGTCATCATGGGCCGCAAAACCTGGGACAGCCTGCCCATCAAGCCCCTGCCCGGCCGCCTGAACGTGGTGCTGTCCCGCGACGGCTCGTTCCAGCCTGACAAGGCCGTGGTCTGCGAGCGGTTCAACGAGGCGGTCGAACTGGCCCGAGAACAGGCCGAGGATGACGGGGCCGAGGAGGTCTGCGTCATCGGCGGCCTGGCCCTGTTCGAACTGGCCCTGCCCAAGGCCCGGCGAATCTACCTGACCGAGGTCGACGCCGAGCCGGAGGGCGACGTGATCCTGCCGGCCTTCGACGAGGCCGACTGGAAGGAAGTGAGCCGCGAGGAACACCCCGCCGGTCCCGATGACGACCACGCCTTCGTCTTCCGGGTCCTCGAACGCCGCTGAATCGCTTGCGCTGACCCGGCGTCATTGGGTTCACTCCCAGCCAATCAGAAAACGGGAGCGCGCCGCATGGAAATCGAACTCGTCGCCGAGGGACTGAAGTTCCCCGAGGGGCCCATCGCCATGGCCGACGGCTCGGTGATCCTCACCGAGATCGCCGGCCAGCGCCTGACCCGCGTCACGCCCGACGGCAAGACCGAGGTCTACGCCGAGACCGGCGGCGGCCCGAACGGCGCGGCGGTCGGCCCGGACGGTGCCATCTGGGTGACCAACAACGGCGGCAGCTTCGACTTCCAGGACGTGGGCGGCCTGCTGATCCCCGGACCGACGCCGCCCAGCCACACCGGCGGCTATATCCAGCGCGTCGATCCGGTCACGCGAAAGGTCGAGACGGTCTACGACCGCTGCGACGGCAAGGCATTCAACGGCCCCAACGACCTGGTCTTCGACAAGACCGGCGGCTTCTGGTTCACCGACCACGGCTGCAGCACGCCGGACGGCCGCAAGCACGGCGCCCTGCACTATGCCCGGACCGACGGCTCCTTCGTCACCCGCGCCCGCGAACACATGATTTCGCCCAACGGCGTGGGACTCTCGCCGGACGAGACGGTGGTCTACATGGCCGACACCCAGCTGGGCCGCCTGTGGGCGTTCGACGTCGCCGAGCCGGGCGTGCTGGCCGAAGGGCCGCCGTTCCAGCCCGGCCGGGTGGTCTGCAACCTGCCCGGCTACCAGCTGCTCGACAGCCTGGCGGTGGAGGCCGGCGGCAAGGTCTGCGTGGCGACGATCATCAACGGCGGCATCACCGCCTTCGATACGGACGGCACGACCGAGCATTATCCGTTCCCGGACCTTCTGGTCACCAACATCTGCTTTGGCGGCCCGGACATGACCACCGCCTGGGTCACCGCCTCCGGCACCGGCAAGCTCTACAAGGCCAAATGGCCGAGGCCGGGATTGAAGCTGAACTACAACGCCTGACCGATCGCGGTTATGCTGCCTTCGACCCGGCGAGTTGGCCGGCCTTGGAGGCGTCTGGTCAGCCGTGCTTGATCGTGTCGAGGTTTCGCTCGCGGACGAACTTCGGGCGCGGCTGGTCGAGGGGCGTCCCTCGCAGGCCGTGCTCGACAGCTTCCACGCCATCGAGGCATCCGCCATCCGCGAGCCGGAGGCGCTGGCCGCGGCGCTTGAGGACGCGGCGCGGCTGGACCTGTCACAGGCCCTGTCGACCCTGATCCCCGCCCGCGCCCTGGGCGTGGCGGTCGCCAGCGCCGATGGGCGGGTGCACTGGCGCAACCCGGCCTTCACGGCCTGGTTCGGCGAGCATGGCGACACTCCGGCCTTTGGCCGGCTGCTCAAGCTGGCGACCCGGGGCCAGCCGGTGTCGGGCCTGGTGGAGGCGCTGGACGGCGCGGTGCTGGCGACCTGCGTCGGCTCCGCGGCCACGGCGGGCCGCTGGCCCTTGCCGGCCGAGGCGCTTGCCCTTCTGGCCGCGGGCCCTGCCCGGTTCGCGCTGATCGCCTTCGCGCCGTCCCGGGTCAGCGACCTGGCCACCCGGGCGACGGAAGCCTTCGGCCTGACGCCCCTGGAGTCGCGCCTTGCCGAGGCGCTGCTGGACGCCCCGTCGATCGAGGTGGCGGCGGACCGCGCGGGCGTGGGTCGGGAGACGGCGCGGGACGCGATCCGCTCCGCCCAGCGCAAGGCCGGCGTCCGGCGTTCCTCCGACCTCGTCCGCCGGATGCTCGACATGATGTGTGGCGACCAGCCGGAGGTCACCGATCTGACCGGCGTGTTCGTCAACGCCTTCGGGGCCACGCCCGGCGAGGCCCGCACCGGCGCGGCCCTGGCCCGTGGCCTGACCGCCCGCGAAGTCGCCGCGCAGCTTGGCGTGACCGAGCACACCATCCGCGGCCAGTTGAAGGCGCTGTACGCCAAGTCAGGCGTCGGCAAGGCGCGGGATCTGATGCGGCTGGCCGCCGAGGCCTCGACGCTGGACGCCATGACCCGCGTGGGCGAGACCGCCGCCCAGCTGGAAGGCGTCGCCGGTCGCCTGCGGATCACGGCGCGTCCGGACGGCCGTCGCGTGGCGGCCTGGGACTATGGCCCGATGAGCGGCACGCCGGTTCTGGTGGGCCACGGCACCATCACCGGCCGGACCCTGCCGCCGGCCTTCGTGGCGGCGCTGCACAAGCGCGGCTTTCGACCGATCGTGCCGCAGCGGCCAGGCTTCGGCCTGACCGATCCGGCCCGGGGCGACTATCTGGAAACGGCCGCGCATGATCTGGCCGCCCTGCTCGACGGCCTGCGCATCAAGTCTGCCCATCTGCTGATGCGGGATGACGGCGCCGGCGCGGCCCTGGCCTTCGCCGCCGCCTTCCCCGAGCGCGTCCGGACCGGCATGCTGGCCAATCCTCGCTGGCCCGGCCACGGCGTGCGCAGCCCCGACACCGTGATGGGGTCGATCACCAAGGCGTTCCTCGTGCGCCCGGAGTTCGTCGGCCTGTTCGCCGAGATGCTGCGGCGTCAGACCCGGTCCGACCTGCTCGGGGACATGGTCCGGCGCTCGGCCGACCACGTTGTCGCCGACCGCGAGGTGCTGGCCCGGCCCGGCGTCCTGTCCAGCATGGTGCGCGATATCCAGGCCATGGCCGCCCGGACCAGCGAAGGCTTCGCGCGCGAACAGAGCCTGTACGCCCGAGGCTGGGAGCCGCCGACGGTCGACGGACCCGCGCCCTGGCTGGTGATGGAGTGCCGGCCGCTGACCCTGCCCGGGGTCGAGGCCGCCTTCGGCATGCTGCCGAACGTCCGGTTCACGGACCTCGCCGACGCCGGCCTGCTCTTCTACCATTCTCATCCGGTCGAGGTGGCCGACCTGTTCGCAGACCACGCCCGTCAGGGCGCGGCCCGCTGATCATGGTCGGCCGTCCAGGCCCGGCTAATACAGAACGCCCATCGCCGAACGCTCGAAGCTCTTGAGTTCGGCGTTGCGGCCGTCGCGGACCTTCACGGCCCACTCGGGATCCTGCAGCAGGGCCCGGCCCACCGCGACCATGTCGAACTCGCCGCGATCCAGCCGCTCGAGCAGGCCGTCCAGCGACGCCGGCTGGCTCGCTTCGCCGCCGTAGGCCGCGATGAACTCGCCGCTGAGCCCCACCGAGCCGACGGTGATGGTCGGCTTGCCCGTGAGCTTCTTGGCCCAGCCGGCGAAGTTCAGGTCGCTGCCCTCGAACTCGGGCTCCCAAAAGCGGCGCTGGGAGCAGTGGAAGACGTCGGCCCCGGCGTCGGCCAGCGGTTCCAGCCAGGCTTCCATCTCGGCGGGCGTCGCGGCGAGTCGGGCCGTGAAGTCCTGCTGCTTCCACTGGGAGAGCCGGATGATGACCGGATAGTCCTCGCCGACCGCCTTGCGCACGGCCTTGAGGATCTCCGCCGCGAAGCGCGAACGCTCGGGCAGCGTGGCGCCGCCCCAGCGATCGGTGCGCAGGTTCACGCCGTCCCAGAAGAACTGGTCGATCAGATAGCCATGGGCGCCGTGCAGTTCGACGGAGTCGAAACCCAGGGCCTTGGCGTCCGCGGCCGCGCGGGCGAAGGCGTCGATGGCGTCCTGGACGTCGGCGTCGCTCATCGGTTCGCCGAACGTCTTGCCCGGACTGGAGAGGCCCGAAGGGCTGTCGTAGGCGCCGGGCGGGTTCCACTCCGGATCGCGGGTGCGGACGGCCCCGACGTGCCACAGCTGGGGCGCCATGACGCCGCCGGCGGCGTGAACGCGGTCGATCACCGTCTTCCAGGCGGCCAGCTCGGCCTCGCCGTGGAACCGGGGAACATTCTTGTCATTCAGCGACGCCGGCCGGGCGACGCCCGTGCCCTCGGAAACGATCAGGCCCACGGCGTTGGCGGCCCGACGCTCGTAGTAGGCGGCGACATCCTCTGTCGGCACGCCGTCGGGCGAGAAGGACCGCGTCATTGGCGCCATGACGATGCGGTTGGGCAGCGTCATCGACTTGATCGTCAAGGGGGAGAACAGGGCGTCCTGGGACACGGGCGGAGGCTCCGGAAAACGAAGGGGGGTCTGAGGCGATCTAAACAACTGTTCGGCCGCGACCCGCATCAGAAATTCTCCAAGGCGATCAAAAGACTACCCGGTTCGGTGAATCTGGTTCTCGCGACCGCGGATGGCGGAGTAGAGTTGGCGGCCGGGTTGAGGGACCCAGACGGGAATGATGAACGACGTGCTCAAACCGGCGACCGCTACCTTTCCGGAGGTCCTCCGGGACCGACTGGCCGAAGGCCGTCCGGCGCAGGCGATCCTGGACGCCTGGCCGCTGATGGAGCGCGCCCTTCTCCGCGAACCTGAAGCCATGCGCGCGGCGCTCGAGGAATCGGCCCGCTTCGCGCCCAGCGAAGGGTCGGCGACGGTGGCGCCACGATCAGCGCTCGGCTTCGCGGTTCTCGATGGCGACGGCGCGTTGCTTCACGCCGACCGCGCGTTCCAGGACTGGTTCAGCGACGGTGTCGAGACGCTGATGATCCGTCGGCTGGTCAGACTCGCCCAGAAGGACGGCCAGGCTTCCGGGCTGATCGGCGGCGCCAACGGCGCATCCGTGGCCGCCTGCGCCGGGATGCGCGAGGTCGCGGCGGGCTGGCCCATGCCGGCCGACTGTCGCGCCGCGCTCAATGGCCCCGGCCGCCGCATCATCCTGCTTTGCTTTGCTCCGTCGCGGGCCGGCGACCTGTCTGCCCGGGCCACGGCCGCTTTCGGCTTCACGCCTCTGGAGGCGCGACTGGCCGAGGCGCTTCTCGATGCCGCGAACCTCGAAGCCGCCGCCGCGCGCATCGGGGTCGGTCGCGAGACGGCGCGCGAGGCGCTGAAGAAGGCCATGAAGAAAGCCGGCGCACGACGGTCTCCCGATCTCATCCGCCGCTTGATGGACCTGATGTGCGGCGACCACCCCGAGCCGCCGGACATCGAGGAGGTCCTGGCCTCCAACTTCGGGGCCACCGCAGCCGAGGCCAAGGCCGCCGCGCGCTTCGCCCAGGGACTGACCGCACGGGAAGTCGCCGAGGGTCTTGGCGTCAAGGAGGCCACCGTTCGCGGCCAGCTCAAGGCGGTCTTCGCCAAGACCGGCGTCAACAAGGCCAAGGACCTTGTCCGCCTCGCCGCGGAGACCAGCACGCTGGCGGCGTTGACCGGAACGGCCGAAACCGTTCTCGAGCCGCCCGACCCTCATGGTCGCCTGCGCGTGGTCGCGTCCGGCGACCGTCGGATCGCGCTGACCGACTATGGCCCGCGCAGCGGCAAGCCGGTGGTGGTGATGCATGGCGCGGCTACCGGGCGTCGCCTTCCGCCTGAACTCGTCCGCGCCCTGCAGAAGCACGGGTACCGCCCGATCGTCCCGCAGCGGCCCGGCTTCGGCCTGACCGACGTCGCGCGCGGCGACTTTCTGGCCCAGGGCTCGGATGACATGGCCCGTGTTCTGGACGCGTTGAAGATCGACAGAACCAAGGTGCTGGTCCGCGACGCCAGCACGCCGACCGGGCTGAAATTCGCCGTTGAGCATCCTGACCGGATCTCGGCTGGCATCGCGGTCAATCCGAAGTGGCCCACGGACTCGCTCGAATACCGAGTCCGCCTGCCCCAGAGCATGATGGGGGTCATGGCGAGATCCTTCAAGACCAACCCGCAGCTTGTCGGCCTGCTGGCCGAGATGCTTCGTCGCCAGACGCGCACTGACCTGCTCGAGACGACCATGCGGCAGTCGCTCGCCGCCCTGCCGATGGATGCCGCCACACTTGAATTGCCGGGAGTCCTCGACGCCCTGGTCCGGGATGCGCAGGGCATGTTCGCGCGCACCAGCGCCGGGTTCGCGGCCGAGCACCGCGCCCTCACCGACGGCTGGCGGGTTCCTGATGGCGTCGGCGGCGAACGCTGGACCCTGGCCGAATGCGCGCCGCTTGCCCTGAGCGGCGTGGAGAAGGCCTGGGGCGGACTGCCCAACGTGCGATTCAAGCTGATCCCCGACGCGGGCATGCTCGTCTACTTCTCCCATCCACAGGTGATCGCCGACATCGTCGCCGACGCCTGAAGCCATCCCCCCCCTAAGTGGGGATGCCCGACCGGCCGCTCGCCGGCACCCTGTCCATGAAAGATGGGGAGCCGATGAGCATCGTCCGAAAAGCCGTCTATCTGCTGTTCTCCCTGGCGACCCTCGTGGTCGTCATCGCCATGATGGCGACCACCGCCAGAGCCCAGAATGACCCGTTCGGCTCCCTGTACGCCCCCCCGCCCGGGTCGGCGCCGGCGCCCTCGTCCAGGACGGGCGTCACCGGCGTCACCGGCGCCGTCGGCCGCAGCTACGTCGGGTCCCAGGAAGACGGCTTCGCGAGCCTGAGCCAGATCGGAATGCTGCCGCGCGTCGTGCCGGCGATCGCGCTGCGGCTGAAGCCGTGGAACCCCAAGGTCAGCAGCAAGCGCCCCCGCGTCCTGGTGCCGACCTACGCCCTAGCGCTTGTGCGCACCGGAAAGGTCAGCGCCTTCGCCGGCGGCGCCGGATCGGAGATGGCCCCGCGGCGAACGAGCCTTACGACGGCTCTGGTCGGGGTCTCGGACGAGCTTGCCGAGCAGCTAGCGCAGGAAGCCTACGACGACCTGTTGACGCGCCTGAGGGCGGCCGGCTTCGACGTCGTCACGCCGCAGGAGGTCGCCGCGACGCCCGAGGCCGGCCGGCTGGAGCTGGTCGGCACGCGCGCTCGGGGCGTCAATGGGTGGAGCGTCTACGGTCCACGCAGCGCGCCGCTGCGGACCGGGCATCCCTACACCTCGGCCGTGTTGTCCGGCTCGAAGGCGGCCATCGCCCTGACCGACATGAGCATCGAGACCAACGCGCTGGTGCTCACCCCGCAGATCGCGCTCGACTATCAGCAGCTCGAAACCACCGGCCGGCGCACCTACGTCGGCTCCGCCCAGGTCGGGGCCAAGGTCTGGTTCGACGTCCTGAGCGGCTCAGGGGCGAACTTCCTGGTCGGCGGATCCCGCAAGGGCCTGGGTTCGGGGCCTTACGGCGGCTTCCTGATGGAAGGCAACCACGGCTCCACCGAGCCCTTCGGCATCATGTACGAGGTCGATGACCGATCCGACAGCGTCGCGCTCAGCAACGCCTTCGCCACGGCCGGCCTCGGCTCGCTCTACCGCCAGAGCCAGGTCTACGCGGTGGAGGTCTCGCCGGAACGCTATGCCGCGCTGGCGCGCGCCGCCTTCCAGGGCCTGAACATGTCCATTGTCGCCGAGCTCAAGAAGGCTCGCGGCCTGTAGTTGAACGGAGGGAGATCACCATGAAACGCATTACCGCCCTGATGGCCGCCGCGGCCATGATCGCCACGCCGGCCCTCGCCCGCCAGCCTGTGTCGAGCGAAGCCCCGCCCGAGGACACCGCGCCGCCGGCCGCGGCCAGCCTCGTCCAGCCGGCGGCCCCGGCTGTCGTGGAGACGCCCCCCGCGGCGCCGGTCAGCGCCCCGGCCGCGACCATCGACCCGTCCATCTACCAGGTGCTGCGCACGGGCGACCGCCAGATGTCCTGCGAGTCACTGGCGTCCGAGGCCAACACGCTCAATGCCGAGCTCATGGCCGAACAGCAGGAGGCGGCCAAGAAGTCGAGGAAGGCGAAGGCCGGCAAAGGCGTGATGGGCGGCGCGGCCGGCGGCCTCATGGCCGGCGCGGCCCGCTATGGCCTGGCGCGCGGCATGATGGGCGGGGCCTTCAGCCCTCTGGTGGCCCAGGTCGCGGTCGCCGCCACGGACTCGACGGCGGCGGCGGCCGGCGCGGCGATCGCCAACAGCGGCGATGACGGCCAGCCGGCGACCGTCTCCCCGAAGCAGCAGCGCATGAGCCACCTGCTCAGCCTCTACCGCGAGAAGCAGTGCTGAGGATCGGGGACATGTACCTTTTCGGTGCGTGTCCCCGGCAGCTTGAAGCGGCGGGGGACACGCACTGAAGTGCATGTCCCCCTGCCCTTCAGAGGCCGAGCACCAGCTTGGCCATGATGTTGCGCTGGATCTCGTTGGACCCGGCGTAGATCGAGGCCTTGCGGTAGTTGAAGTAGCTCGGCGCGGCCGGCGCCGCGTAGTCGGGCCCCGGGCGCGGTTCGTTGGTCACCGCCCAGGTGTCCTGGATGAAGGGCGCCGCGTAGCCGCCGACCGCCTCCAGCGCCAGTTCGGTGATCGCCTGCTGGGCTTCGGAGCCCGCGCATTTCAGCATGGATGAGGCCGGTCCCACGGGTTGGCCCGACCCCATGGCCGAGAAGATACGCAGCTCGGTCGCGTTCAGCGCCTCGATGCGGATCTCCATCTCGGCCAGCTTGCGCTGGAAGTCGGGGTCGCGGATCAGCGGCTCGCCCTGGTCGGACAGCTCGGCGGCGGCAATCTTGCGCACCTTCTGCAGCGCGTTCATCAGCCCGGGCGCGTAGGCGTTGCCGCGCTCGAACTCGAGCAGATACTTGGCGTAGGTCCAGCCCTTGCCCTCTTCACCGATGCGATTGGAGACAGGGACGCGGACATTGTCGAAGAAGACCTGGTTGATCTCCTGCTCGTCGGTCGCGGGCCCATCCAGCGTCGGCAGCGGCTTGATCTGGATGCCGGGCGTGTCCATCCGCAGCAGCAGGAAGGAGATGCCGTTCTGCGGCTTGCCGCTGTTGTCGGTGCGGACCAGACAGAACATCCAGTCGGCCCACTGGGCGTGGGTGGTCCAGATCTTCGAGCCGTTCAGGACATAGTCGTCGCCGTCCCGCTCGGCCTTCATCTGCAGGCTGGCGAGATCGGAACCGGAGCCGGGTTCGCTGTAGCCCTGACACCACCAGATGTCGGAGTTGATGATCGGCGGCAGATGTTGCGCCTTCTGCTCGTCGGAGCCGAAGGCCATGATCACCGGCGCCACCATCTTCAGGCCCATCGGTGAGGACGTCGGCACGCCGGCCAGGCTCATCTCCATGTTGAAGATGTAGGCCTGACTGGGCGTGAAGCCCGTGCCGCCGTACTCGACCGGCCAGTTGGTGGCGGCCCAGCCGCGCGCGGCCAGCTTCTTCTGCCACTTCACCTGGCCGGCCTTGTCCAGATAGCCGTTCTTGGACTGGGACATCTGCCGACGCAGGTCCTCATCGTAGTGCTCGGCGATCCAGTCGCGGACCTCGCGCTGGAAGGCCTTGTCCTCTTCCGAGAAGGCGAGGTCCACGGCCGCTACTCCACGCCGTCGAGGTATTCGATCTCGGGGCGGCCGGCCATGGTCGGCCCCATCGCCGCGCCGGCGGCCTTGAAGTAATCGGTGCCGCCGTGGGCCTTCAGAGCCTCGTCGGAGGCGTAGACTTCCAGCACCTTGTAGACGCCCGCATCGGTGCGGCTCTTGGTCAGCTGGTACATCAGGCAGCCGGGCTCGTTGGCCTTCACCTTGGCGGCGAGATCGAGGAACACCTTCTCGAACTCACTCGCCTTCTCGGGCTGCACCTTCAAAGTCGCCACCACGCCGATCATGTCGCTCTCCCTTTGGCCCGTTTGGCCGAACGCTTGTTTGAACGGCACCATGCGGCGCGGCGCCGGCCCGTGCAAGGCCCAGAATGGCCAGCGACGCCGCCAAGCCGGATCCTCTGACGACATTGTCAGTTGATCGCGATCCCCCTGAGTAACAGTACAGGTGACTGATCCCTATATCGGGTGACCGCCTCAGCCTTCAGAGCCCAATGCCGCATCATACGCCGCTCATCGCCACTATAGTCGCCGGCCTCGTCGTCGCCTTCGCCCTCGGAGCGGCGGCGCAACGCATGAAGATCTCGCCTCTGGTGGGCTATCTTCTGGCCGGTGTGCTGGTGGGACCTTTTACGCCGGGCTTTGTTGCGGACGCGGACCTGGCGCAGGAACTGGCGGAGATCGGCGTCATCCTGTTGATGTTCGGCGTCGGGCTGCACTTTTCTCTCAAAGATCTCCTCGCTGTCCGGCGGATCGCCATTCCCGGCGCCCTGGGCCAGATGGCGGTCGCCACGCTGCTCGGCATGGGGTTGGCCCATTTCCTCGGCTGGACCCTGATCGCCGGCATCGTCTTCGGCCTGGCGCTGTCTGTCGCCTCGACGGTGGTGCTGCTGCGCGCGCTGCAGGAACGCCGACTGGTGCAGACGGACAAGGGCCGCATCGCGGTCGGGTGGCTGATCGTCGAGGACGTGGCCATGGTGCTGGCGCTCGTGCTGCTTCCCGCCCTCGCCGGCAGCCTGGGCGACGCCGCCGCCGACGCTTCGCCCGCGGTCTGGCTTGGGCCGCTGGGCATCACCCTGCTGAAGGTGGCGGCGTTCGTCGCCTTCATGCTCATCGTCGGTCGCAGGGTCGTACCCTGGATCCTGCACTGGGTCGTGCACACCGGCTCACGCGAGCTGTTCCGCCTGGCGGTCCTGGCCATCGCCCTGGGCTTCGCTTTCGGCGCGGCGCTGCTGTTCGGGGTCTCGTTCGCCTTGGGCGCCTTCTTCGCCGGGATGATCCTGGCCGAAAGCGAACTGAGCCAGCGAGCGGCCGAGGAGACCCTGCCCCTGCGGGACGCTTTCGCGGTCCTGTTTTTCGTCTCCGTCGGCATGCTCTTCGACTATCGGGTGCTCATCGAGAACCCGCTCCCGGTGATCGCCGTGGTCACCATTATCGTGGTGGGCAAGTCGGTCGCCGCCTACCTGATCGTTCGGGCATTCAGGCATAGCCACAAGACGGCGCTGACCGTCGCCGCGAGCCTGGCCCAGATCGGCGAATTCTCGTTCATCCTCGCCGGTCTTGGCGTCGGCCTCAACCTTCTGCCCGAGGAGGGACGCGACCTGATCCTGGCGGGCGCGATCCTGTCGATCATGCTCAACCCAATGATCTTCGCGTTGTTCATCCCCAGAGAGGGGGCCCGCAAGCCGCAGCGACCCGAACGTCCGGAGGCGACGGATCTCGTCCCCACCGCCCTTTCCGATCACACCGTGCTGGTCGGCCTGGGCCGCGTCGGATCGAGAGTCGCCGACGGTCTCAGGGCCGCCGGTCGGGCGTTTGTCGTCGTCGAGGACCGTTCCGAAGCCGTGGCGGCCGGCCGCGCCAGGGGCTACGAAGTCATTGACGGCACCGGGATCGATCCCCGGGTCCTGGAAGCCGCCGGCGTCGGCCGCGCCCATAGCCTCCTGGTCGCTATCCCCGACGGCTTCGAGACCGGCGAGATCGTCGAGCAGGGTCGCAAGGCCAGTCGTGGGCTGGAAATCATCGCCCGCGCCCAGAGCGACGATGAGCGCGACTATCTCGCCCGGGCCGGCGCCGACGAAACGGTGCTGGGCGAAGCAGAGATCGCGCGAAGGATGCTGGAGCGGGCGGCTGCGGCAACCCCGTCTCGGCCGGCTCTGGTGGAGCCGCCGGTCTCGGTGCTGACCCCCGCCTCGGCGGCGCCCAGCCTGTCGACCCGGCCGATTCTCGACGATGTCGAGGCCGCGTTGCTGGGCGGGCTTTACGCACGCGGCCTGCAGGCGGGAGAGGCTATTTCCCGGCGGCAGCTTCACACCGATCCGGCCGTCGAACTCTACGATGACAGACGGCTCGAGGAGGCAGTCGCCTCACTCGAGGAAAAGGAGCTTGTTGTCGATCTGGGAGACGGTCGGATCGCCATGACCAGCGCAGGCGTGGTCTGGGCGAGGCCGCTGGCCTAGCGGCGCTCGTTCCAGCCGTAGGCGACCCAGGAGTGGCCGCCGACGTTGCGGGCTTCGATGATGTCGGAATCGGTCGAGGCCCTCGTCCGCACCGAACGGCGGGCGCGATTGGCGAGGACGGCGAGGCCGAGAAGCGCGCTGGACATCAGGGCGATGACAACGACGGTCAGCGTGGCGAACACCGCCAGCACCGCGCCAATGGCCAGCGCCGCGCAGGTCGCCAGCACACCGGCCACCCAGGCCAGGCCCTTGACCGCTGATCGAGAGCCGCTTTGCCCTGTCGTCTGATTGTCCATCTCGTCCTCGTGGGGTCGCGGTGGGAGGCGACCTTCATCCCTATTAATTTGTCCGAACCCGCTGAACGTCAACTGAACACCCGCGTGAAGAGCGAGAGATTCACCATTCGCCCATTCAGGCGGCGCCCTCCAGCGGCATGTTCCGCCGCTCCCGGGTGATGGTGTCGTAAGCGGCGTTTATGGCCGCGGTCTTGGATTGCGCGACCTCGATGAACTCGTCCGGGAGGCCCCTGGAGCGGGCGCGATCAGGATGGGCGTCGGACACCCGCGCCCGCCAAGCGGCGCGCACCTCGGCGTCGGTCGCGTCCGGCAGCACGCCCAGGATCACATAGGGATCGTTGGGGCCGGCCCCCATGTGGGTGGCCTTCAGGCGGCGGAAGGTCAGGGGCGAGAAGCCGAAAAGCTGGCTCACCTGCTCCAGGTAGTCGAGCTCGTCGCCAGTCACCGCGCCGTCGGACCCGGCGATGTGGAACAGCCCGTCGAGCACGTCCTCGAGGATCTGCGGGCAGGCGCGGTAGCGTTTGGCCAGCCGCCGGGCGTAGCTCTCGAACCCGTGGGTCGTCTGACGAGCCAGGTCGTACAACCGGTGGATGTTGCGCTCCGACCCGGCATCGGGCTGGAAGACGGATGCGAAGGTGTCGAACTCGCCGGACGTAGCCCGGCCGTCGGCCCGGGCCAGCTTGGCGCCCAGGGCCGTGACAGCGGTCGTGAAGGCGGGGTCCTCGCCGGGCAGGCCGGCAGGACAGTCCGCGCACTCGGCGTCGTCGACGCCCCTCGCCGCGAGGCTTGCAATGTTTCGCCAGAAGCTCATGGGATAGGCAGAGCTTAGGATTCTGGCGGGCGCATGGCAATCGGTACTGACGCGACGGCAGGCTGGATCTTCTGGATCGACCGGGGCGGCACCTTCACCGACGTCATCGGGCGCGGCCCGGACGGGACCGAGCAGACCCTGAAGCTGCTCTCGGCCTCACCGTCCTACGTGGACGCGGCCGTGGAGGCGATGCGCCGGCTGCTCGGCGTCCTCCCCGGCGACCGGTTCCCGGCCGAACGGGTCGCGGCCATCAAGATGGGCACCACGGTCGCCACCAACGCCCTGCTCGAACGCAAGGGCGCCAGGACCCTGCTGGTTGTCACCCGGGGGTTTGGCGATTCCATCCTGATCGGCGATCAGTCCCGGCCGGAGCTGTTCGCCCTCGACATCCTTCGGCCCGAGCCGCTCTACGCGGGGGTTGTCGAGGCGGGCGAGCGGCTGGCCAGCGACGGCGCGGTCGTGACGGCGCTCGACGCCCCCGGGCTGGCCGGAGCCTTGGCGACGGCGCGCGAGGACGGCTTCACCAGCGTCGCCATCGCCTTCCTGCACAGCGATCTGAACCCGGCCCACGAACGGGCGGCGGGCGACATCGCGCGAGCGGCGGGCTTCGACTATGTGGCGCTCAGCCACGAGGCGAGCCCCCTGCCCCGCTTCGTGCCGCGCGCCGAGACGGCGGTGGCCGACGCCTACCTGACGCCGGTTCTGCGCGCCTATGTCGAGCAGGTGGCCCAGGCGGTCGAGGGCGCGCCGCTGTGGTTCATGACCTCGGCCGGCCAGCTCGTCCGGGCCGAGGCGTTCCGGGGCAAGGACGCGGTGGTGTCCGGCCCGGCCGGGGGCGTGGTCGGCGTCGCCGAGACCGCGCGAACGGCCGGCGCGGCGGCCGTGCTGGGCTTCGACATGGGCGGGACCTCGACCGACGTCTGCCGCTTCGCCGGGACGCTGGAGCGGCGGGACACGGCCCGCGTCGCCGGGGCGCGGCTGCGCAGCCCGATGCTGGACGTCGAGACCGTGGCGGCCGGCGGCGGCTCGATCCTGACCTACGACGGCTTCCGCGCCCGCGCCGGACCGGCCAGCGCCGGGGCCGACCCCGGACCGGCCTGCTATGGTCGCGGCGGCCCGGCCACGGTCACGGACGCCAACCTGGCTCTCGGCCGCCTGGACCCGGCCTGGTTCCCGTCGGTGTTCGGCTCTAACGGCGACGCGCCGCTCGACCCGGCCGCCGCTCGCGTCCGGCTGGCCGAGCTGGCCGAGGCGATGGGACTGACCATCGAAGCCGCCGCCGAGGGCTTTGTCGCCGTCGCGGTCGAGCAGATGGCCCAGGCCGTGCGGCGCATCTCCACCGAGCGCGGCTTCGACCCGCGCGACCACGCCCTGGTCAGCTTCGGCGGCGCGGCGGGCCAGGTCTGCTGCCAGGTCGCTGATGCCCTCGGCGTGACCGAGGTGCTGAGCCCCAGGCATGCGTCTCTGCTCTCGGCTTGGGGAATTGGTCAGGCGCGGGTCGGCGCGCTGAGGCAGGCGGGGCTGGATCAGCCCCTCGACGACGCGGGGCTGATCGCCGCCGAGGCTCTGGCCGGCAGACTTGCGGCCGAGGCCGTCGAAGGCCTCGCCGCGCAGGGCTCGGAGGCTGGGCCGATCGAACGTCGCCTACTGCTACGCTATGACGGCGCCGACGCCGCCCTGCCCGTGGCGGTGGGCGCCCTGACCGGGACGAAGGCAGCGTTCGAGGCGGCCCATCAGCGGCTGTTTGGCTTTGTCGAACCTCGGCGCACCGTCCTGATTGCGAGCGTGGAAGCAGAGGCTTCTGCCTCTTCCCAAAACTCCGCTCATCCTCGCGGAAGCGAGGACCCAGGCTCTTTCGATGCCGCTTCTCATCGGAGTGATTGGCGAGCTGCGGCAGCCATGAGTGCACCGGCCGCAAACCTGGGTCCTCGCTTCCGCGAGGATGAGCGGATGATAGTTCCAGCGAATGAGGTGACCACCCTCGACGGCCCCGCCCTG
>JAUSPV010000112.1 GCA_030652755.1 Caulobacter sp. | reverse complement strand
GTCTCTTCAAGGCTGGCCGCCTGCTGCTCGGTTCGTTTCGACAGGTCGTCGGAGGCGCGGGAAATCTCGTTGGAGCCGCCGTCCACGCTGTCGGTCGCGACCTTGACCGCCTCGATGGTGCGCTGGAGATTGGCGACCGCGTTGTTGAAGTCGACCTTCACCTTCTCGAAGGCCGGGTCGACGGCGCCCGCGATCCTGCAGGTCAGCTTGTTGGCCGCCAGTTGGGCCAGGCCTTCGGCGATCTGGTCGACCGACCGCACACGGCCCGTAACGTCGGTGGCGAACTTGACGACCTTCACGACCCGGCCGCCGGCGTCGAACACGGGATTGTAGGAGGCCTGGATCCAGACCGACGACCCGTCCTTGGCGCGGCGCTCGAACTCGTCGGCGACGAACTCGCCGGCGTTCAGCTTGCGCCAGAGGGCGGCGTACTCGGCGCCCTGGGCATAGGCGGCGTCCACGAACAGGCGGTGATGACGGCCCTTGATCTCGTCGAGCCGGTAGCCCAGCGTCTTGAGGAAGTTCTCGTTCGCGGTGATGACCTCGCCGCCGGGCGTGAACTCGATGACGGCCTGTACGCGATCGAGCGCCGCCATCCGGCTCTCGGCCTCGGCGGCCTTCAACTTCGCCTCGGTGGTGACCGACGCGACCTTGACGACCTTCTCGACGGCGCCCTTGCCGTTCAGGACCGGATTGTAGGAACCCTGGATCCAGACCTCCTCGCCGCTCTTGGCGATGCGGCAATACTCGCGGGCCTCGTACTCGCCCCTGCGAAGTCTCGCCCAGAAGTCGGCGTAGTCGCCGCTCTTGGCATAATCCGGCGCGACGAACATGCTGTGGTGGCGCCCACGCAGCTCGCTCTCGGCATAACCCATCGCGGAGCAGAAGTTCGCGTTGGCGCGCAGGATGTTGCCGTCGCGATCAAACTCGATGACCGCCAGCGAACGGTCGAGGGCGTTGAGGATCGCGTCCTGGCCCCGCGACGACTTCAGTAAGGTCAGCATCCAATTCATCCGAGCTATCAGTCCTCGGATAACGTTGATCTGCGCCGCTTTCGCAAACCTTTACCCGATATATGGACGCTGGACTGATTATTCACATACGGATGACCAGATAAGTCTGGGCGATGGGATCGCGGAGAATACATTCCCCCTAGACGGTCACGTCCGGACCCAATCAACCCTACCGTTACCATACCGGTCGGCGATCTAGTCTTGCTGGATCGGTCCGCGCCAGATCCATGACCAGTCCTTTCCCGGAGAAATCTGGGAGAAGCCGTCACGGCGCGGGAAGCGGGATGCATGTCCCCACTGAAGACCCTCGAGACGTATGCTCACGGGACAAGGCGAGACATTGCGGGACAACCCTCCCGGCCTCACGCCCCCATCACGCAACTTCCATCCCCCACCGCCAGGACGGGCGCACAATGGATGATGAGCCGGCTGCCCCGACATTCAAGGCCCTGGCCCGCAAGGGCCCTGCACACCACCCGTCCCGACCGCCAGGCTCCCGCGGGGGCTGCCGCCAGTCGCCGGCGCAGGATCCATCCCCTCATCCGGCGCAGAGAAGCGCACGCTTCAGCGTCGGCGAAATCCGATGGAAGACATTGGAGACAACTGGCCGAATCTCGCGGGATTTCACCGAAACCCGGCCGGATTTCGCGGGGTTTTCGCCGGATCTGGCCAGCTTTCGCCGGGCCTCTACGCGCCCGCCTTCTTGCGCACGAACATCCGCGCGTCGGCCTCGGCCAGGGCTTCCTCGGGGTCCATGCCGGGCTCCACGGCGCGGACGCCGTAGCTGATGCGCAACGGGGCGGACCAGTCGCCGAGGTCGACGGGCGTGGACTGGATCACCTGGCGCAGGCGCTCAGCCTGGACGCCCGCGTTGTCCATGTCGGTCTGGACCAGGATGACGGCGAATTCGTCGCCGCCAAGCCGGCCGACGACGTCGGTCTCCCGCGTGTTGGCCAGCAGGCGCTCGGCGACCACCTTCAGCGCCGCGTCGCCGGCGGCGTGGCCGAAGCGGTCGTTGACCGCCTTGAAGCCGTCGAGGTCGAAGTAGACGAGGGCGGCGGGGCTGCCGTAGCGGGCGGCGAACGCGCCGATGCGGTGCAGTTCGCGCACGAAGGCCCGGCGGTTCAGCAGCGGCGTCAGCACGTCGCGGTCGGCCAGGGTCTCGACCTCGGCCAGCCGGGCCTTGAGGCGGGTGACCTCGCCGCGCAGGTCGTCGATCTCGGTCAGCAGGGTTTTCACCGCGCCCTGGACGGCCGGCGTCAGGTCGGCTTCGGCAAGGCCCAGGAAGGCGGTCTTGTCGGCCGGAGCGGCCTTGTCGGCGGTCACCTGCGCGCCGGCCCGGGCCAATGCGCGCTTGCGCATGGCCGAGAATGCTTCCGCACGCGCGCCGCCGATCTTCATGTGAGAATCATAGCCCAGTTGCCCGACCGGTGGAATCTGACGCATCGGTTGCGGCGCCACAAGCGGCGCCTATACTCCGCGCCTTTCCGGCGCACCCGCAAACGCCGCGCCGGGCAGGGGATGACTACGTCATGAACGCAAGCCCGCCGGTCGCCATCATCATGGGCAGCCGCTCCGACTGGCCGACGATGAAGCATGCGGCCGACAACCTCGACGCGCTCGGCGTGGCCTGGGAGGCGAAGGTCGTCTCGGCCCACCGCACGCCCGACCGCATGGTCGCCTTCGCCAAAGGCGCCCAGGCGGCCGGGGTCAAGGTGATCATCGCCGGGGCCGGCGGCGCGGCGCACCTGCCGGGCATGACCGCCTCGATGACCGACCTGCCGGTGCTGGGCGTGCCGGTGGAAAGCAAGCTCCAGAACGGCCTCGATAGCCTGCTGTCGATCGTCCAGATGCCGGGCGGCATCCCGGTAGGGACGCTGGCCGTGGGCGTGGCGGGCGCCAAGAACGCCGGGCTGATGGCCGCCCGCATCCTGGCGCTGAGCGACCCGGCCCTGGCCGAGCGGGTGGCCGCCCACAGCGCGGCCCAGACCGCGTCGGTCGCCGAGACGGTCGAGGACTGATGGCGGCGACCTTCCCCCTCCCGCCCGGCTCGACCATCGGTATCCTGGGCGGCGGCCAGCTGGGCCGCATGCTGGCGCTGGCGGCGGCGCGGCTGGGCCTGGACGTCGTCATCCTGACGCCGGACGAGGGCTCGCCCGCTTCGCGCGTGTCCAAGGCGACTATCGTGGCGGCCTACGACGATCCCGCCGCCCTGGCCACGCTGGCGCGGGCCGCCGACGTGGTCACCTACGAGTTCGAGAATGTGCCAGTGCGTGCGGTCGAGGCGCTGATGGCGCTGGGCGTCGCCGTGGCCCCGGGACCGGACGCGCTGCGCGTGGCGCAGGACCGGGTGGAGGAAAAGACCTTCCTGAACGCAGCGAATGCCCCGACCGTGACCTTCGCCCAAGTCGACAGCGCCGCCGACATCGCCGCCGCCCTGCCCCGCCTCGGCCTGCCGGCGCTGCTGAAGACCCGGCGCGAGGGCTACGACGGCAAGGGTCAGGCCTGGATCCGCGACGCGACCGGCGTCGAGGCCGCCTTTGCCGCGGTTGGGGCCGCGCCCTCGGTGCTGGAGGCCAGGGCCGCCTTCCGCCGCGAGCTGTCGATCATCGCCGCCCGAGGCCGTGACGGCGAGGCGGCCTTCTATCCGCTGTCGGAGAACGTCCACGAGGGCGGCGTGCTGCGCACGACCCTGGCCCCGGCCGAGGTCACGCCGGCGGTGCGGCGCGAGGCCGAACGGATCGCCCGGGCCGTGCTGGGCCGCCTGGACTATGTCGGCGTCATGGGCATCGAGCTGTTCGACCTCGGCGAAGGCGGGCTGCTGGTCAACGAGATCGCGCCCCGCGTCCACAACACCGGCCACTGGACCCAGGACGGCTGCGAGGTCGACCAGTTCGAGCTGCACATCCGGGCGGTCGCCGGCTGGCCGCTGGGCGACACCACCCCGATGGTCCAGGTGGAGATGACCAACCTGCTTGGCGACGAGGCGAGTGACTGGCTGACCATCGCCGCCGAGCCCAACGCCCGCCTGCACCTCTACGGCAAGGGCGAGCCCCGGCCGGGCCGCAAGATGGGCCATGTGAACCGGGTGAAGTCGCGTTGAGGGGTCGTGCGTCCTTCGACACGCCGCTTCGCGGATGCTCAGGATGACGTGGTCAGAAGCGCTTCAATCCACGTCATGGTGAGCAGGCCCGCAGGGCCGTGTCGAACCACGCAAAGCCTAACCGAACCGCAGCCTGGCCAGCGCCCCGGCCACGTCCCTGGCGAAGTCGCTCGGCTTGACGCCGGCCTTCCACTTCTCGAAGTCCATGACGTTCTGGATGCGGGCGTCCAAGGTCTCCAGCGCCGCGCCGCGGCCGGCGGTAAGATCCTGGACCAGGGTCCCGATCAGGATGCCCGACAGGATCGCGCGCTTGGAGTAGTGGTTCTCGTCGGTGGCGGTGTCGCCGGCCCAGCGCCACAGCTGGTCGGCGCTCTCCCAGACCAGCCTCATGGCCAGCGGCAGGTTCATGGGCAGGGCCAGGAACCCCAGCCAGCGGCGCAGGGCGGCCTGATCGACGGCGGCGGCGTCCAGCCGGGACACGACGGCGGCGCGGATGCGCTCGCGAATCTTCAGGCCGGCCGGATCGGGCAGCGCCGACAACGCCGCCGCGTCATGCCGGCGCGACAGCAGCGCGGCCAGATCGCGGCCGCCGTTGGGGAACAGCAGGTCGGCCTCGGCCGGCGACAGGCCGCAGTCCCTGGCGGCGGCGATCAGAGTCGCCCGCCCCCAGCCGAGTCGCGGCGCGATACGCAGGGCGGCATCCAGCACCTGCTGTTCAGTTTCGAGGGCCCAGGCGTCCGGAGCGGTCATGGCGCTATTCTATACAAGGGCTTGGCCGCGTCATCGATAGACTCTCGCCGATAGACAACGCTCCGCGCCTCTGCTATCTCGCGCGCCTCGCCACGGGAGCCGTCTCCCGGGGCAATACCCATTTTTATTTCGTCCGCCACGCCGCACGGCTAGCGGCGGGCCGTACGAAGGAGAGAGTCCCCTGGTTCAGATTTTCGTCCGCGACAACAATGTCGACCAGGCGCTGAAAGCCCTGAAGAAGAAGATGCAACGCGAAGGCTCGTTCCGCGAGATGAAGCGTCACGTCGCCTACGAGAAGCCCTCGGAGAAGCGCGCGCGTCAGAAGGCGGAAGCTGTCCGTCGCGCCCGCAAGCTGGCCCGCAAGCGCGCCCAGCGCGAAGGCCTGATCGCCGCGCCGAAGAAGCCCACGCGTCCGTAGGACCGCCGGTTTCAGCAAGATTCAGAAGGGCCGTCCGGGCGACCGGGCGGCCCTTTTGCCATGGCCGGCTAGGCCTCCCCGCCCCGGATCTTCCCGATCAGACCCTTGAGATCGATCTTGCCGGTCGACAACGCGCCGACCCGGAAGGCCCGCCCCGCCAGCCAGACCACGACGCCGACCGTGGCCAGCATCAGGGCCCCCGTGCCGAGCACCTGCCACAGCGGCGGTTGGCTGGCGGCCCGCGCCGTCATCAGGAACGGCGTGAACGGCGGAATCCACGAGAGCGCCTCCAGCATCGGCGAGTCGGGCCGTCGGATGGCCTGGGTCATGAACACGATCGGAATGGTCAGCAGCGCCATGACCGGCCCCAGCAGGGTCTGCGCCTCGCGCGTGGTCTCGCAGAAGGCCCCCACGGCGATGAAGATCGCCGCGTACAGCAGGTAGCCTCCGATCAGGTAGAACCCGAAGTAGAAGACCAGGCCCTTGCCGAACAGCACAGCCCCGATGTCGGCGGCGACGGCCGGCTGCGTCAGGATCAGGGCCGCGCCGCCCACGCTGGCCCAGACGGCCAGCACGGTCAGCGTCACCCCGGCCACGCCAAGGATCTTGCCGAACATGATCTCCGACGCCGAGGCGGAGGCCAGCAGCACCTCCAGCACGCGGTTGGACTTCTCCTCGATGACGCTGTTGAGCAGGATGCCCGCGCCGGTCAGGATCATCGACCACAGCAGGAAGGCGGCCGCGAAGCCGACGATGCCCGGCAGCCGGTCGCGATTGGCCACCAGGCCGGCTCCTGTCGCCCTGGGCGAGAAGGTCGTGACCTTCGGTGAAAGCGCCTGCGCGGCCTCCAGCGCCACAACATCGATGCCCAACGCGAGCAGGCGGCGGGCCTGCATGACCTCCGACACCGCGGTCGTGAAGCCGCGCTCCAGCGACAGGTCGACGAGATTGTTGCTCCAGAAATCGACCGCGACCGCGTCACCGGCGCCGCGGATCACGGCGACCGCTGTCAGAGGCTCGCCTCCGGGAGCGCCGCCGTCGGTCAGCCAGACCCTGACCTGCTCATCGATTGATCGGTTCGCGTCCAGGTCCACCTCCACGATCCGGGCCCTGGATGCCTCGCCTCGCGACTTTTTCAGGCGGTCCACGACCGGCCCGGCAAAGGCCTGGCCGGTCTCGTCGATGATCGCGAGCAAGGGCGGCGGCGCGTTGCGCTCCAGCAGCGTGGGCGCGGCGAACGCCGCCGCGCCGATCAGAGGCATCAGCAGCATCGAGAGCCAGAAACCCACCGTGCGGACATAGGCGCCGTACTCGCGGGCGGCGATCTTGAGGAGGCGGCTCACAGGGCGCTCTCCCCGCCGGTCAGGGTGATGAAGGCGTCGTGCAGCGTCGGCTCGCGCAGCTCGAACCGGGAGACATCAAGGCCGGCGGCGAAGGCGGCCTTCAGCGCGTCCTGGCCCGCCACGCCCCTGGGCAGGGCGGCGGTGAACCGGCGGACCCCGTCCTCGGTGGTTTCGACCGTGACGTGACCCACGCCCGGCAGCGCCGCGACGGCAGCCTCGCCGAGGGCGCCCTCCAGCACCAGCGCGCGCGGCGCGTGGCCCCGCGCCTCGGCCACCGTGCCGTCGAACACCTTCTTTCCCCTGGCCAGCAGAACGACGTGGTCGCAGAGCCGCTCGGCGTGCTGCATGACATGGGTGGAGAACACCACCGTGGCGCCCCGCGCGGCGAGATCGCGGATCACGGCTTCCAGCGTCAGCTGGTTGACCGGATCAAGGCCGCTGAAGGGTTCGTCGAGAATGACCAGCTCCGGCTCGTGGACGATGGCGCTGATCAGCTGGACCTTCTGGGCCATACCCTTGGACAGATGGCGGATCTGACGGCGGGCGGCCTCGCCCAGGCCCTGGGCCTCGAGCAGGGCCAACGCCCGCTTGCGGCATTCGGCCCGGGGAACGCCCTTCAGCCCGCCCAGGAAGGTGATGGCGTCCAGCGGCGTCATCCGGCGGTAAAGTCCGCGCTCCTCCGGCAGGAAGCCGATGCGCTCGCGCACGGAACGGGCGTCCGGCGCGCCCAGGACGTCGATCCGGCCGGAGGTGGGCGCCACCAGACCCAGCACCATGCGGATCGAGGAGGTCTTCCCGGCCCCGTTGGGGCCCAGAAAGCCGAGGATCTTCCCCCGTCGCGCCGAGAAGGAGAGATCGTCCACGGCGGTGAAGGCGCCGTAGCGCTTGGTCACCCCTTCGAGCTGCAGCGCCGCGTCCATGCCCACCCCGAATCGATACCGTGACCTACTGAGTAGCGGCGCCGTCGCCCCGGACGAAGAGAATGGCCTTCACGATTTCGTCCGCGAACCCTTCGCCCAGCAGCGTCGCGTGACCGGCGCCGTCAACATGGCGAACATAGCTGCGCGTCGAGGCGCGGGCCGGGGCCGTCTGGACGGCCTTCCATTGTTCGCGTCCGGCCTCGGGCCCGGCAGTGACCACCGCGACCGGCAGGGCGGGATCGAAGGGCGGCAAGGCGCCGGCCTGCGTAGAGGCGGCCATCCACTGCTCGACCTCCCGAGCGGCCCAGCGGTTGTGGGCGCCAGAGGCGAAGGCGCGGCGCTTGTCGCGCGCCGCCTCGGGCGGGAGGCCGATGCGGTCGCCCATCCAGGGCGACACCGGCTTGAAGAGGCCGGCGGAGGCCCCCCAACCCGCGACCCGCGAGGCGGTGGCAAAGCGGCCGATCCACTTGCTGGCCATCGGGATGTCCGCCGCCGCCGGGGTGGCGGCGTCGATCAGCACAAGGCCGACCACCTGGTCCGGATTGCGTCCCGCGAACAGGCGCGCATACAGCCCGGCCATCGAGTGGCCGACATAGATGTAGGGCCCGGGCTCACCCGAAGCGGCCAGCATGGCCTCGAAATCGCCGGCGACCGCCAGGCCGTCCCTTGGGCTCGGCCCTGGATCGGACCGCCCCAGCCCCGCCCGGTCATAGGCGCACGAGCGGATGCCTTGCGCCGCCAGACGGGCCTGCACCGCGCCCCAGTCCGCGGAAAGGCCGAACGCGCCGGCTTCCATCACCACGACCGGCCCGCTCCCTGTCGGGCCCAGACAGACCAGATGCAGCGAGCGACCGCCGATGTCGATCATCTGGCCCCGGGCCGGCGGCTGGCTGGCGGCGGACATGAGGCCTCCGATGGCGATGAAGCAGAGCAGAGCGAGGGTCAGACCCGCCACTGTCCTCGGGACGAGCTTGAGCATGCGGCCAATCTAGTGAAGGTTCGCGTCGCGGGAAGAGCGGAGAGGTCTGAAATGATGCGTCTGGTGCCGGGTGTGGTCGCTGGCGTCGTCTGCGGCTTCGTCGTGATCTACGCGGTCGAGCAGGTGGGCCAGCAGATCTGGCCTGTCGCCACGAAGCTTGACCTCAAGGACAAGGCCGCCGCCGCGGCCTTCCTGGCGAACATGCCGTTGGGTGGGCTGCTCACGGTGCTCGCCGCCTGGATCCTCGGCGCCTACACCGGTTCGGTGGTCGGCCTGCTGGCGGCCGACCGGCGGCGCATCGCCGGCGTCATCCCGGCGGCGGTGATCTTCGCGGCGACAGTCCTGGTGCTGTTCATGCTGCCGCATCCGCTCTGGATGGCGGTCGGCGGCCTGGGAGGCATCATCGCGGCCGGCGGGCTGGCGGACCGCCTGTTCGCCCGGAAAGGCTGACGCCTAGCTGGCGGTCGAAATGACCTCTTCGGGAGAGGCTTCCGCGGCGCTCCTGGCGGATGGCGTGGCGGATGGCGTCGTCCGCGGTCCATCCACGCTCGGGCCCAGCGCCGGCGCGGCGGGCTTGATCACCGCCCGGACGCGGCCGTCCGCCCTGGCGACGGCGACGACAGGCGTCTCCTTCGCAGCGGTCTTTCGCGCCAGAAGGCGTTCAGGCCAGTTGGAGACCTGGGCCACGCGAACACGGCGCGGGAACTGCGCCGCCAGCGCCAGCGGAAGGTCCACCTCGGTCTTGAAGGTGCGTCCGAGGAAAACCACCGGGTTCAGCGGCTTGCCGTCGTGGCGGATCTCGAAATGGAGGTGCGAGCCGGTCGAGCGGCCGCTGGACCCGACATAGCCGACCACCTGGCCCGGCGTGACCACCGCTCCGGCCTTCAAAGGCGCGATGCGACCAAGGTGGGCGTAGAAGGACGTCAGACCACCGGTGTGCCGCACCTCGATGAACCGCCCGTAGCCGCCGTCCACGCCGCTGCGCAGAACCACGCCGCCCATGGTCGCCCGCACGGCCGATCCGGCCGGGGCGGCGATGTCGACGCCCTGGTGAAGGCGACCGCCTTCCTCCCACGGCATCTTGCGCAGGCCGAACGGCGAGTTGACCGCATAGCCGGCCAGCGGCGAGACGAAGAAGAACTGCGGCACGCTCGCATGCGCGGCGGCGGCGGCGTCGACGGCGCGCGCTTCGACGACGGCAGCCTTCTCGGCCGCCATACGTTCCTGACGGGACGGCAGACTGGCCTGGGCGGTCGCGACAGCGACCGAGCCCATCAGCACGGCCGCAAGCCCGACGCCCAGGATTGGCGGCAAGCGGGTCTCGCGGGAAAGCAATTCACGGAACAATGATCGGCCTCGTGTCGCCTTGTCGAGCTTTGTGCAGGGTGCGACGAGGTCTGACGCACCAGCTTCGACGTTCGGGGGATGAACAGCGGCCTGATATGCTGGCCCATCCCGGCGATATTGTGTCCGGGAGCGCGGCTATCTACTCGGACAGGCGTTAATATTCAACCCTACGCTCGGGCCGGGGCGCCGCCCTTGCCTGATCTGTCACAGATGCTGTTCCGCACAGCTTGGCGAAAGGCGACGCGAGATGCGGGGCGGCTATCTGACGGGATATCTGTGCCGCATGATCGAGAGTGTCAGCTCGGCCAGCTTCCGCAAGACGCCCAGGTCCACGTTCGACAGCTTGCCGATGTAGAGACAGGACCGGCCGGTCTTGTGGGGGCCAAGGCGGTCGAGCAGGTCCAGCTCTTCGGCCACGCCGCTGAGGACGTAGAGCACCAGGTTGGCCTTGCGCGGCGAGAAGCCGACGATCGGCCAGTCGCCGGTGGGACCCTTGTAGCTGCCGTAGCCGACGATGCCGGGGCCCCACATGACGGGCGTCTCGCCGGTGACCTCGGCCAGCATCTTGGCGACGACCTTGCCGTCCTCCCGGCGCACCGGGTTCTCCACGGCGTCGAGGAAGGCCTCGACTGAGGCGTCGGTGGGCTTGGTCTTGGCTTCGGAAGGCATCAAAGTGCTCAGGGTTGAATCCGCGACTATTTAATCATCGATTGTGTACGGGCGGTACACTCGGAGGCCGCCCGTGCCGACTATCTCATGGTTCTACGGCATCTCGATCCGGATGTTGCTGAACGACCATCCGCCACCCCACTTCCACGCCTACTACGAGTCCAGCGTGGCGAAGGTGGAGATCGAGACCGGCAAGATCATGGTCGGTCGCCTGCCGCCGCGCGTCGGGCGATTTGTCGAGCAGTGGCGGCGGAGGTACATTGAGGAGCTTCGGGCGACCTGGGCCCGCGCGGAACTCGGTGAGGACGCGGCTCTCGGCCGCATTCCCGGTCTGGATGACGAGTGATGAGAGAAGTCGTGCACGTCCGCCGGTTCGAGAGGACCGGCCCCTGGCGCCTGAAACTCCAGTTCACGGATGGGCTGGCCGGCGAGTGGGGCTTTTCCGGCTTGGCGACAGACCCGCGCAAGGTCACGGCGCCTTTCCGGGATCCCGCCTTCTTCGACCGGGTCTTCCTCGACTTCGGCGCCCTCACCTGGCCGAACGGCTTCGACTGGAGCCCCGAGGCGCTGCACGCCGACATGCTGGCGGCCGGGGTGCTGAAGTTCGAGGAAGCGGCGGCTTAGCAAGGCTCCTGTTGCCACTCGCCGAAAGCGGATTGCCTGCTCTAGGGATAGAGAGCCGGTTGCATCAACCGCAGCACCTCGTCGCGCCGGCCGGGAGCGAACGAAGCCGCGAAGTCCCTGACGCACTCTTTGCTCTCGTTCGGTCTGCCGAAAACGTCCGTCGATGTTTCGCGAACTGCGCCGTTAGCGCGACCAATGTCGTCAATCGCCAGTATGGCGTCTAACCAGCGCTCGCGACCTGTCGGACCGTCCTCCCCGTCCTGGAGGTGCTCTTCGCGGCCGTCGGCCAAAAGGATGCGATAGATTGGATCGACCCGTTGGCGTCTTCCATAGGTACACCCAACCTCAATGCGCGTGACCTCGCTGAGCGGCAACATCTCACGCGGCGACCACGGCCACGGCCCCTGTCGAATGATGCGATCCGGGAAGACAGCAACGCCGCCGACCATCACGCTCGCTTGACCAACGCCGATGAGCAGCAGAGTAGCCGCAATGAGACCTCGCCAAACACGCGAGGGATCGTCAGCGCGCTTCATCCACGGCTCTGCAACGATTGCCGCAATGAGGCCGCCGAAGAAGGCGACGAGCGTCAGCCAAGAGAACTCGCGCCACCAGACGATCGGCCGCAGAGGCAGCGAATCCGGGAAAAATGACAAGCCGTCCAGCAGGAAAAAGCTGGACAGCCCCCAAGCCAAAGTCAGTCCAAAGAGGACATAGGCAGCGGTGGAAGGCTTCACGCCGCCCCCTAAAGGTTCTTCACGATCCCCTCGACCATCTTCTTGGCGTCGGCGAACAGCATCATGGTGTTGTCGCGGAAGAAGAGTTCGTTCTCGACGCCGGCGTAGCCCGACGACATGCCGCGCTTCACGAACAGCACCGTCCGCGCCTTCTCAACGTCGAGGATCGGCATGCCGTAGATGGCGCTGGTGGTGTCGGTCTTGGCGGCCGGGTTGGTGACGTCGTTGGCCCCGATGACGAAGGCGACGTCGGCGGTCGGGAACTCGGCGTTGATGTCCTCGAGCTCGAAGACCTCGTCGTAGGGGACGTTGGCCTCGGCCAGCAGCACGTTCATGTG
>JAUSPV010000107.1 GCA_030652755.1 Caulobacter sp. | reverse complement strand
TCGGGGACAGGTTAAGATGTCCCTTGGGACACCTTAACCTGTCCCCGAAACCCGAAACTCAGCGTCCCTTGAACGCCGCGACGCGCTTCTGCAGGAAGGCGCTGACGCCCTCGATGAAGTCCTCGGTCTTGCCGGCGATCTTCTGGGCCTTGCGTTCGGCGGTGAGCTGGCCGTTCCAGTCGGTGTCGAGGCTTTCCCAGATCAGGCGGCGGATGGCGCCCAGCGAGGCCGGGCCGTTGGCCAGTTCCTTGGCCAGTTCGATGGCGGCGGACCGCAGGTCGGCGTCGGGGACGACGCGGTTGACCAGGCCCCAATCCAGTGCCTTGGCGGCGCCGATCTTCTCGCCCAGCAGGGCCATTTCCATGGCCCGGGCGCGGCCGATGGCGCGCGGCAGCAGGTAGGTCGAGCCGCCGTCCGGCACCAGGCCGATGCGGCGGAAGGCCTGCAGGAAGTAGGCGCTCTCGCCCGCGACGATCAGGTCGCCGAGCAGGGCCAGCGAGCAGCCGACGCCGGCCGCCGCGCCGTTGACGGCGGTGACGATCGGCAGCGGGCAGTCGCGCATCTGGCTGACCAGCGGGTTGTAGACGGTCTCCAGCGCCCGGCCGGCGTCGGGCTTGCCGTCGACGTCCAGTTCGCGGCCCGAGGCGCCGCCGCCTGCCAGGTTGGCGCCCGAGCAGAAGCCGCGACCTTCGCCGGTCAGGACAATGGCGCGGGCTGTGACGTTGCCGGCCGCGATGTTGCTGAAGGCATGGGAGAGCTCGCCGGCCAGGTCCAGGCCGGCGGCGTTCATGGTGCCGGGATCGTTGAGCGTGATCACAGCCACGCCGTCGGTCACTTCGACCTTGATCTTGGTATAGTCCACGCGAACATCCTCCCTGATGCTTGTTTGGCAGACGCTAGCGCCCGTAACGCGGCGGAACGCCAACGGAAAAATCAGAGAGGCCCCCGGCCATAGTAGCGGAACAGCAGGGCCGCCATGGCGGCCGACGCCGGCAGGGCCAGCAGGATGGGCGCCGACAGGGACAGACCGGCCGCCGCCATTCCGGCCGCCGCAAGGCAGCCGACCAGGCAACCGATGTCCCAGGCGCCTTCGGCGGCCATCTGGAAACGCAGCACGCAGGGCGAGGCCTTGGACAGGTTGTAGACCGGCGTCATCAGCGCCGGCGTCAGGACGGCCGCCAGCAGCGCGCCGGAGGCGTTGGCGATCACCGCCAGCCAGGGAATGCCCAGGCTCGCGGCCCGCAGGGCGATCACGACCGCCGCGAGACCACAGGCGAGGAGGGCGGCTCGCCTGCCGTGGCCCATGTCGATGTGTCGGCCAAGCACCAGCCCGCTGGCCGCGCCGGCCAGGGCCGCCGCCGCCGCCGCGCCGCCGAAGGCCGCGAAACTCTCGCCCAGCGTCACAAACAGCGCGATCAGCCAGACGAAGTGGTAGCCCGCCGCGAACAGGCCATCGCTGGCCATCAGCCCCAAGGACAGCCAGGCCGGACGGCCGATCGGAACCGTCGCCGGGACGGTCACGTTCGGCGCGCCGATCAGCGGCAGGATGGCCAGGGCCTGGATGATGGCGACCATCAGGAAGGTGGGTCTTGATCCCAGCTCTGTCAGACTCCAGGCGCCGAGCAGAGGCGCTGCGATGCCAACCAGCGCCACGATCGCTTCGCGCCGCCCCACGTCTCCGCCGCGGTTCTGCGACGCGCCGAGGGCGGCGAAATAGGCATGGTAGCTGAGCCAGTAGAGCAGGTAGCCGACCGCCGAGACGCCACAGACGACGAACAGCATCGGTCCGGGTCCGTCGACGAACGGCAGCAGCCCGTAGGCAAGGGCCTCGATCAGCGTCCCGGCGATGAGCAGCGGCTTGACGCCCCAACGCCTGGCGAAGGGCAGCACCGCCGGCCGCAGCAGGAACCGTCCTGCGAGAATGGCGGACTGGAACAGCAGCGCGGCGGGGACTGAAATCCCGGCCTTCAGCAGGAAGGCGAGAACGAAGATGCCGCCGGCCGCCTGGGCCAGGGCCTGGACGCCGTAGTGAATATGGACGCGACGGATCGCGCCGGCCGAGGTGAGAGTCATGTTGCCTGAAGGGAAGGGCCCGAGGGCTCGTGCAAACGCCTGCGCGCCCGGGCCTTGACGGCGCCGGGCGGCGGTGGGGCTGCCCAGCCTTGCCGGCCAGGCTCTAGCGGGTGTGCTCACACATGAGCGGCGCGCTCCTTCAGATAACGAAGGTCTCGCACACCGCTCAATTCAGGGCAATGCCGGTCGCGATCAGGCCGCGACGGGCACGGCCTCGGCGTTGGTGACCCGGTTGCGGCCCGAGCGCTTGGACGTGTAGAGCGCCGCGTCGGCCCGTTCCATCACGCAGACCCCGGTTTCGCCTTCGCGGCGCGTGGCCAGGCCCGAGGAGATGGTCACCGTACCCAGGTCCTCGTTGGTCGAGCGACGCTTGAGCATGCGGGAGGCGACCTCCTCGCGGATTTCCTCGAGGCAGCGTTCGACGATCGTGGCGTCCTCGCCCGGGAAGATCATCGCGAACTCCTCGCCGCCGTAGCGGGCCGAGAAGCGCGGCGTGCAGCCGAGGCGCCCGATGACGCTGGCGACGTAGCGGATGACCTGGTCGCCAGTCTGGTGGCCCCAGGTGTCGTTGAAGTTCTTGAAGTGGTCGATGTCCAGCACGGCCAGGGTCAGCGGCGTGCCGAACTCGTCGGCGTCGGCGCAGGCGCGGGCCAGCTCGTCGTCGAAGGCCTTGCGGTTGGCGAGGTTGGTCAGGCCGTCGGTGGTCGCGTCGCGGCGGACCTGCTCCAGGTGCTCGCGCAGGCGCTGGACTTCACCGGTCGATTCGGCGAGCCGCTTCTCCAGCGACTTGTTTTCCTTCTGGACCCGGCGGGTCGCGGTCGACAGGGAGTCGACCATCGCCTTGATCTGGGTGGCGTCCTTGGCGTCGGTCAGGCCCTTGCCGGCGCTGGCCAGCGTCTGGCCGTAGGTCTCGTTGGACTTCTGGGCTTCCTTGATCGCCGTCGAGACAGCGGCCAGTTCCTTGGACAGCTGATCCCCGGCGTCGCGGATCTGTTCGTTCAGGCGCGCCTTGGGCAGGTAGGCGGCCGCCAGCTCCTCGCTGACCGTCTCGGTCATCGGCTCGCCCGACAGGATCAGGCGATTGAGCTCCAGGGCCAGCTCGCCGGTCGGATCGGCCACGAAGTGCGACCAGAGCTCGAAGTTCAGCGGAGTCGGCCACACCGCGTGCCGCTCCATGACGTCGAGCGTCTCATGGGCGACCTTGTAGGCTTCGGGACCCCGCATCTTTGTTTCGAAGTCGGCGGACATTCGCGCATTCCCCCTGGACCGGATCGATCCCTTCTGGAGCGATCCTGGGCTGTAGATGGCAAAGCCTATCCGCCAAGGCCCAAATGACTGGTTAAGGCGGCGGAACGCGGTTCGCTTGCGGACGGCGCGCCGAGCCGTCATTCTGAACGCCGATCACCTGAGCCGGGACGAGCCCGGCCTCCCGGAGGGACACTTCGATGAACGCTCACGCCAATCTCGGCGCCGACGCCCACAAGGCCGCGATGCTCGCCATTCTCGACAAGCAGAAGGCCGCGCACCTCCGCGACGGCGCGCCGACCGCCGAGCAGCGGATCGAGCGCCTGGACCGCTGCATCGGCCTGCTGGTCGACCATTCCAAGGACATCCAGGACGCCATCAACGCCGACTTCGGCAACCGCTCACGCGAAGCGACCCTGCTGACCGACGTGTCCGGCTCCATCGGGCCGCTGAAGCACGCGAAGGAGCACCTTCGCAAATGGATGCAGGGCCAGAAGCGCAAGACCACCCCGGCCATTCTCGGGCTGTTCGGGGCCAAGGCGCAGGTGGCCTACCAGCCCAAGGGCGTGGTCGGGGTGATCAGCCCGTGGAACTTCCCGGTCAACCTGACCTTCGCGCCGCTGGCCGGAATCATCGCCGCCGGCAACCGGGCGATGATCAAGCCGTCGGAGTTCACGCCCGCCACTTCCGAGCTGATGAAGACGATGTTCGGCAGCGTGTTCAGCGAGGAGGAGATCGCGGTGATCACCGGCGGTCCCGAGGTCGGCCAGGCCTTCGCCGGGCTGCCCTTCGACCACATGATCTTCACCGGCGCGACCTCCATCGCCCGCCACGTCATGCGCGCGGCGGCCGAGAACCTGGTCCCGCTGACCCTGGAACTGGGCGGCAAGAGCCCGGTGATCCTGTCCGAGAGCGCCGACATCGCCACCGCCGCCGCCCGGATCATGAACGGCAAGACCCTCAACGCCGGCCAGATCTGCCTGGCGCCCGACTATGTGCTGGCCCCGGAAGGCAAGGTCGCCGAGTTCGTGAAGGAGGCCCAGGGCGCGGTCGGCCGCATGTTCCCGACCCTGAAGGACAACCCCGACTACACCGCCGTGATCGCCGAGCGTCACTACGAGCGCATCAAGGGCTACGTCGACGATGCCCGGGCCAAGGGCGCGCAGATCGTCGAGATCAACCCGGCCGGCGAGGACTTCAGCCAGCAGGAGCACCGCAAGATCCCGCCGACCCTCATCCTCAACCCCACCGACGACATGAAGGTGATGCAGGAGGAGATCTTCGGCCCGGTGCTGCCGGTGATGACCTACAAGACCTCGCAGGACGCGCTGGACTACATCAACGCCCATGAGCGTCCGCTGGGCCTCTACTGGTTCGGAACCGACGAGGCCGAGAAGGCCAGGGTGCTGTCGGGCACCACCAGCGGCGGCGTGACCATCAATGACGTGATCATGCATGTGGCGCAGGAAGAGCTGCCGTTTGGCGGCGTCGGCCCCTCGGGCATGGGCAGCTACCACGGCCATGACGGCTTCCTGGAGTTCAGCCACCGCAAGGCGATCTACACCCAGATCAAGAAGGACATCGGCCCGCTGGTGGCGATGCGTCCGCCCTATGGTCCGGCGATCCGCAAGATGCTCGGCGGTCAGGTGAAGCGGTAGTCCTTCTAGGCTGTCATCCCGGACGGCCGCAGGCCGATCCGGGACCCAGCCGATGCCGTGCGGCCGCCGCTGGGTCCCGGCTCTCCGCTTCGCTGCGGCCGGGATGACAGTGTGTGGCGGGTGGAACCGTTCATCCTGGCGTCAGGCGAACTGTCGTATTGAAGCCGTGATGGCGACGCATGATATGTCGCCACGGGTCCTTCCGGACCCGGAACACTGGAGTGTCACATGCGTACCGCCGCCCTGATGGGCTTCATCGTCGCCGCGACCGCTGCCTGCACCGCCAGCGCGGCGGCCGACTTCAAGGCCCAGGCCCGCTGTATCGCGGCCTATGAGGTCGCGGCCGGCCTGCTGGAGGCGGACTCGACGTCCGCCGCCACGAAGAAGCGTATCGCCAAGCTGGACGCCGCCCGCGAGCGGATGTCTCTGGCCCTCGCCACCCGCACGGACCTGACGGCGGCCGACAGCCGCGCCAGCCAGCAGGAGCGCCGGGCCGAGGAAGCGCGCCTGGACGCCCTCCCGCCCGCGCAGGTGCAGGCCGCCGCCGACGCGTGCGACAGCCTGCTGGGTCAGTAGGACCCGAGGCCGGCTTCAGACGACAAAGGGCGCGGCCGAGGCCGCGCCCTTTTTTCGTGGCTGCGCCACGCCGGCGAAAGCCGCCCCGACTACTCGTCGGCGGCGGCCGGCGTCAGCGGCGTCGCGCGGGCCATAAAGGCCGGCAGATCATTGCCGAACCCGACCACGCGTCCGCCGTCATCGTCCCGGTCGCGGCGATGGTGGTTGTCGCGGCGATCATCGTCGCGGCCGCGGGCCGGACGGCGATCACGATCGCGGCCCTCGGCGGCGACGGGACGGTCCTCATGGCGCGGCGTCTCCGCCTGACGGGGCCGCTCCTCGGCGCGCGGGCGTTCCTCGCGACGGGGCCGATCCTCACGACGCGGGCGGTCTTCGCGGCGCGGACGCTCCTCGCGGACCTCGAGGGGCGCAGGTGGGGGCGCGGCGGAGGCGGCGACGTCGACGACCTCGGCCGTGATGATCGCGGCGTCGGTGACTTCGACAACCTCGTTGCGCGGCGCGCGGCGGCGACGCGAAGGCTTCTCGGTCCTGGCGGCTTCGGCTTCGACGACGGGGGCGACGGCGGCCTTGGCCGGGCGGGGCGGCCGGGCGGCGGCCGCTTCGCTGGCGTCGGACGTGGTGATCGCCCGCATCGAGACCACCGAGGTCTCCGACTCCGGCCGGCCACGGCCCGGACGGTCGCTGCGGCCGCGGCTGCGTTCACGGTCCTTCTTGGCGGCGTCCTTGTGACGCTGCTCGGTCTTCAGGGTCGACCAGTCGATGCCCTCGAACAGTGCTTCCTGCGGCATCTTGCCGGTCAGCTTGATGACCTTCTCGAGGTTCTTGTCGTCGGCCGGGGTGACGATCATGAACGTCTCGCCCAGGCGACCGGCGCGGCCGGTGCGGCCGATGCGGTGCACATAGTCGTCGGCGTGGTGGGGAACGTCGTAGTTGAACACGTGGCTCACGGCCGGGATGTCGAGACCGCGAGCGGCGACGTCGGAAGCGCAGAGCAGCTTGAGCTCGCCCTTGCGGAAGCTCTCCAGCGTCTTCATCCGGGTCGCCTGGTCAAGGTCGCCGTGGATGGCGCCGGCGTCATAGCCGTGCGTGCGCAGCGACTTGGCGACGATATCGACCTCGCTCTTGCGGTTGCAGAACACGATGCCGTTCTGGATCTCGCTGCGGTCGATCAGGCTGCGCAGGGCGGTGCGCTTGGCCTTGGGATCGTTCGAGGGGATGCGGGCCAGGAACTGGGTGATGTTCTCGCCGGTGGTGGCCGGGCGGGAGACCTCGATCCGGGTCGGGTCGTTGAGGAACTGCTTGGTCAGCCGGGTGATTTCCGGCGGCATGGTGGCGCTGAAGAACAGGGTCTGCTTCTTCGGCGGGGTCAGCTTGAAGATGCGCTCGATGTCCGGGATGAAGCCCATGTCGAGCATGCGGTCGGCTTC
>JAUSPV010000106.1 GCA_030652755.1 Caulobacter sp. | reverse complement strand
GGCTGGCGGATCGAGCCGCCGGTGTCGGTCGCCGTGGCGCCAAGGCACAGGTCCGCCGCCACCGCCGCCGCCGAGCCGCCCGAGGAACCGCCCGGCGTCAGGGCGCGGTTGCCGCCGCTGGCCGACTTCCACGGGTTGATGACGTTGCCGAACGCCGAGGTCTCGTTGGACGAGCCCATGGCGAACTCGTCCAGGTTCAGCTTGCCGAGCATGACTGCGCCGTCGCCGAACAGGTTGGCGGTGACGGTCGACTCATAGGTCGGGACGAAGTTGCCGAGGATCTTCGAGGCCGCCGTCGAGCGGACGCCTTGCGTGCAGAACAGGTCCTTGATGCCCAGCGGCGCGCCTTCCAGCGCCCCGGCCTCGCCCCGCGCGATGCGGGCATCGGAGGCGGCGGCCATCTCGAGCGCCTTCTCCGGCGTCTCGAGGATGAAGGCGTTCAGCGGCCGCGCGGCCTCGACGGCCGCGATGTGGGCGCGGGTGATCTCGACGGCGGAGAAGGACTTGCTCTTGAGGCCATCGAGGGCGGCCTTGAGGGTGAGGTTGGTGAGCTCAGACATCAGCAGAATCCCCCAACCGTCATCCCATCCGCCGTCATCCTCGCGCTCGTCGCGAGGACCCATGCGTGGTGAGCAAGCCGGGTTTCACAGTGTTCATGGGTCGTCGGAACAAGTCCGACGATGACGGAAATGTGGGGGGGAGCGCTACGCATCTACTCAACCACCTTCGGCACGACGTAGAAGCCATCGGTGCTGCTGGGCGCGTTGGACAGCACCCGGGCCGCGTCGCCGCCGTCGGTGACGACGTCGTCGCGCAGCGCCAGGGTGGCGTGGACGACGGACGTCAGCGGCTCGACGCCGTCGGTGTCGACCTCGGCCAGCTGCTCGATCCACTGCAGGATGCCGTTCAGTTCCTGGACGAGCGGCTCGATGCGCTCTTCAGGTTCGGCGATACGGGCGAGCCGGGCGACCTTGCGGACGGTCGCGGCGTCGATGGCCATCGTGGCCTCCTTTGTCTTGAACGCCGGGGTTAGCGGTCGGAGGCCGCACTTTCAACTGTCGTGAGGGTTTCCGACCCCACTTGCTGTCATCCCGGCCGTAGCGAAGCGGAGCGCCGGGACCCAGCCTTCTGTGGGGCAGGCTGGGTCCCGGATCGACCTGCGGTCGTCCGGGATGACAGCAGGAGGAAGCCCGGGATGACAGTAGGAGGATGGCGGCGATGGCGGTATGGCAGGCCAATGCCTGTCCTCGACATCACCGACCTCGCCGCCGCCCTGCCGCAGTACGCGCCCCTCGTCGGGCTCGACCCAGGGGAGAAGACCATTGGCGTGGCCGTCTCCGACGTCACCCGCACGGTGGCCAGCCCGCTGCACACCATCGAGAAGACCAAGTTCACCCAGGACGCGGCGGCGCTGTTCAAGCTGATGGAGAGCCGCGGCGCGGTCGGCATCGTCATCGGCCTGCCGATGAACATGGACGGCAGCGAGGGCGCGCGGGCGCAGTCCAACCGCGCCCTGGCCCGCAACATCCTGCGCCTCAAGGACCTGCCCATCGCCTTCTGGGACGAGCGGCTGTCGACGGCGGCGGTGACCCGGGTGCTGATCGAGGAGCACGACGTCAACCGCAAGCGGCGCGCCGAGGTCGTCGACAAGATGGCCGCCGCCTGGATCCTCCAGGGCGCGCTCGAGCGCATGCGGAACGGTTAGGGCCGTATGAAGGACGCTCTGCGAGTCGGGATCGGGGACAGGTTAAGATGTCCCTTGGGACACCTTAACCTGTCCCCGA
>JAUSPV010000104.1 GCA_030652755.1 Caulobacter sp. | reverse complement strand
CCGGGGACATGCACTTCAGTGCGTGTCCCCATCAGCTTCAAGCGGCGAGGGACACGCACTGAAGTGCATGTCCCCGCTGTGCGTCCTATATGCCCCTCATGACCACGCTCTCCGTTCTCGACCTCGCCCCCGTCGTTCAGGGCTCCACCGTCAAGCAGGCGCTGCACAACAGCCGCGACCTGGCGCAGCATGCCGAGCGGTGGGGCTACAACCGGTTCTGGCTGGCCGAGCACCACAACATGCGCGGCATCGCCAGCGCCGCGACCAGCGTGGTCATCGGCCATGTGGCGGAGGGCACCTCGACCATCCGGGTCGGGGCGGGCGGGATCATGCTGCCCAACCACGCGCCGCTGCAGATCGCCGAGCAGTTCGGCACCCTGGCCGAGCTCTACGGCCCGCGCATCGACCTGGGCCTTGGCCGCGCGCCGGGGACCGACCAGCTGACCGCCCGCGCCCTGCGCCGGACCATGGTCGGCGACGTCGACCGCTTCCCGCAGGACGTCGTCGAGCTGCTGCATTTCCTCAAGCCCGCCGCGCCCAACCAGGGCGTGGTCGCCACGCCGGGCGAGGGGACCAATGTGCCGGTCTGGATCCTCGGCTCCAGCCAGTTCGGCGCCCATCTGGCCGCGGCCCTGGGCCTGCCCTACGCCTTCGCCTCCCACTTCGCCCCGGCCGAGATGGAGGCCGCCGTCGCCGCCTATCGCGCGAAGTTCGAACCGTCGGAGTACCTCGACAAGCCGTACGTGATGCTCGGCGTCAACATCATCGCCGCCGACACCGACGCGGAGGCGAAGCTGCTGTTCACCTCGCTGCAGCAGGCCTTCGTCAACATGGCTATGGGCACGCCCGGCCGCCTGCCGCCGCCGCTGGAAGGTTTTGGCGACCGGCTCGACGGCATGGCCTCGGCCCGGCTGGCCCAGGCCCTGCGCTGCTCGATCGTCGGCGGGCCGGAGACGGTGCGCAAGGGCCTCGCCGACTTCGTGGCCTACACGGGCGCGGACGAATTGATGGTCACCGCCTCGGTCCACGACCACGCTGCCCGCCTGCGCTCGTTCGAGATCACGGCGGAGGCGAACCGGGCGGTGGTCGAGGCGGCGTAGGACCGGCCCTCTCCGTCATGGCCCGACGTGTTCGGGCCACCTATGAACGCCGCCTGGGCCTTGCGTCCTTCGACACGCCGCTGCGCGGCTGCTCAG
>JAUSPV010000081.1 GCA_030652755.1 Caulobacter sp. | reverse complement strand
GGACAGGGATGCAGGCCGGACGCGGCGGCCAGTCACCGACCGGCGGCGCGTCCCTCTCCACCGCTCTCCGAGCGGTCCCCCTCTCCCAATAGGGAGAGGATAGGAGACGTCTAACCCTGATCGTAGCCCAGCTGCTTGTTCAGCTTCTCCAGCAGCTCAATGGCCGACTCGGCGATGACGGTGCCCGGCGGGAAGATGGCGGCGACGCCGGCGTCCTTGAGGGCCTGCCAGTCCTGCGGCGGGATCACGCCGCCGATGACCGTCATGATGTCGCCCCGGCCCTGCTTCTCGAGCTCGGCCTTGAGCTCCGGCGCCAGGGTCAGGTGCCCGGCGGCCAGCGAACTGGCGCCGACCACATGGACGTCGTTCTCCACCGCCTGGCGGGCGGCCTCGGCGGGGGTCTGGAACAGCGGGCCGATGTCGACGTCGAAGCCCAGGTCGGCGAAGGCCGTGGCGATCACCTTCTGACCGCGGTCGTGGCCGTCCTGGCCCATCTTGGCGATCAGGATGCGCGGGCGGCGGCCGTCGGCCTGTTCGAAGGCCTCGACCATGGCCTTGGCGCGGGCCACCGTGGCGTTGGATCCGGCCTCGGACACATAGACCCCCGTGATCGACTTGATCTCCGCCCGGTGGCGGCCAAAGACCTTCTCCAGAGCATAGCTGATCTCGCCGACCGTGGCCTTGGCGCGGGCGGCGTTGACGGCGAGCTCGAGCAGGTTGCCGTCGGCGCGGGCCCCGGCCTCCAGCGCGTCGAGCGCGGCATTCGTCTCAACTTCGTTGCGTTCGGCCTTGAGTCTCTTCAGCTTTTCGAGCTGGGCCTTACGCACCGTGGTGTTGTCGACCTTGAGCACCGGGATGTCGTCGGCGACTTCCGGCTTGTAGCGGTTGACCCCGACCAGGCTCTGTTTGCCGCTGTCGATGCGGGCCTGGGTGCGGGCGGCGGCTTCCTCGATGCGCAGCTTGGGCAGGCCCTGGTTGATGGCCTTGGCCATGCCGCCCAGCGCCTCGACCTCCTCGATGTGCTCCAGCGCCCGGGCGGCCAGATCGTGGGTCAGGCGCTCGACATAGTAGCTGCCGCCCCAGGGGTCGGCGACATTGGTCGTGCCGCTTTCCATCTGCAGGAACAGCTGGGTGTTGCGGCTGATCCGGGCCGAGAAGTCGGTCGGCAGGGCCAGGGCCTCGTCCAGGCTGTTGGTGTGCAGGCTCTGGGTCTGGCCGTTCACGGCCGCCATCGCCTCCACGCAGGTGCGGGCGACGTTGTTGAACACATCCTGGGCGGCCAGCGACCAGCCGCTGGTCTGGCTGTGGGTGCGCAGGCTGAGCGAGCGGTCGTCCTTCGGGTCGAACTCGCGTTTCATCAGGCGGGCCCAGAGCAGGCGCGCGGCCCGCATCTTGGCCACTTCCATGAAGTAGTTCATGCCGATGGCCCAGAAGAACGACAGGCGCGGAGCGAACTGGTCGACGGTCATCCCGGCGGCGACGCCGGCGCGGACGTATTCGATGCCGTCGGCGAGGGTGTAGGCCAGCTCCAGGTCGGCCGTCGCCCCGGCTTCCTGCATGTGATAGCCGGAAATCGAAATCGAGTTGAACTTCGGCATCTTGCTCGAAGTGTATGAAAAGATGTCGGAAATGATCCGCATAGAGGGCAGGGGCGGATAGATGTAGGTGTTCCGCACCATGAATTCTTTGAGGATGTCGTTCTGGATCGTGCCGGAAAGTTTTTCCGGCGGAACGCCCTGCTCCTCGGCGGCGACGATGTAGAGCGCCAGGATCGGCAGCACCGCGCCGTTCATGGTCATCGACACGCTCATCTTGTCGAGCGGGATGCCGTCGAACAGGGTGCGCATGTCCAGGATGCTGTCGATGGCGACGCCCGCCATGCCGACATCGCCCTTCACCCGCTCGTGGTCGCTGTCGTAGCCCCGATGGGTGGCCAGGTCGAAGGCCACCGACAGGCCCATCTGACCGGCCGCCAGGTTGCGGCGGTAGAAGGCGTTGGAATCCTCGGCCGTCGAGAAGCCGGCGTACTGCCGCACCGTCCAGGGGTTGGTGACGTACATCGTCGGATAGGGACCGCGGCCGAACGGGGCCAGGCCCGGGTAGCCATCGAGGAAGTCGAGGCCCGCGACATCAGCGGGGCCATAGGCCGGCGCGACGGCCACGCCCTCGGGCGTCTGCCAGACGGGGCCGTCGGACGGCGGGGCGGCCAGGTCGCCGGGCGCGAAGGCGAGGTCGGCGAAGTTCGGGAAGGTCGTGGTCATGGCTCAGGCCTCCTCGAACGCGGCGGCGAAACGGATGGACGGCAGGGGCGGGCAGGCCGAGTCCGGACCTGGCAGGCGCGGGTCCGGTCCGGCGACGGCGAAGGCGGCGGGATCGACGACGGCGACCTCCGGAGCCTTGTCCTGCGCATTGGGGAACACCGTCACGCCGAGGATCTTGCGCGACTTGTCGGCATAGGCGGCGGCCTGGGCCTCGCGGGTGGCGTTGACCGCGTCGGCGATGAGGCCGGTCTCCAGCGCCTTGATGACGCCGCCGGCGGCCTCGATGGCCTGGAAGCTGGCCCAGGCGGCGCGGGCGATCTGGTCGGTCAGGGTGTCGAGATACCAGGCCCCGCCGGCCGGATCGGCGACGCGGCCCAGGTGGCTCTCTTCCATCAGCACCAGCTGGGTGTTGCGGGCCTGGCGGCGGCCAAAGGCGGTGGGCAGGCCGATGGCGTCGGTGAAGGCGCCCAGCACGATGGCGTCAGCCCCGCCCAGGGCGCCGGCGACCCCGGCGCTGGTCAGGCGCAGCAGGTTGGTCCAGGCGTCGGCCTTGGTCAGCATGCGGTGCGAGGAGCGAACCTCGACCACGGCCGGGACATCGACGCCGCAGGCCTGGGTGATCCGCGACCACAGGGCGCGCGCGGCGCGCACCTTGGCGATGCCGGTGAAGTATTCGCCGTCCAGGCTGACGCCCAGGGTGATGCGGCGGAAGGCCTCGTCCATCGGCAGGCCGGCGCGGACCAGCGCCCTGGCGTAGGCGAGGGCGGAGGCGGCCATCAGGGCCAGTTCCTCGGTGTTCGACCCGCCGGCCTCATGCGCGGCGCGGCCGGTGGCCAGGAACAGGGAGGCCCTGGCGTAGGTCGCCGACAGCCGCGCGCCGACCGTGGCGGCCGAGACGATGTGGCTCTCGACCGGGCCCGGGCTGGCGCCGGTCACAGCGAAGGTCGTCAGCGGGTCCATGTGGAAGGCGAGGGGGGCGTTGGGCGCGGCCTTGGCCAGCGCGCCCAGCCAGTCGGCGGCCTTGGGGCCGAGGTAGCCGGCGTCCAGCGCTACCGGGGCGAGGTCGAGCAGCACGCCGTTCAGGGCCCTGGCCATATCATCGGCCGAACCGACGGCCACGCCGGCCTGGCCGGTCGGGTCGATGGCGAGCAGCAGCGAAGCGGCGCCGCTTTCGAGGTCCTTCAGGCCCTCCGCCCCGGCCTGCTTGCGATCAGGATGGGCGACCCGCATGCGCAGATCCCAGGGCCGGTCAGCGTCGCGGGCCCGCAGGTCGCGGACCACGTCGGGCGCGGTCTCCGCCGTGTACAGCGGCTGGATAGCGATGCCGTCGGGCGTGTTGCGGACAAGGGCGTCGTCGAAGGTCTCGCCCTTCAACGTCTTCTCGACCAGGCGCAGCCAGTCCTCTCGGGCGGGCGGCGCGAAGTCGTCGGCCAGCGGCAGGATCGTCCCGGACAAGCTTGGCGTCTCCCAGTGCATTGCAGCAAATGAGAGCGCGTGATGCGCCCCTGCCGTTAGGTGCGTCAAGCGCCGGCGCCGGGATTTGCCTTCCGCCGGGGGAAGGCAATTACCGCTTGCGAAGCTCGAACGGGCGTTTTACTTACAGCGTATATTCATAGACGGAGCGCTTCCCGCCATGGCCCTGCCGCCGATTCTTCGTGACCGCCTTCGCCTTCCGGTGATCGCCTCGCCGCTGTTCATCATCTCTGGCCCCGACCTGGTCATCGCCCAGTGCAAGGCCGGCATCGTCGGCTCGTTCCCGTCGCTGAACGCCCGTCCGATCAGCCAGCTCGACGAGTGGCTGGCCCGGATCACCGAGGAACTGGCCGCCTGGGACAAGGCCAACCCGGACCTGCCCTCGGCCCCGTTCGCGGTGAACCAGATCGTGCACCGGACCAACAACCGGCTCGATGAGGACCTGGCCCTCTGCGAGAAGTACAAGGCCCCCATCGTCATCACCTCGCTGGGCGCCCGCGAGGAGCTGAACCAGGCCGTGCACGGCTGGGGCGGCATCACCCTGCACGACGTGATCAACGACAAGCACGCCCACAAGGCCATCGAGAAGGGCGCCGACGGCCTGATTCCGGTCGCGGCCGGAGCCGGCGGCCATGCCGGCGCGCTGTCGCCTTTCGCGCTGGTGCAAGAGATCCGCCAGTGGTTCGACGGCCCGGTGGCCCTGTCGGGCTCCATCGCCAGCGGCCGGGCCATCCTGGCCGCACAGGCGATGGGCGCCGACCTCGCCTATATCGGCTCGGCCTTCATCGCCAC
>JAUSPV010000065.1 GCA_030652755.1 Caulobacter sp. | reverse complement strand
TGCGTCCTTCGACACGGCCCTTCGGGCCTGCTCAGGATGACAGGGGCATCGGGCTTCCCCTCCTAGTCATGCTGAGCAGCGGCCGACGGCCGCGTGTCGAAGCACGCACAACACCAACGACCGGTAGGAAACACTGATGGCCGTCCTGAACGAAGAACAGACCATGCTCCGCGACGCCGCCAGGAGCTGGGCGCAGGAGACCTCCCCCGTCAGCAAGCTGCGCGCGCTGCGCGACAGCGGGTCGGGCGCGCCGTTCGACGCCGCCGCGTGGGCCGAGATGGGCCAGATGGGCTGGGCCGGCGTGATCGTGCCCGAAGAGCACGGCGGCTCGGCCTTCGGCTATCTGAGCCTGGGCCTGATCCTGGAGGAGACCGGCCGCACCCTGACCGCCTCGCCGCTGCTCTCCACCGCCCTGATCGGCGCCAGCGCCCTGACGCTCGGCGGCAGCGACGCCCAGAAGGCCCAATGGCTGCCCAAGATCGCCGAAGGGACGGTCGTCACCGCCCTGGCCGTCGACGAGGCCGCCCACCACGCGCCCGAGCGCACCGCGCTGAAGGCCGAGAAGGCCGGCGACGGCTACAGCCTCACCGGCAAGAAGACGTTTGTCGTGGATGGCGACGCCGCCGACCTGCTGATCGTCGCGGCCCGCACCAGCGGCAAACCCGGCGAGACGGCGGGCATCACCCTGTTCCTGGTCGATCCGGCTTCGGCCGGCGTCAGCCGCAAGCACCTGGCCCTGGCCGACAGCCGCGGCGCCGCCGAGATCACCTTCTCCGGCGCGGCCGGCGAGGTGCTGGGCGCCGTCGACAAGGGCTGGGATGTGCTGGAGCCGGTCCTCGACCGCGCCCGCATCGCCCTGTCGGCCGAGATGCTGGGCAGCGCGCTACAGGCCTTCGAAATCACGCTGGACTACCTCAAGACCCGCACCCAGTTCGGCCAGGTGATCGGCACCTTCCAGTCGCTGCAGCACCGCGCGGCCAAGATGTTCACCGACCTGGAGACCACCCGCTCCTGCATCGAGGCGGCGCTGGAGGGCATCGACGCCGGGTCGACCGACAACCGCGCCGCCGCCTCCCTGGCCAAGTGCAAGGCCAGCGAACTGGCGCATCTGGTCTCCAACGAGATGGTCCAGATGCACGGCGGCATCGGCATGACCGACGTCCACGACGCCGGCCTGTTCCTCAAGCGCGCTCGCGTCACCGAGCAGCTGTTCGGCGGCGCCGGCTACCACCGCGACCGCTTCGCGACCGTCTCGGGCTTCTAGGAACCGCGGCCGACCGTGCCCGTCAGTCGCTGGCGGGCGGCGCTGATGAACTTGTCGCGGACCTCGTTATAGAGGCTCCGGGGCAGGAGGCCGATCCCAACGGACGAGATGTCCTCGCCGGGCAAGGGACGCAGGTCAGGGCCCGGCCAGGCGAACCTGTTCGCGTCGGTCAGCACGATCCATGATCGCTGATCGTCGAGGCCCAGGCGCCGCTTGGTCGCGAGCGGCAGTTCGACCGCAAGGGCGGCGTCCCGAGGCGGCGCGTGGGTGATCGGGAGAACCGTGACGATCGTGTCGCCGTCCGTGTTGGTCACCGCCAGCAGGACAGCGCAGGGCCGATCCTTGCGGCCCTCTTCCTGGCCGTTCGCCGCCTCGTCCCGCCACAGGAAGCTGTAGCGGATCACCAGGCCGGCGACCGGCGCGGGCAGCGGCAACTACCGCGTCTCGCTGTCGAAGGCGGCCGCCGCTTCCGGGGCTTCGGAGCGGGCGATGACGGCCAGATCGGCGTCGTCGAAGTCCGCCAGTCCCAGAACCTGCCGGTCTCGCCGCTTCAGGCGCAGGTACTCCTCGGCGGAGATCAGCACCGTGCGGTCGCGGCCGTTGCGCGTGACGGTGACCGGCCGAGTCAGCGCGATATCGGCGTAGCGGCCGACCTCCTTCTGAAACTCGGTGGACGTGACGCGCAGCGGATCAGACATGGCCAAAATCCGGAAGTTACGGAACTTCTGGAAGATGTGCCCACTCTCGTCGAAATGCAAGTCCGAAGGCCCGCCCACTTCCCGAAGGCCCGGTGTTGGCGCAAGCTCGGCGGACACAGGGGGACTTCTCGGCATGGACGTTTCAGGCACGGTCGCGGTCGTCACGGGCGGCGCGTCCGGCATCGGTTTCGGCATCGCCGCCGCCCTGGCCCGGCGCGGCGCCAAGGTGGTGATCGCCGATATCGAGACAGAGCGGGCCCTGGTCGCCGCCGAGCGCCTGCGCGACGAAGGTCTTGAGGCGACCGGCGTCTTTCTGGACGTGATCGACGAGGCCAGCTGGGCCAACCTCGCGCAGGTCGCCGCTGGCCACTGGGACCAGCCGGTGCAGCTGCTGTTCAACAACGCCGGCGTCGGCGCACCGGGCACCGTCCACGGCGTGTCGCGCCAGACCTGGGAGTGGGTGTTCAAGGTCAATGTCGAGGGCGTCTACCTCGGCGTCCGGACCTTCGCCCCGGCCATGCTGGCCGGCGGCCTGCCCTGCCGGATCGTCAACACCGCGTCGGAACACGCGCTGGGCCTGCCCGACAGCGTCACGGGCGGCATCTCGGCCGCCTATACCAGCGCCAAGCACGCGGTGATGGGCTACAGCCTGTGCATGCGCCGCGACTTCGCGGGGACCAATGTCTCCGCCGGCGTCGTCTGCCCGGGGCCGGTCGCCACCGACATCTGGAATTCGTTCCGCAATCGCCACGGCGACTTCGGCGGCCCACGCACGTTGAAGGTCGAGGGCGAGGTCCCGATGTCGCGCAATCTGCCTGGAACGGCCGCCGGCGAGCGCATCGTCGAGCAGGTCGAGGCCGACGACTTCTTCATCTTCACCAACGGTCCCAACGAGGCCGCGGTGCTGGAGGCCTTCACCGCCGAGGCGACCGCGGCGATGGCCGCTTTCCGCGCCCGATACGGGGTCTGACCGGAACCTCCGTCTCCCGCGCCGGGTTCTCCCTAGCAACTCAGTAACAAGGGAGAGTTTCATGAGCACCGACATCAACGACCACGCCGCGGTCGAAAAGCGTCTGTGGGACGAGATCAGCCATCACGGTCGCACCGTCATGCTGGGCGCCCACGTTCATCCGATGCGGCACTTCCAGCCGATGACCGCCTTCTGCGAGCCGGAAGAGGGCCTGATCTGGTTCTTCACCCGCTCGGACACCGACCTCGCCCGCTCGATCGAAGAGGGCAAGAGCGCGATGATGATCGTCCAGGACGGCCAGAAATTTCAGGCCTGCGTGGGCGGCGAACTGACCCTCCAGGTCGATCCGGCCCGGATCGAGAAGTACTGGAACCCGGTCGTCGCGGCCTGGTACCCGGAAGGCAAGGCCGATCCGCGCCTGACGATGCTTTGCCTCGATGTCTCCGACGCCCAAGTCTGGATCAGCGAGGGCGGCCCGATCAAGTTCGCCTTCGAGGTGGCCAAGGCCAATGTCACCGGCACGACGCCTGATCTCGGCGGATCGCGTCGGCTGAACCTGAACTGACGGCTGTCATCCAGGCCAAAGCGTAGCGGAGAGCCGGGACCCAGATTCAGCTTCACGCACTCTTGCCTGGATTCAAGCTGGGTCCCGGATCCTCCCTTCGGGCCGTCCGGGATGACAGTGGCGTTTACGTCTTCCTGAACGGCGGTGGCTCGCGCCGGCCGCCCTGCCGCTCGAGCATCCAGCCCGGATATTCCGGCGGCAGGGCGCTGGCGGCGTCCAACGTCGCCATCTCCTCGGCGGTCAGGTCGATGTCGGCGGCGGCGAGGTTGTCGTCCAGCTGCTCGACCGTCTTGGCGCCGATGATCACCGTGGTGACGAACGGCTTGGCCAGCACATAGGCCAGCGCGATGCGGGCCACCGACACGCCGCGGGCGTCGGCGATCACCTTCATGGCGTCGACGCAGTCCCAGGCCCGGTCGCGGTTGACCGGCGGGAAGTCGAAACTGACCCGCCGTGCGCCGTTGGGCCCGGCGCCGTCGCGGGTGAACTTGCCCGACAGCAGACCGCCGGCCATCGGCGACCAGACCATCAACCCCATCTCCTGGTCCTGCAGCATCGGCACGACGTCCCGCTCCAGGTCCCGGCCGGCGATCGAGTAGTAGGCCTGCACCGTCTCGAAGCGCGCATAGCCGCGGGCGTCGGCGATGCCGTGCGCCTTCATCATCTTCCAGGCCGGCCAGTTGGAGCAGCCGACGTAGCGGACCACCCCCTGGCTCACCAGGTCGTCCAGCGCCCGCAGCGTCTCCTCGACCGGGGTGACCGGATCATTGGCGTGGATCTGGTAGAGGTCGATGTAGTCGAGCTGCATGCGGTCCAGGCTGGCCCGGACCGCGTCCATGATGTGGCCGCGCGAGGCGCCCTTGTCGTTGGGCCCGTTGCCCATTTCGCCGAAGCATTTGGTGGCGATCACCACGTCGGACCGCTTGACGCCGAGATTGCGCAGCGCCGCCCCGACCATCTGTTCCGACTGACCGGCCGAATAGACGTCGGCGGTATCGATGAAGTTGACCCCGCTGGCCAGCGCCCGGCCGATCATCTCGTCGACGCCCTGCTGATCCACCGCCCCGATGGCGCCCCATATGCCGGTGGCCTCGCTGGCGAAGGTCATCGCGCCCAGACAGATTTCAGAAACGTAGAGGCCTGTGCGACCCAAGCGCCTGTATTTCATGTGTTTCCGCTCCCAGTTCGCGGGCCGGATAGACCCAGGTAGTTGTTGTAATGTCGGATTACCGACAGATGAGGCGTGATGGTCAGGTAAAAATGAGAGGTGATCGACAAACCGGCAATTGTTTCATTTTGTCGGCGCTTTGGCTGGATTGTGTCGACTAAACGACAGAGCTTTGTGGCGGGTGCTTATAGTTTGAAACCCTTGTCGCACAACGGCGTTCTGATTCACTATGACGAGTCCCTTGCCGTTGAAGAACAGACTTCTCGCCTCCCTGACGCCGGCCGACTTCGCGCGTCTGTCGCCCCAGCTCACGCTCATCGAGATGGAGAAGGGTCGACTGATCTGCGACCCGGGCGACCCGCTCGAGACGGTATATTTCCCGCACGATTGCGTCATCTCGCTGATGACGCTGATGGAGAGCGGCGCGGCCATTGAGTCCGCCACCATCGGCCGCGAGGGCGCGTTCGGACTGATGGCGGCCATCGCGCCCCGCCAGTCGATGTCGCGGGCCATCGTCCAGGTTCCCGGCCGCGCTTCCCGCATGACCGCGACGGCCCTGGCGGAGGTTGTCCGGCAGGCGCCGGGCCTGGCCAGCCTCATCGACCGGCACAACGACGCCCTGTTCGGCCACGCCATCCAGTCCGTGGCCTGCAACGCCCTGCACGCGGTGGAGGCGCGATTCTGCCGCTGGCTGCTGTCGTGCCGCGATCGGATCGACGGCGACACGGTCGCCCTGACCCAGGAGTTCCTGGCCGACATGCTCGGCGTCCAGCGCACGACCGTTACGGCCGTCGCCGGCGCGCTGCAGACCAAGGGCCTGATCCGCTATCGACGCGGCGTGGTCGACATCCTCGACCGGCCCGGTCTCGAGGCCACGGCCTGCGAATGCTACGACACCGTGCGCAGGACCTATGAACGGTTACTGCCCGACCCGTTCGGCAAGGTTCGCGCCTGAGCCTTCGGTCAGGCGGCGCTCCTCGCCTTCTGGGTCGCCGCCTCGGCCTTGCGGCCGGCAAGCTCGACCATGTGATCAAAGGCGGTCTCGAATGACCCGAGGCCCTGGGTCATCGAGCGCAGGTCCATGATGAAGTCCTGGCGCTCGTCGTGCGGCATGAAGACCTCGATGCTGTCCCAGCCGGGCCAGCCCGCCCGGGCGTCGAATCCCAGGATCTGGCCGCGCCGGTTGGCGATGGAGGATGTGATCCGCGCGGTCGAGGCGCTGGGCGCGTGGATGATCAGCTTCTCCACCGGCTCCAGCAGGATCGGCGAGGCCTGGGCCAGGCCCTCGCTCATGCCGATGCGGCCGGCGGTGCGAAAGGCCATTTCCGAACTGTCCACCGGATGCCAGGCGCCGTCGGTCAGGGTCACGGCGACATCGACGACCGGGAAGCCCAGCGGCCCCTTCTCCATGGCGTCCCGCACGCCCTGCTCCACCGCCGGGATCCACTGGCGGGGCACGACGCCGCCGGTGATCCTATCGATGAACTGGAAGCCTTCGCCGCGCGCCAGCGGCCGGATCTCCAGCAGCACGTCGCCGAACTGGCCGTGGCCGCCGGTCTGCTTCTTGTGACGGCCGCGCTGGGTAGCCGTCTTGCGAATGCTCTCCCGGTACGGCGTCGCCGGCGTGTGGGTGTTCACCTCGACCTGGTAGCGACGCCGCAGCCGCTCCAGCGCCACGCGCAGGTGCCCCTCGCCCTGGCCGCACAGCCGCATCTCGTGCAGCGCCGCGTCCTGGACCAGCGACAGGCCACGGTCCTCCTCCAGCAGCTTCTGCAAGGCGCCGGACAGGCGGACGTCGTCCTTGCGGTCCTTCGTCGCCACGGCGAGTTCGAACACCGGCGGGCGCGGCGTCGGGGCGATCGTCCCCGTCGCCGGGGCGCCGACCGCCAGCAGGTCCCCGGCCCGGGCGCCCTCCATCTTGCCCAGGGCGATGACGTCGCCGACCTCGGCCGAGGCCAGCTTCTTCGTCGCCTGGCCCATGACCTGGAACAGGCCGCTGACCCGGTTCTTCTCGCCGCCGGGCAGCATCAGCTCGGCGCCGTCGGAGAGCGCGCCGCCGAACACCCGCGCCCAGGTCATCTTGCCGGCCTGGCCGGCGTGGCTGGTCTTGAGCACCCAGGCGCCGGGCTTCTCCGCGCCCAGCCGCGCCGCCGCCTCGTCCGGCTCCGGCGCGTCGTGGCGCAGCGACTTCAGCAGCCGGCCCACGCCGTTGCGGGTCGCGGCCGCGCCGAAGAACACCGGGACGATCTGGGCGGCCCGGGTCTCGGCGACGATATCGGCGAAGACCGTGTCCTGACTGGGCGTCTCGTCGCCCAGCAGCAGCTCCATCAGCGCGTCGTCGAAGTCGGCCATCTGTTCGAGCATGTGGAAACGGGCCGCCGCCTCCTCGTCGCGCAGATCCTCGGGCATGCCGACCGGCTCGGACGGCTGGCCGGCGCGGTAGACGAAGGCCCGCTCCAGCGCCAGGTCGACGAAGCCGGCGACGTGATCGTCCTTCCAGATCGGCAGCTGGCGGGCGACCAGCGGCGCGGCGCTGACCGGGGCCAGCGCCTGGAGCAGCTCGTCGACGTGGCCGCGGGCCTGGTCGATCTTGTTGACGAAGAGGACGCGCGGCACGCCCAACCGCTCCAGCTCATGCAGCCAGGGCTGGACCAGGATCGCCTTGTCGGGATCGGGATCGATGACCACCACCGCCAGGTCCACGGCGGCCAGCGCATGGTCGGCGTCGGCCCGGAACTCGACCGACCCCGGGGTGTCGATCAGCGCGTAGCGGTCGCCCAGCCAGGTGAAGCCGGCGAGGTTCATCTCCACGCTCTGGCCGGCGGCCCTGGCCTCGGGCGAGGCGTCGCCGACACAGCCGTTCTGGCCGACGACGCCCTGGCGCTCGGTCGCGCCGGCGGCGTGCAGCAAGGCCTCGAAGAGGGTCGTTTTACCGGCGCCGTTCGGGCCGACCAGAGCGATCGCCCGAACCGCGCCCGATTTCCTGACAGTCATGCGCGTTCTCCCGTCGTTGCATCGGCGGCGAGACCGCGGCCCCGCCGCGTCTTTTCGTTTGAGGACGCCGCGAGATCCGGGGCGTCGGCCTGATCGAACACCCGCCGCGCGGCGACGGCAAGCGGGCCTGACCCGGCGTCAGGCTTTTCGCGGCCCCCGCGCTGCGCAATAGTTCGTGAAACACATAAGGAAGCGACAGGCATGAGCGGCGATCTGGACGCCATCGTCATCGGCGCGGGCTTCGGCGGGCTGACGGCCGCCATCAAGCTGAAGGAGGCGGGCTTTTCCCGGCTGGTGGTGCTGGAGAAGGCCGACCGCATCGGCGGCACCTGGCGGGAGAACACCTATCCGGGCGCCTGCTGCGACGTGCCCTCGCGGCTCTATTCGCTGTCCTTCGCGCTCAATCCGGACTGGAGCCGGGCCTACTCGCCGCAGCCCGAAATCCGCGACTACATGGAACGCGTCGCCGACCAGTTCGGCGTCAAGGGCCTGTTCCGGTTCAACACCGAGGTCGAGGCCGCAGACTGGGACGCCGCCGCGAGCCTGTGGCGGGTGACGGTAAAGGGCGGCGAGGTGCTGAGCGCGCCGGTGCTGGTCTCGGGCCTGGGCCAGCTCAACAAGCCGGGCTACGCCGGCATCCCGGGCCGGGAGACCTTCCAGGGGGACAGCTGGCACTCCGCCGGCTGGCGCCACGACGTCGATCTGACAGGCAAGACCGTCGGCTGCATCGGGGCCGGGGCCAGCGCCATCCAGTACATCCCGGAGATCGCCAAACAGGCCGGCAAGGTCGTCATCTTCCAGCGCTCGCCCAACTACATCGTGCCGCGCCTGGACAAGCCGTTCAGCCCGTTCGCCAAATGGCTGTTCCGCACCCTGCCCTTCACCGACCGGGCCCTGCGCTGGTTCACCTGGAAGATGATGGATCTGCGCTTCCAGGCCTTCAGGACCGGCACCAAGTCGGCCGAGAATTTCAAGGCGCTGGCCCTGAAGTACCTGGACGACACCATCACCGATCCGGTGCTGAAGGCGAAGCTGACGCCGGACTATCCGATCGGCTGCAAGCGGATCCTGGTCTCGGACGACTACTACCAGACGCTGGTGAAGCCCAACGTCGAGGTCGTCACCGAGGCGGTGAAGGAAATCACTCCCACGGGCGTGCGCACCGGCGACGGCGCCGAGCACGCCTGCGACGTGCTGATCTTCGGCACCGGCTTCATCACCACCGACTTCATCTCGCCGGTGCGGATCACCGGCCGGGACGGCCTGACCATCAACGAGGCCTGGAAGGACGGAGCCGAGGCCTATCTGGGCGTCACGGTCGCCGGCTTCCCCAACCTGTTCCTGCTCTATGGGCCCAACACCAACCTGGGCCACAACTCCATCATCGTGATGATCGAGGCGCAGGTCGCCTACATGGTCGAGGCCTTGAAGGCGCTGAAGACGCGTGGCGCGAAGGCGCTGACCGTAAAGCCCCAGGCCCATGCCCGCTTCAACGCCCAGCTGCAACAGGACCTGGCCGGCACGGCCTGGGCCGGCTCCTGCTCCAGCTGGTACAAGACCGACAGCGGCAAGATCACCAACAACTGGTCGGGCGACACGGCGACCTACGTCAAGCTGATGAAGCAGCCGGCGCTGGAAGACTACGAGATGGCGTAGCCGCGTTGCGTGCTTCGACACGCGCACGCTGTGCGCTGCTCAGCATGACTATGGGGTTTTGCCTTCCTACCCAGTCATCCTGAGCAGGCCCGCAGGGCCGTGTCGAAGGACGCACAGCCTAGAACGGCCAGGCCCGCTCGATCGTGGCGACCAGCACACGGATAAAGGTGGTC
>JAUSPV010000058.1 GCA_030652755.1 Caulobacter sp. | reverse complement strand
GCCGCCTGGTCCCGCGGACTGGGCGCCGTGATCAACAGCCAGGGCATCATGCAATCACCCGTGGTGCGCGAGCACGCGGGAATCGCCGACGATCAGGTCATCATGAAGAGCATCGCACTGGGCTGGCCGGACGAAACCTTCCCTGCGAATGCGGTCGTTTCCGAACGCAAGTCCGTGGACGAAGCGACCGTCTTCGTCGGCTTCGACAGCTAGGCTGGCGCGGCGCCCTTCGGCTTGCGAAGGGCGCCCAGGTCGCCTCAGTGACGAACCAGCTCGGCCCGACCCACGACCATGTGATGCACCTCGTCGGGGCCGTCGGCGAAGCGCAGGTGGCGCACGTCGGTGTACATCTCGGCCAGAGGCGTCCATTCCGACAGGCCGGTGGCGCCGTGGATCTGGATCGCCTGGTCGATGATCTCGCAGACCTTCTCGGGCACCATGGCCTTGACCATGCTGACCCAGACGCGGGCCTCGCGGTTGCCCAGCACATCCATCGCCTTGGCGGCCTTCAGCACCATCAGCCGCATGGCCTCGATCTCGATGCGCGCGCGGCTGACCAGCTCCAGGTTCTTGCCCAGCTGGATGAGGGGTTTGCCGAACGCCACGCGGGTGGTCGCCCGCTTGACCATCAGGTCCAGGGCCCGCTCGGCCTTGCCGATCGAGCGCATGCAGTGGTGAATGCGGCCCGGGCCGAGGCGCACCTGGCTGATCTCGAAGCCGCGCCCCTCGCCCAGCAGGATGTTCTCCCTGGGAACCCGGACGTTGTTGAGGTTCAGGTGCATGTGGCCGCGCGGGGCGTGGTCGTGACCGAACACATGCATCGGCCCGATGATCTCCACGCCCGGCGTGTCCATCGGCACCAGGATCTGTGACTGCTGGTACTGCGACGCCGCGTCCGGGCTGGTCTTGACCATGCAGATCATGATCTTGCAGCGCGGGTCGCCGGCCCCGGAGATGTAGTACTTCTCGCCGTTGATCACCCATTCGTCGCCGACCAGTTCGGCCCGGGTGGCGATGTTCTTGGCGTCGGACGAGGCCACGCCCGGCTCGGTCATGGCGTAGCAGGAGCGGATCTCGCCGTTCAGCAGCGGCTTGAGCCAGCGCTCCTTCTGCTCGGGCGTGCCGACCTTCTCGAGAACCTCCATGTTGCCGGTGTCCGGCGCCGAGCAGTTGAGGCTTTCCGACGCCAGCGGGCTCTTGCCCAGCTCGACGGCGATATAGGCGTAGTCGAGGTTGGTCAGCCCCCGGCCGATCTCGCTCTCCGGCAGGAAGAAGTTCCACAGACCCGACGCCTTGGCCTTGTCCTTGGCGGTCTGCAGCAGCTCCAGCTGGCCCGGCGCCCAGCTCCAGCGGTCGGTGCGGTTTTCACCCAGCCGGAAGAACTCCTCGGTGATCGGTTCGACGTTCTCGGCGATGTGCCGCTTGACGGCCTCCATCAGCGGCTTGGCCGACTCAGACATGGCCAGGTTGTTGAGTTCGGCCTCGGCGTCGGGGCGGATGTCGACGATCTTGTTCATGGGCGGTCTCCAGGGATCGGCGGGCGAACACGCCGATTGCGGTGCGGCCCGACTCTGCGTCAAACAACTGTTTGACCGACACCCTACGGGCGCCGCCGGGTCAACGCAAATCCCGGGCCGCCCGTCTCTGGTCGCGTGCCGAAGGCTGATCTAGGCTGCCGGCCGAGACCCCGACGCCCCCGCCTCCGAACAAGGACGACGCCCCATGACCGACCACCTGATCGAGACCTTCGAGGACGGCGTCGCCACCCTGACCCTGAACCGTCCCGAAGCGCGCAACGCGCTGACCGGCGAGTTGCTGGCCGCCCTGTCCGCCGCCGCGCCCCGGCTGGCGCTCGATCCAAAGGTGCGGGTCGTGGTCATCACCGGCGCGGGCGGCGCCTTCTGCGCCGGTGGCGACGTGAAGGGCTTCGTGGCCGACAAGGCGCCGGGCGAGGCGCCGACCTTCGACCAGCGGGTCAACGGCCTGCGCAACGGCATGGACTTCAGCCGCTGGCTGCACGAGATGCCCAAGCCGACGCTGGCGGTCATTCCCGGCGCCGCCGCCGGCGCGGGCCTGTCCATCGCCCTGGCCTGCGACTATCGCATCGCGTCCGAGGACGCCAAGATGACCACGGCCTTTTCCAAGATCGGCGCCTCGGGCGACTATGGCGGCAGCTACTTCCTGACCAAGCTGGTCGGCTCGGCCAGGGCGCGGGAGCTCTACTTCACCGCCGACGTGATCACCGGCGCCGAGGCCGCCCGGCTGGGCGTGGTCAACCGCGCCGTGCCCGCCGCCGACCTGGCCCGCGAGGCCGCCGCCCTGGCCCGCCGGCTGGCTGACCTGCCGACCGTGGCCATCGGCTACATGAAGAAGAACCTCGCCCTGGCCGAGCACGGCTCGCTGTCGGAGGTCATGGACGCCGAGGCCATCCACATGGTCCGCACCATGATGACCGAGGACCACAAGGCCGCCTCGCTCGCCTTCGTCGAAAAGCGCCCGCCGGTGTTCCGCGGCCGCTGATGGAGACTGACTGGCGGCGGGGCAGTCGCAGCAGACTTGTCTCCCTCGCTGAAGGCAGGAAAGATGCCGATCCGGCTCGCCTGGTGGACCGCCATGCTCTCCTCTTCTTCGACGCCGGCGACGCCCGGCCGGATCGCCTGTCCCTTCCGCTACGCCAACGGCAAGGCCTGCCCGGGTCACGTCGTCGGGATCGAGGCCTACAAGGCCGATCTGGAGTGGGCGCTCGACGAGTCCGGCCACTGGCGCTTCGGTTTTGCTCCGCGATCCCACTACCACCTGTTCTGCTCGGAGAAGGGCAACCACGCCGGCTTCAAACGCCAGGATGATCCGCAGATGAAGTTCCACTGGCGGGACCTGCCGGACGAAATCCGCAACCTCCTCGAACAAACGTCGCCGGGACCGGCCGAAGGCGATCGGCCCGCGACACCCTGACTAGCTCAGGCTCTGGAGCCGGGCGATGAAGGTCCGTTTGGCCTTGTGCCGGGCCGCCAGGTCCAGGAGCCAGGCGGCCTGCGCCCCCGGAGCCTGCCGCACGGCGGCGCAGCGCCGGATCAGATCCATCGCGGCATCGTAGTTGCCCGCGCCGCCGGCCTTCAGGCGGGCTTCGACCAGGCTCTGATAGGCGGCCACCGCCCGGGCGGGGTGAGTCCCGGCGCTGGCGTCGGCCAACGCCTTCAGGCCCGTTTCGCCGACGTCTTGGCCCTCGGCGGTCGCCCAGGCGTCATCGATCAGGCCCTCGGCCATCTGGATCGCCAGCAGCGCTCCGGCGACGCTCCAGGGCTGGAGCCGCGGCGTTCCCGCCAGCCGCGCGCGCAGGATCGCGACGGCGCGTTCAGGGCATGCGGGGCCGTCGGGCGCGACCGCGCGAACCCTTCGGTAGAGATCGAGGCCCGGCCAGAGTTCAAAAGCCGCCCAAAGCAGGGTCTCGGCCTCGCCGGGTCTTCCCGATCCGGCCAGCAGTTCGGCGGCGCAGGTGAACAATCGCTCGTCGGGTCGGTCCTCGAACGTCCAGCGACCTTCCTCCAGCCAGGTCAGAGCCTCGGTCACACGCCCGGCGCCGGCAAGGATGCGGGCGATCTCGACGTAGGCGTAGGGCTGCCTAAGATCGTCCTTGCGCAGGGCGACACGCGCTTCGACGTCCCCTGCCCGTTCCGCGAAGCCGTCGAGGATGGATTTCAGGGTCCAGGACCGTTCAGCGCCGCCGGCCCCCCAGGCGGCTTCAGCGAGCCGGCGATACTCGGCCAGACCAGCCGGGCCCAGCACCTCGGCATAGTCCGCCGCGGCGCCCTCGAAGGTGGTCCAGCTTCCCGCCATCTCCCGCGCGAACAGGACCTGCGCCAGGACCACGGGGTCAGGCCGCGCGGCGGCGCAAGCCTGGCGGTGAAGGTCGCCGGCCCGCGCCAGGACGCCGCCGATCTCGCCCTCGGAATCGTCGACGGCCTCGAAGGCCGCCTCCATCTCGTCGAACAGATGGTCCAGCAGGCCCAGGACCAGAGGCGCGCGCCCGGCGGAGAGGAGATTGGCGAGGCGCCCGACAATCTGCTCCACGCCGCGCGCGAAATCGCCCGCGCCATGCCAGTCGACGCCGCCACGAGCGTCGCAGGCCTCGTCGATCGCGGCGCGATAGCGGGCCGAGAGCGCGTCGTCGTCGTCCGCCGCGTCGCCGGCGTCCAGCTCGATCTCGTCCAGAAGGTCGGGGTTCTCCAGCGCCAGCCTCAGCAGCCGCTCGACCAGCGCGTCCGGGTCCTGCGCCGACAGGTACCGCCGGATGGCGCCGATCCGGTCGCGCGGCGGCGCCCCCTCGCGGGCGGCGCGGTTCACGGTCAGGGCGACGGCCACCAGGTGCTTGCAGAACCCCGCGCCCTCAAACGCCGGGCAGTCACAAACCCCGAAAGCTCGCCCGCCCCGGGACACCAGCGTCACCCGATAGGCCTCCGAGCCGAGCACCCGTGCGATCGTCCGCTCCCCGTCGGTGGAGACCACGGCGACCCGGCCGTCGGCCTCGTAGGCCGCGCCGCGCGCATAGACCGCGGGCCCGGCCGCCTGGCGCAGCAGGGCGTCGACAAACGGTTCGGGCCGGAAAGACGACATGACGTCAGCCTATCCCAACGCCGGGACACCGCCAGCCAGCTTTCGCCGGCGGCAGAGCTTGTCTGGCGGCGGGGACGGTCTCTGCTGCTCTCCGCCCCGGGAGGCCTGCCGCGCTGGGTGCTGTCTGACCGGTTCCGCAACGCAACGCGACGTTCTTCGGCGCGGGGACTGTCCGGACCGCCCTCCGCGCCCTACAGACTCAGGTATGCCCCAGCTGCCCTTGTCCCAGCCCGTCGACGCCGCGATGCTCTCCATCCGCGGTCTCAGCCGATCCCTGCCCGGCGGAAGGGTGCTGTTCTCCGGCCTGGACCTGGACATCGCCCGGGGAGAGCTGGTGGCGATCATGGGCGAGTCGGGGGTCGGCAAGTCCACGCTGCTGAACGTGGTCGCCGGGCTGGACCAGGCCGACGCCGGAACCGTCAGCATTGACGGGACGGTGCTTTCGGCCCTGGACGACGACGGGGCCACCCTGTTGCGCCGCGACCGCATCGGCTTCGTGTTCCAGGCCTTTCACGTGCTGCCCCACCTGACCCTGGCCCGCAACGTGGCCCTGCCGCTGGTGCTGGGCCATGGCGATCCGGCCGAGGCCACCCGGCGGGCCGAGGCCATGCTGGCCGATGTCGGCCTGCCCGGCCGGGGCGGCGACTATCCGCGCCAGCTTTCCGGGGGCGAGCTGCAGCGGGTGGCCATCGCCCGCGCCCTGATCCACCGCCCGGCCCTGATCCTGGCGGACGAGCCGACCGGCAACCTCGACCCGGAAACCGCCGACCGGATTCTGGGCCTGCTCACCGCCCAGGTGCGGCAGGCTGGCGCCGCGGCCCTCATCGTCACCCATTCGGAGAAGGCGGCGGCCGCCGCCGATCGGGCTCTGCGCCTGACCCACGACGGGCTGGTCCCTATAGATCCGCCGACGGGCGCGGCTGCATGAGCGCCGGGCGTTCGGGCCGGATCAGCCTGCCGGCCATGATCTGGCTGATCCTGGGCGAGTGGCGCACCCAGCCGGTGCGGGTGGCGACCGCCGCCATCGCCATCGCCGTGGGCGTGGCGCTCGGATTCGGCGTCCATCTGATCAACGCCTCCGCCCTGACCGAGTTTTCCCGGGCCATCGCAGCGGTCAATGGCGACGCTGATCTGCAGGTGGCCTCCGTGTCGCCGGCCGGCTTCGACGAAGCCCTGTACCCCCGGCTCGCGCGCCTCGCCGGGGTGGCGCGGGCCAGTCCGGTGGTACAGCTGACCGCCGCCATCCCGGGCGACAGTCAGGGCCTGACCCTGATCGGGCTCGACATCTTCCGCTCCGCCGCTGTCACGCCCGGCCTGCTCGGCCGGCCCGACCCCGCGCCGCAGGGCGTCTCGAGCGGCGGCAGCGGTCTTGGCGACGCCGGGGCTGTGTTCGACGAGATGGCGGTCTTCCTGTCGCCGTCCCTGCGCCAGGCGATCGAGGCCGGGCCGGGCGGGCGCGAGGCCGGGGCGCGAGGCGCGGTGCTGTCGCTGTCGGCGGCCGGGCGCACCGTGCCGGTGACCGTGGCCGGGACCCTGCCCGGCGTGGCGGAAGGCCGGCGGATCGCGGTCATGGACATCGCCGCCGTCCAGTGGCGCTTCGGACAGCTAGGCCGACTCCAGCGGGTGGACCTGAAGCTGGCCGCGGGGGCTGATCGCGACGCGGTCGAGGCCGCCATCGCCAGGATCCTGCCGCCCGAGGCCGAACTGGTGACCCGCGAGAGCCAGTCGCGGCGAAGCGACAGCCTGTCGCGGGCCTATCGGGTCAACCTCAACATGCTGGCCCTGATGGCGCTGCTGACCGGCGGCTTCCTGGTGTTCTCGGCCCAGTCGCTGTCGGTCGCGCGGCGGCGCTCGCAGTTCGCCCTGCTGCGCGTGCTGGGAACCCGCCGCCGCGCGCTGCTGATCCAGGTGCTGATCGAAGGCGCCGTGGTGGGGGCGGTAGGCGCCCTGATGGGTCTGGGGCTGGGGGTGCTGCTGGCCGACACCGCCCTGCGGCTGCTGGGCGGCGACCTGGGCGGCGGCTACTTCAGCGGCGGCCAGCCGGTCCTGGTCTTCGCGCCGGTGGCGGCCGTCGTGTTCTTTGGACTGGGTCTGCTCTGCGCCATCGGCGGCAGCCTGCTGCCGGCGCGGGAAGCGTCACGGGCCCAGCCGGCCGTGGCCCTGAAGAACGCCGGCGACGCGGTCGATCCCTCGACCCGGCCCGCCATCGGCCCGGCCCTGGGACTGCTGCTGGCCGGCGGCGCCTGCGCCTTTGGTCCGGCGATCGGCGGGCTGCCGATCCTGGGCTATGCCGCCATGGCGTTGCTGCTGGCCGGCGGGGTGACGGCCATGCCCTGGCTGGCGCGCGCGCTGCTGTCGCCGCTGCAGGGCGCGCGGTTCGCAGCGACCTCGACGGAACTGGCCGTGCGCAGGCTCTGGGGCGCGCCGTCACAGGCGGCGGTCGCCCTGTGCGGCATCGTCGCCTCCACCAGCCTGATGATCGCCATGGCGGTGATGGTCTCCAGCTTCCGCGGTTCGGTCGACGACTGGCTGGGCCAGGTGCTGCCGGACGATCTGTACATGCGTCTTGCCGAACCCACGGGTTCGGAGGGGCTCGACCCGGCCGGACAGGCCCGGCTGGCGACCGCGCCCGGGGTGGGGGCGGTGACCTTCACCCGGTCGCTGCCGCTGCGGCTCAGCCCGGAAACGCCGTCCGTGGCCCTGGTGGCCCAGCCGATCCGCCGCGAGGACCCCGGGGCGCGCCTGCCGATGATCGGCGCGCCGCGCGCCATCCCGGCCGGCGCCACGCCGGTCTGGCTGTCGGAGCCCGCAGCCTGGATTCACGACAAGCGGGCCGGCGACTGGATGACGCTGCCCATCGCCGGCGGCCAGCGGGTGTTCGTCGCCGGGCTGTGGCGCGACTACGCCCGCCAGAACGGGGCGGTGGTGCTGACCAGCGAGGACTACAGTCGGCTGACCGGGGACGCCCTGCGCGCCGAGGCGTCCATCGCGCTGGCGCCCGGCGCGGACATCGCCGCCGTCACCGCCGCCCTCAAGGCCGCCCTGCCGCCCGACCTGGCGGCCCGGGCCCAGTTCGCGCGGCCTGGAGAAATCCGCGCCATCGCCCTTGGCCTGTTCGATCGCAGCTTCGCCATCACCTATGTGCTGGAGCTGGTGGCCATCCTGGTCGGCCTGGCCGGGGTGGCGGCGACCGTCTCGGCCCAGACCCTGGCCCGAACCAAGGAGTTCGGGATGCTGCGCCATATCGGGGTGCGGCGCGGCCAGATCACCGCCATGCTGGCCCAGGAGGGCGCGCTGCTGGGCGCTGTCGGCGTCACGGCCGGCCTGACGCTGGGGCTGGTGATGAGCCAGGTGCTGATTCACGTGATCAATCCCCAGTCCTTCCACTGGACCATGGAGACCCGGTTGCCCTGGGTCGTGTTCGCCGTGGTGACGGTCGCGCTGATCAGCGCCTCGGCCGGCGCCGCCCTGCTGGCCGGGCGCCGGGCGCTGTCGATGGACGCGGTCCGGGCCGTGCGGGAGGACTGGTGATGCGGATGATGCTGCGAACCGCCGGGTTGCTGCTGGCGGCCGTCCTGCTCGCCGCGGCGGGCGGCGACATGCGGGTGGCGCCGGTCTATGCGCCGGTGACCGCCGGAGCGCCCCTCGCCTTCCCTCGCGATCACGGCGCCCACCCGGCCTTCCGCACAGAGTGGTGGTATGTGACCGGCTGGGTGCAGACCGCGGACGGCAAGCCCATGGGCTTCCAGGTCACCTTCTTCCGCACCCGGCCCGATGTCGATCAGGCCAACCCCAGCGCCTTCGCCGCGCGCCAGGTGCTGTTCGCCCACGCGGCCCTCGCCGATCCGGCGGTCGGCCGACTGCTGCACGACCAGCGGGTCGCGCGGGCGGGCTTTGGCCTTGCCGAGGCGTCGGAGACCGACGGCAGGGTGGTGATCGATGACTGGTCCCTCAGCCGGGGCGGCGATGACCGCTGGCGGACCCGGGCCGGCGGCGCCGACTTCGCCCTCGACCTGACCTTCGCCCCCACCCAGCCGCCGCTGCTGCAGGGACAGGCGGGCTTCAGCCGCAAGGGCCCCGGGGCGGGCCAAGCCAGCTACTACTACAGCCTGCCGCAGATGGCGGTCAGCGGCGCGGTCACCCGGGACGGCAAGGCGCGGAAGGTCACCGGCCGGGCCTGGCTCGACCGCGAATGGTCCTCGACCCTGCTGGACCCCGCCGCCGTCGGCTGGGACTGGGCCGGGATCAACCTGCCGGACGGCGCGGCCCTGACGGCCTTCCAGGTCCGGGACGCCGCCGGAAAGCCTGTCTGGGCCGGTGGCTCCTGGCGTCGGGCCGATGGCCGGCTGACCACGCTTGGCCCCGGCGATGTCAGCTTCCGCGCCCTGAGGCGCTGGCGATCACCCCGCACCCGGGCGCTCTATCCGGTGGAACAGGCGATCACCGTGCGGCTGCCGGAAGGCGAGCGCACCCTGACCCTCAAGCCGCTGTTCGACGACCAGGAGCTTGACAGCCGCGCCGGCGGCGGCCCGGTCTACTGGGAAGGCGCGGTGTCGGACGGGGCAGCCCGGGGCTACCTGGAGCTGACCGGCTACTTCGAGAAACTGAGCCTCTGACAAGGCCGCGCGAAGCGTGATCAGCGCGGGCCGGCCTCGACCCACGCCACGGCGGACCGCTGCCCGCGTCCTGGTCAAGCCGGTGATCCGGTCCGGTTCACGGAAACCGCGATCCGGAAGAGCCAGCCATGTCGCCGCACGGAGCGCGATCGCCGGGACTGACTGGCGGTCCAGGAGGGACTCGAACCCCCGACCTTCGCTTTAGGAAAGCGCTGCTCTATCCTGCTGAGCTACTGGACCGCACGGGGGCGGTCATAGCGTGGGCGGGGCACGAGCGGAACCCCGGTGCGTGCGGGTTTGACCCCGGGCGTGGCACGCCTCGCTTCAGCCGATCAGGCCGGCCGCCGCCGGGTCGCCGACCCGCTTGCTGATGTAGGCGCGCATGCGGTTCAGCGCGGCCTGCTCGATCTGGCGCACGCGTTCCTTGGAGATGCCCATCTGCGCGCCGAGCTGCTCCAGCGTCTGCGGCTCGTCGACCAGACGCCGGGCGATGACGACACTCCGTTCACGTTCGCTGAGGGCGGCCAGGGCGCCAGCCACCAGGTCCGAGCGACGCTCGTCGTCGATCGTGGCGCCCGCCTCCTCCTCCGGACCGGCCCGGTCGTCGGCCAGCAGGCCCTGCCAGTCCTCGTCGGCGTCGCCTGACACCGGCGCGTTCAGCGAACGATCCCCGGCCGCCATGCGGCCGGCCATGGCCTCGACATCGGCGGTGTCCAGACCGAGCTCGATGGCGATGGCGGTGCAGGCCTCGGGGCTCAGCCGTCCCTCGAGATCGCCCAGCCGCGCGCGCAGGCGGCGCAGATTGAAGAAAAGGGACTTGCCAGCCGTGGTGGTCCCGGTGCGGACGATTGACCAGTTGCGCAGCACATAGTCCTGCATGGCCGCCCGAACCCACCAGGCCGAGTAGGTGGAAAAGCGCACGCCGCGATCCGGGTCGAAGCGATCGGCCGCCTGCATGAGACCGACGGCGCCCTCCTGGACCAGGTCGGCCATCGGCAGGCCATAGCGACGGAACCGACCGGCCATGGCGATGACCATGCGCATGTAGGCGCCGGTCAGCTCATGGAGCGCCTCGTCGTCGCGGGCGTCGCGCCAGCGGCGGGCGAGCGCCTGCTCGTCATCGGCCGCCAGCAGCGGCGCGCGCATCGCCTCGCGCATGAAACGACGTTCGAACGTCGAGGGGGCTGCTAGACTGGCCAAGACTGTCTCCTTGTTGAAGGAGATACGGGTTGGCCCGCCAACCGGATCAGCCGGCGATCAGGCTTTCGTCAGTTCCAGTCCCTGCATGGAGCCCTCGTTGCGCCAGTCGGTGATCATCTGGATGAAGACGATCGAGCCCTTGCCGTAGGGGCCGTTGCGCGCGGCCAGCGGCGAGGGCTTGCCCTCGTTGTTGTAGTAGCCGGGCGTGCACTCCTCGGCGAACTTCTGGCGCTGGATGGCGCTGTCCATCACCTCCTGCACCCAGGCCGCTTCCGCCGCTTCGGTCGGCTCGACCGCGACGGCGCCCTCGTCCCGGCAGCGGGCGATGATCCAGGCCGCGTGCTTGCTCTGCTCGTTGAGCATGTGCGGGTAGTTGGCGGTGAAACCCGACTGGCTGTTGGCGAAGATGAAGCAGTTGGGGAAGCCCCGGCTGTGCATGCCGTGCAGGGTCGAGACGCCATCGGCCCATTTCTGGCTCAGGGTGACGCCGCCACGCCCGGTGATCTCGTAGCCGGCGCGCCGGGCGTAGGAGGTGCCGACCTCGAACCCGGTCGCGAAGATCAGGCAGTCCAGCTCGTACTCGACGCCGTCGACGACGACGCCCTTTTCGGTGATGCGCTCCACGCCCCGGCCATCGGTGTCAATCAGATGGACGGACGGGCGGTTGAAGGTGGCGAGGTAGTCGTCATGGAAACAGGGCCGCTTGCAGAACTGGTTGTACCAGGGCTTCAGCGCCTCGGCCTTGGCCCGGTCGGCGACGACCGAGTCCACGCGGGCGCGAATCTGCTCCATCTTCTGGAAATCGGCCAGCTGCAGCAGCTCAGCCGGATCGCCCGGGCCCATCTCGCCCTTGGCGGCGCGACGGGCGGCGGCCAGGCCGAGGTTGCGGATGATGTCGGTCCAGCCGTCGGAGACCAGGTCTTCCTTCTGCCAGCCGCCGGAGACCAGGACGTTGAAGTTGTCCATCCGGTGCTGCTGCCAGCCCGGCTGCAGGCTGGAGGCCCACTCGGGGTCGGTCGGCCGGTTGTTGCGCACGTCGATCGACGAGGGCGTGCGCTGGAAGACGAACAGTTCCTTGGCGGCCTCGCCCAGGTGCGGCACGCACTGCACGGCGGTCGCGCCGGTGCCGATGATGCCGACCCGCTTGCCGGCCAGGCCGGTCAGGCCGCCCATCGGATCGCCGCCGGTGTAGTCATAGTCCCAGCGGCTGGTGTGGAAGGTGTGGCCCTTGAAGCTGTCGACGCCCGGGATGCCGGGCAGCTTGGGCCGGTGCAGCGGGCCGTTGGCCATGACCACATAACGGGCCTTCATCGCGTCGCCGCGATTGGTGCGGATGATCCAGCGGGACGAGGCCTCGTCCCAGGTCATGTCCGTCACCTCGGTCTGGAAGCAGACGTCGCGGTAGAGGTCGAAATGGCGGCCGATGCGCTGGCAGTAGTCGAGGATCTCCGGCGCGCGCGTGTACTTCTCGACCGGCATGTAGCCGACCTCTTCCAGCAGCGGCAGGTAGACATAGCTCTCGATGTCGCAGGCCGCGCCGGGATAGCGGTTCCAGTACCAGGTGCCGCCGAAGTCGCCGCCCTTCTCGATCATGCGGACGTCGTCGATACCGGCCTCGCGCAGGCGGGCGCCGGCCAGCAGACCGCCAAAGCCCCCGCCGATCACCACCACCTCGACCTCGTCGGTCAGGGGCTCGCGGTTGAAGCCCGGCTCGACATAGGGATCGTCGAGGTAGCGGGTGAAGTCGCCCTTCACCTCGACATATTGCTCGTTGCCCTCGGCCCGCAGACGCTTGTCGCGCTCGGCGCGATACCGCGCCCGCAGGGCCTCGACGTCGATGGCCGGCGCCTCGGCGAGCGGTTCAGCGGTGTCGGCCATGGGAATCCTCCGGCGTATCGTTTTGACGAGGGTGACGGTTTGACCCAAGGGCAGGTCAAGCGGCGGCGCCCCACGAGGACGGACTATAGCCAAACGCTTGTTCGGTTCCAGACCGCAGCTTCGAAAATGTCGCCTTCGCTCTGTGTAGCGGCCCACTTTCCCATGCCGCGAACATGAAGCGGATAGCGGGGCTCTCGGTCGTGAAGGCTCGGGGGCGGCATGACCCTGCACCGGGAACAGGTCGCGCGGGGCCTGAGTCGACCCGCCGCCCCGATTCCGCGCCGCCCCGGCCGAAAGCGAGACTCTGGAGACCTATACTCTGGAGACAAATGGAGACATTCCGCCCCTTTGCGGGACATCCCGGCCGTTGCGGCGGCGCCAATCGGTCCTCCCCCCGCCGGCCCCCGTCATACTGGCGGCATGAGAACGCGACGGCGCAGGACCGAAGGCTCGCCGGGCCTTGACGGACAAGGGGTCGCCAGGCGCAACGCCGGCGCGGCCTGGCGGCCTGGCGCGCGCCGGACACGCCCGCGCCGGAGCGCCTGTCCCCCATGTGCGCGTGCCCACGCGCCGTGGTTCGCTGGAAGCCAGGGGCGACGAGACACTGGAGACACTTTAGCGATCACCTGACCATCGGCGTTCACTTCAGTGACCGCTTCAGCGTCGGGCCCGCTTCGTCAGCTCAGCCCCCAGCCCTGCCGGGCCTGTTCCAGCCGCCCCAGCTTGGCGTCGAACAGCGACCAGTCGTCGGCCCCGGCGATCGGCGCCCAGATCGCCTCGACCTCATCGATCAGCAGTTCCTCCGGCTCGGCGGCGGCGAACATCGGGTGGGCCAGGCGCTCCGGTCGTTCGGCTTTAAATCCGGCGAGCAGCGCCCGGAACTCGGCGAAGCCTTCATCGGCGTAGAGATCACCCCGGACGCCCGAGAGCGCCCTGCCCTCATCGCCGCAGAACCAGTCGAAGAAGAAGGGCTCCCACCGCAGGCGGTCGCCGCCGACCTGCAGCGCCCGGAACGCCGCGTTGACCAGGGCCACATCGGCCTCATCGCCCTGACTGACGACGCCCAGCCGCGTCAGCATGGCGTCGCGCAGGCTGTCCCGATAGGCGGCGTTGAAGCTGTTCAGCGCCTCGACCAGCGGCTCGGACTCCGACACCAGCGTCAGACAGGAGGCCAGCTGCTGCAGGTTCCAGAACGCCGCCTCGGGCTGTCGCCCGAAGCTGTAGAGGCCGGTCTGGTCGAAGTAGGCGGCGGTGAAGTTGGGGTCGTTGCGCGGTAGGAAGCGCCAGGGGCCATAGTCGAAGCTCTCGCCGGTGACGACCATGTTGTCGGTGTTGAGCACGCCATGGACGAAGCCGGCCGCCATCCACCGCGCCGCCAGGCGGGCGGTGCGCTGAACCACCTCGCCGAGCAGGGCCGCCGCGCCATTGGCCTCTCCCGCCAGATGAGGGAAGTAGGCCTCCAGGCAGTGCTCCACGAGGCGGCCGATGTTGTCCGGGCGGTCCAGGTAGGCGTGCCGCTGGAACGTGCCGAAGCGGATGTGGCTGTGCGACAGCCTCACCAGGACGGCGGACCGCGTCGGGCTCGGCTCGTCGTTGCGCTCCAGCGCCTCGCCGGTCTCGATCAGGGAGAAGGCCCGGCTGGTGGGAACGCCCAGCGCCTCGAGCAGCCCGGCCGCCAGAACCTCGCGCACGCCGCCCTTCAGGGTCAGGCGGCCGTCGCCCTGGCGCGACCAGGGCGTCTGGCCCGATCCCTTGGTCGCCAGATCGAGCAGGCGGTCGGTCCCCGCTTCGCGCAACTGGGCGAAGAGAAAGCCGCGCCCGTCGCCGAGATCGGGATTGTAGGTCCGGAACTGGTGGCCGTGGTAGCGCATGGCCAGGGGGCCGGGCTGGTTGTCCGGCAGGGGCTCGAACCGCCCGAAGGCGGCGATCCACTCGGCGTCGCTGAGGGTGTCCAGCCCCACGGTCGAGGCGGCCCGATCATTGCGCCGGCGCAGGATCGCGGCCGGAAAGTCCGCCGCCGCCACGGGATCGGCGAACTCGGGGCCGAGCTTCATGAACAGCGGGGCGGGGCGATAGGCGGCCGAGACGGTCATCGGCAGGACATGAGGCTCCAGGGCGGCGCGCGCAAGTCCGCTTCCGACCTGCGGCGCCGCGCATCCGCGATTGCTCACGGACCTGTCGCGCCGCTTCAAGCCGGCCTCACGGCACCGTCAAATTCGGTCGTCGAAGGCTTGCGGAGGCCGCCGCCCCGCGGCCCGGTTCGGCGTTGGGGAGGCCTGTTTCACGCCCTTGCAGGTTGCCTTCCCAAAGCGTCCCGTCGGACCGCGCGAGCCCAGATCGATGAACTTTGTTTTTTGACGGTTGTGCTGTCACATCACCGCCACGAACCCCCGTTTCCGTTGCCCGGCAAGGGATTGACGGTTGCGCATGTTTCCCGGCGCGACGTAGGTGAACGCCGTGCATGTACGGGGCCCCCAGGGCCCGTTTTTGCCAGTGAACCGCGCGGGCTCCCCTCCGGCGCAACAATTACGGGACAGGAAATGCGTTTTTATCAATTGCTTCGCGCGTCGGCATCCGCCGCCGTGCTCTCCTCGCTGGTCGCCGGCGCGGCCTACGCGCAAAACGACCAGGATGAAGGCGCCACCGTCGACGCGATCATCGTCACCGCCACCAAGCGCGAGCAGAGCCTGCAGGACGTGCCGATCGTGGTGACCGCCGTCAGCGGTCAGCTGATGCAGGACGCCGGCGTCAAGGACATCAAGGATCTGACGATCCTCACCCCCGGCCTGACGGTCACCTCGACCTCGAACGAAACCGTCACCACCGCCCGCATCCGCGGCGTCGGCACCGTCGGCGACAACCCCGGCCTTGAAAGCTCGGTCGGCGTCGTGATCGACGGCGTCTACCGCCCGCGCAATGGCGTCTCGTTCGGCGACCTTGGTGAACTGGAACGCGTCGAAGTTCTGAAGGGCCCGCAAGGCACGCTGTTCGGCAAGAACACCTCGGCCGGCGTCATCAACATCATCTCCAAGGGTCCGTCGTTCAACTTCGGCGCCGAAGGCGAGCTGACCGCCGGCAACTACGGCGCGGTCGGTGTGTCCGCCTCGGTCACCGGCCCGCTTGTTGACGACCGCCTGGCCGGCCGACTGTTCTTCGCCAAGCGCGAGCGCGACGGCTTCCTGGACGTCGAGACGAACAACGGCCCGCGCACCAAGACCGAAGACGTCACCCAGGATTTCTGGACCGTGCGCGGCCAGCTGCTGGCCACGCCGACCAACGACCTGACGATCAAGTTCATCGCCGACTACACCGAGCGTGATGAGTCCTGCTGCCTCGGCACGGTCCTGCAGAGCGGCGACGCGATCAACTCGCGGGCCAACCTGATCAACGCGACGCGCCCGGGTTCGACCACGACCTCGGAAGACGTGTTCAGCCGCAACGCCTACGCCAACCGCAACACCACCCAGGCGATCAAGGACAGCGGCGTTTCCATGCAGGTGGATTGGGACATCACGCCCGACATCAGCATGACCGCGATCACGGCGGTCCGGAACTGGAAGGCCGAGACCGGTCAGGACTCTGACTTCACGGCCGCCGACCTGGTCTACCGTCCGGACAATGGCGACAACTTCGTCGAGTTCGGCCAGTTCTCGCAGGAAGTCCGCTTCGCCGGCATCGCGGGTCCGGTCGACTGGCTCGCCGGCGTATTCTACGCCAACGAGACCCTCGATAGCCGCTCGATCCTGAGGTACGGAGCCGACTACTACGGCTACTTCGCCCAGCGCGTGCTCGGCGGCGCGCCCGCCCTGGTCGGCCTGACCCCGGGAACCATCTTCCAGGCCGGCAACGGCGCGGACGACCGTTACAGCCAGGAAGACACCACCATCGCGGTGTTCACCGACAACACCTGGGCGATCAACGATTCCGTGAACCTGACGTTCGGGCTGCGCTACAGCCAGAGCGAAAAGACGCTGAACAGCGTCTACACCACCACCGGCTCTTCGTGCGACCAGGCGGAAGCCTTTACCGGCGTCCTGCCCACGGCCGTCATCGGCGGCCTCTGCCTGAACGCCCAGAACAACGACTTCGACGCCCTCTCCGGCGCCGGTCTGGGCACGCAGAAGCGGGACGAGAACGAAGTTACCGGCACGCTGAAGATGGCCTGGAACGTCAACGACGACGTCATGACCTATCTGTCGTACGCTCGCGGCTACAAGGGTGGCGGCTTCAACCTCGACCGCGTCTCGATCGCCTGCCCTCCCGGCGGCCGCGCCGTGACCGGCCCGACGGGCGTCGCCTGTACGAACCCGACCGGGCTGCTCGACTTCCGGGCCAACCCGGACACCAGCTTCGCGCCGGAGTTCGCCGACAGCTACGAATTCGGCGTCAAGACGAAGTGGTTCAACAACTCGCTGCTGCTGAACGCCACGATCTTCTATCAGCAGTTCACCGACTTCCAGCTGAACACCTTCGTCGGGACGGCCTTCATCGTCGAATCGATCCCGGAAGTGGTGTCCAAGGGCGCCGACGTGGACTTCGTCTGGTTCACGCCGTTCGATGGTCTCAGCCTGCAAGGCGGCGTGACCTACGCCGAGACGCAGTTTGGTGACTTCGACGCCATGGACCTGAGCGATCCGTCGCGCTGGAACGGCGTGTTCCGCCTGCCGAACAGCCAGGTGGCCTTCGCGCCGCGCTGGTCTAGCTCGCTCTCGGGCAGCTACAAGCGTGAACTGGGCGACAACCTGGCGTTCCGCGCCAACCTGTCGGCCAAGTACAGCTCGCGGTACAACACCGGCTCCGACCTGCATCCGGTCAAGGACCAGGAAGCCTTCACCCTGGTGAACGCCCGCGTCTCGGTCGGCACGCAGGACGAGCGCTGGACCCTCGAACTGTGGAGCAACAACCTGCTCGACAAGGACTACCTGCAGGTGGCGTTCAACGGGCCGTTCCAGGTCGACACGACCAACCCGTACAGCCAAGTCAACGACGACAACGTCAGCACCTACTACTCGTTCCTGGGCCAGCCGCGCACCTACGGCGTGACCCTGCGAGCCAAGTTCTAGTCGCAAGAGCTGGAAGACCGAAAATCTGGGCGGCCCGGAGCAATCCGGGCCGCCCTTTTCTATTGGGCCCGCGGGCCGTGCGTATCGGCGGCCCGCCCTCAGGCGAGGGCGGCCTTCAGCTTGGCGCCGGTCTCCTCGATCGCCGCCGGCACCGCGGCGCAGAAGGGCGACAGGGTGTAGAAGTCGTGGACGAAGGCCGCGTACTCGACATGCTCCGCCTTTGAGCCGGCGGCGTTGATGGCGGCGGCGTAGGCCTTGCCCTCGTCCTTCAGGGGATCGAAGCCGGCGGTGACGACCAGCGCCGGCGCCACGCCCGTCAGGTCGGCGTTCACCGGCTCGGCGCGCGCCTGTTGCGGGTGGCCGGCGGCGGCGAGGTGATTTCCGAACCAGTCCATGACCTCAGCCGTCAGCAGGTGTCCGGTGGCCAGGTCCCGGCGCGAGGCGGTGTCCTGGATCATGGCGGTGGCGGGGTAGAGCAGCAGCTGGAAGGCCAGCTTGCGCGCCGGATCCGCGCGCATGTCCAGCGCCACGCTGGCCGACAGATTGCCCCCCGCCGAACAGCCGCCGACGGCGATGCGGGCCGGATCGAAGCCGATCTCGGCGGCATGGTCGAAGGCCCAGCGCAGCGACGCCAGGGCGTCATCGTGCGCGGCCGGGAACGGGTGCTCCGGCGCCAGGCGGTAGTCGACCGACAGAACCCGCACGCCGGACGCCGCCGCCAGCCGCCGCAGGAAGCTGTCGTGGCTGTCGAGGTCGCCGATCACGAAGCCGCCGCCATGGAAGTAGACCAGGCCCGGCCCCACGGCGGGAGCGCCGTTGGGCGTATAGAGCCGCGCCTTCAGCGGGCCGGCGCCGCCAGCGACCTCAAGGTCGCGGACGTCCAGATCGGTCGGCGCGCCGGCGTCGACGCCGACCCGCTGGGCGCGGTAGCCCTCGCGGATCATCGCCGGCGGCAGGGTGCTGAGCGGCGGCATCTCCACGGCGTTGGTCGCGTCGAGCAGCGCACGGAAACCGGAATCCATCGTCATCGTATCTTCCCTCAGACCGTGACCACGCCGGCGCCCGGCGGGTTGGCGTAGATGTTCTGCACAAGTCCATCGCGGCGCTCGAGCGTGGCGCGCTGGTTCACATAGCCCTTGTCGGTGATCTCGCCCGCGTCGATCGACGGCGGCTCGGTCATGATCACGAACCGGCCGATACGTCGCGAAGACCCGCCCGCCGTGGCGTTGAACGCGGCCAGCTGGTCGGACAGCAGCGCCGTCAGTTTCTCCAGCGGCGTGCCCGGCCCCTCATCGGCCGCGAGGGTCTGCATCCCGGCCATCGAGGGCCAGAACAGCGCGCCGATGAACGGCTTGTCCTGGCCGCAGATCACCGCGTCCATGACCCAGGGGCTGCAGGCGGCGACCAGGTCCGGCCGCAACGTGCCGACGCTGACCCAGGTGCCGCTGTCGAGCTTGAAGTCCTCGGTCACGCGGCCGTCGAAGACCATGCCCTGGGCCGGGTCGTTGTCGTCCAGGAACTTCGCGGCGTCGCCGAGCTTGTAGAAGCCCTCCTCGTCGAAGGCGGCGTCAGTCTTCTCCGGGTCGTTGTGGTAGCCGGTGGTGACCGTCGGGCCCTTGACCCGCACCTCGTACTTGGTCCCGTTGGGGACCAGCTTGATGGTCACACCCGGCACCGGCAGGCCGACCAGGCCGACCTGCTCGGTCGCCCAGTGGGTGACGGTGACGCCTTGCGTCTCGGTCGCGCCGTACATGGTGGTCAGCGGAATCCGCTGGCCGGTCTCGGCGATGGCCAGGGCCTGCAGCCGCTCGTTGACGTCGTTCGACAGGGTCGCGCCGCCATAGCCCATGTAGCGCAGGTTCTTGAAGAAGGAGGCGCGCAGGACCGGGTCGCGCTCCATGGCCTCGGCCAGCATGCCGAAGGCGATCGGGGCCGAGCCGAACACGATCGGCGACACCTCGTAGAGGTTCTTGATCGTGGTCTCGAACATGCCGGGGATCGGCTTGCCCTCGTCCAGGTGCACGGTGCCGCCGCTCCACAGCACGCCATTGAAGCTGATATTGCCGGCGCTGATGTGACTCCAGGGCATCCACTCCAGGCTCTGGGGGATGACGTCCGGGTCGGCCTCCTCGGCGCGCAGGCCCTCGCCGCCGGCGATGGTCGCGGCCATCATGCCGAACGTCTGGGGCACGCCCTTGGGCATGCCGGTCGAGCCCGAGGTGAACAGGTACTTGGCGACGGTCGCGTGGCTCAGGGTCTCACGCGCGGCGTCGACGGCCGGGGTGGGTTCGACCGCCAGCAGGTTCGACAGCGGGACGGCGCCCTCGCCCTCCCCGTCGGCGGTCACGAACACCAGGCCGGGGTCAACCTCGCGCAGGGTCTGGAACGCCCGCTCGAACATGGCGCCCGACTGGGCGAAGACGACCTTCGGGCGCACCACGGCGGCGCAGTGCCGCAGCTTGGCGTGGTCGGACGAGATCAGGCTGTAGGCCGGGCTGATCGGCGCGACCGGCACGCCGGCGGTATAGCAGCCCAGCATGACCAGGGCGTGCTCGATGGAGTTGGACGACAGCACCATGACGCTGTCGGCGCCGGTCAAGCCGCGGTCCAGAAGCCACTGGGCGATGCCCTCGGCGCCCCGAAGCGCCTCGCCGTAGGTGACCTGGCGCCAGGGGCCGTGGCCGGGCTCGCGCTGCTTCATCCACGGCCGGTCGGGGTGAGCCAGCGCCTTGTCGCGCAGCAGATGGGCGATGGAACGGGGGCCTTCGCCCGGCGCGTGGTTGGAGCGGACGAGGATCGAGCCGTCGGCGCGGCGCTCGACGGTGACGTCCGGCCCCTTCTGCGGCAGGGGCTTGAAGGGAACCTTCGGAGCGGACACGGCGGCGGACGCCGCACCATCGGCGGGGGTCATGATCGGGTTCCTGGAGCGTTTGTTATCGTTGTTCTCTTGAGACTATCGTTGCCCTTGGGGGAGTCAAACGGGCGGCGGGCGCTCACAGCCCCTTGAGCCAGTCGAGCAGCAGGCGGGTGACCTCCTCCGGCGCCTCCTGCTGGGTCCAGTGGCCGACGCCGGGCAGCACATGGGCGCCCTGCAGGCCGGGCAGGTGCGGGGCCATGAAGTCGACCGGGTTCACGCCCGGGATCATCTTCAGCACCAGGTCCCGCTCGCCGCCGATAAAGAACGACGGCTGCTCGATCCGGCGATCCTTGAACCCCTGCAGCCAGGCGAAGTCGCGCTCGTGGTTGCGATAGCGGCTGAGCGGCCCGAAGAAGCCGGAGCGGTGGAACTCGGCGGTGAAGTAGTCCTCGTCTTCCTTGGTCAGCCAGGCCGGGAACGGCTGGGGATCGGGCAGCTGGTCGAGCAGGGCCGCGCCATGCGGCTTGTCCATCGGCCAGGTTCCATCGGGCGCGTCGCCGCTGATAGCGTAGTAGAACTTGCGGATCGCCGCGCGCGGGTCGCTGCCCAGCTCGGCCTCGGCCGGGCCGACGTCCTGGAAGTAGACCTGGTAGAAGAACCGGCCCTTGTCGGTGAAGGCCGCCTTGATCACGTCCATGAACTGGACCTGCGGCACGCCGGTGTAGGGCACCGACAGGCCGGCGACCGCGGTCACCCGGTCAGGCCGCGTCAGGGCGGTGTTCCAGACGATGGGCGCGCCCCAGTCGTGGCCGATCAGAACGCCCGTGCCGTCGCTCGACAGGTGCTCGATCACCCCGGCCACGTCGGCGGTGATCCGCTCCAGGCTGTAGTCCTCGACCCGGCCCGGCTTGTCCGACCCGCCATAGCCGCGCACGTCGATGGCGCAGGCGGTGAAGCCGGCCGCCGCGATCGGCCCGATCTGGTGGCGCCAGCTGTACCAGCTCTCCGGAAAGCCGTGGACCATGACCACCAGCGGCCCGGAGCCCTCGACAACGGCGCGGACGTTGATCCCGTTGGTCGGAATGGTGACGAAGTTCGGCATGGCGTTCCCCTGATTTTGCGTCAGACGATCACGGTCGACGCCGGGTCAGGCAAGCGCTGGATGGATCGAGAGTCTTCATTGCGGTTTTCGCGCCGTCCTTTCGTTGTCCCGCCGGGGATTGCGGCCGGTTTTTCGGGCCATTCTACAGCCGTCGCGAAAGAGGAGGAAAAGCGTGCGAATTTCGGCCAGATCCTCGCCAGTTCCAGCAGTTCCGCCAGATCACGACTCGATCCCGCACGGGTCTCGCGGGGTCCGGAAGGCGCCGGCCCGGCCTGAAACGGGCTCCGGGGCGCGGGGCGGCTTGTCCCGCAATGTCTCCATCTGTCTTCAGAGTATATGTCTCCAGAGTCTCGCTTTCGGAACGCCCTCATGACCGCCACCCACCCCCTCGACCGTCCGGTCTGGAACGCCCTGATCAGTCGCCAGAGCGACTGCGCCCTGGGCGAGGGCCTCGCGCGAAGGTTCGCGCCGCGGTACGGGCCGCTGACCGGCGCGCGCGACGCCTCGCCCGAGAGCCAGGCGGCGCTCGCGGCCCTGCCCGACGCGCCGGACGGACTGTGGATGCTGGAAGCCCAGGCGGTGGCCGCGCCGGCCGGGATGGTGGTGACCCACAGCGCCGACTGCGTCCAGATGATCGCCGACGGGCCGGTCGCCGCGCCCGACCCCGGCTTCAGCTTCGTCGACCTGACCGAGGAGGACGCCGCCGAGATGCTGGCGCTGGCGACCCTGACCCGGCCCGGCCCCTTCGCCGAACGGACCGGCCGGCTGGGCGCCTTCATCGGGGTGAAGCAGGACGGCGTCCTCATCGCCATGGCCGGCGAGCGGATGCGCCCGGTCGGCTTCACCGAGATCAGCGGCGTCTGCACCCTCCCCGACCATCGCGGCAACGGCCTGGCCGGGGCGCTTATCCGCGTCGGGATGGCGCGGATCAAGGCGCGAGGCGAGATCCCGTTCCTGCATTCCTACGCCAGCAACGGCGCCGCGATCGGGCTGTACGAGAGCCTGGGGTTTCGGGTGCGGCAGGCGGCGATCCTGACGGTGCTGACGCGGGCTGGATGAAGAGCGCCCAATTCAATCTTTGATTGTGTTTGTAGTTTCTTGTTCCATTTTCGCGAGTCGGCTGCTAAGCTTCCTACGATGAGTGATCTCAAGCCGCCATGCACCGAAGGAGCCTCCGCACCGTTCATGGCGGATGCAGAATCGTCCCTGGCGTTGTCTGCGGAGGAAGAAGCCGCGCTGCTCGAAGCGGAGGCCGATGCCGACGCCGGGCGGGTCGCCCCGCACTCGGAAGTCGCCAAGTGGCTCAAAACCTGGGGCACGCCCGATGAGAAGCCTATGCCCGAGGCCTGGCGCAAGCGGTCGCCTACAGAGGGAGACCAACATGACTGATCCCCGGCAACCCGGCGTCGAGGAAGCCCCCGCCGAGTTCGACGCTGACTACGATGAGCACTCGGCTGCCGCGGACGCGGATGTTGCGGCTGGTCGGGTCGTGCCGCATTCCGAAGTGCGGAAATGGTTGATGGCCGTGGGCACGCCTGACGAGTTTCCGATGCCCCGGTCGTGGCTGAAGTAGTCTGGAGTCGACGGGCCATCAGGCAACTGGAGGCAATCCGGGCCTACATCGCCAAGGAGAATCCGCACGCGGCGCGACGAACATTCCTCAGGCTGGTTGCCGCCTCGGATTCGCTGGCGATCTTGCCTGAACGGGGACGGCCGATCAGCAGTGGGCGACGCGAGCTTGCGCACTTGCTCCCGTACCTGATCCGTTATCGTGCTCGCGGGAACATGGTGAAAATCCTCGAAGTCCGCCACGCCGCCCGCAAGCCGGAGTGACCTACCCCACCAGCCGCTCGCGCCCTTCCCAGTAGGGCTTGCGCAGCTCCCGACGCAGCACCTTCCCCGACGGGTTCCTCGGCAGCGTGTCGGCGAAATCGATGCTCTTGGGGGCCTTGTAGCCGGCGATCTTCGTGCGGGCGTGGGCGATGAGGTCTTCGGCGGTGGCGCTGGCGCCGGGCTTGAGGACGACGACGCCCTTGACCGCCTCGCCCCATTTGTCGTCGGGCACGCCGATGACGGCGGCGTCGGCGACGGCGGGGTGGCTGAACAGCGCGTTCTCGACCTCGGCCGGATAGACGTTCTCGCCGCCGCTGACGATCATGTCCTTCACCCGGTCGTAGATGTAGAGGTAGCCCTCGTCGTCGAAGTAGCCGGCGTCACCGCTGGAGAACCAGCCGTCGGGGCAGATCGCCTCCTTCGTGGCGTCCGGCCGGTTCCAGTAGCCCTTCATCACCCCCTTGGCGCGGATCTGCACCTCGCCCACCTCGCCCGGCTTGCCGGCCTCGCCGGTTGGCGTGAGCACCCGGACGTCGAAGCCCGGCCAGGGCTTGCCGCAGGAGCGCAGCTTGTCGCGCTCGGGCGCATGGTCCTCGGGCGGCAGGAAGGTGGCGCCGCCGATGGTCTCGGTCAGGCCGTAGAGCTGGGTGAAGTCGCAGCCAAACCGCGCCTGGGCCTGGCGCAGCACCGCCTCGGAGATCGGCGAGGCGCCGTAGAACATCCGCTCCAGTTGGCTGAAGTCGGCGGTCTCGACGCCCGGCGTCTGCAGCAGGAGGTTGATGATGGTCGGGGCCAGGAAGGCGTAGTTCACACCCTTGTCCTGCAGCAGGTGGATGATTTCGACCGGATTGACCTCGCGGGTCAGGATGTTGCGCACGCCCTGCAGGGTGGCAAGCAGGCCGCAGTTGGTGCCGGCGACGTGGAACAGCGGCATGACCACCAGGTTGGTCTTGCCCGCCTCGTACTTCGCCCAGCCGGCCTCCAGCGCCAGGCCGAACAGGGCGATGAAGTTGGCCTCCGTCAGCTGCACGCCCTTGGGCAGGCCGGTGGTGCCGCTGGT
>JAUSPV010000054.1 GCA_030652755.1 Caulobacter sp. | reverse complement strand
CGAGCAGTACACCCGCAACATGGTCACCGGCGCCTCCACCGCCGACGCCGCCGTGGTGCTGATCGACGCCCGGCGCGGCGTGCTCACCCAGACCCGCCGCCACAGCTACCTCGTCAACCTGCTGGGCATTCGCAAGGTGGTGCTGGCGGTCAACAAGATGGACCTGGTCGACTGGGACCAGTCGATCTTCGACGGCATCGTCGCCGAGTACCGCGACTTCGCCAACCTGATCGGCCTGACCGACTTCACCGCCATCCCGATGAGCGCGCTGGACGGCCAGAACATCACCGAGCAGAGCGCCGCCGCGCCCTGGTATGATGGCCCGCCGCTGATGCGCTGGCTGGAGTCGATCGAGGTCGAGGACGCCCTGCCCTCGCAGCCGTTCCGCATGCCGGTGCAGTGGGTCAACCGCCCCAACCTCGACTTCCGCGGCTTCAGCGGCCAGATCGCCGCCGGCACGGTGAAGCCTGGCGACCGGGTCAAGGTGCTGCCGTCGGGCCGCGAAAGCCGCGTGGCGCGGATCGTCGTGCTGCCGGGCGACCTGGACAGCGCCCAGGCCGGCCAGTCGGTGACCCTCACCCTGAGCGACGAGGTCGACGTGTCGCGCGGCGATGTCCTGGTTGCCGCCGACGATCCCTCGCCCGTCGCCAACCAGTTCGAGACCACCCTCGTCTGGATGGACGACGAGCCGATGCTGCCGGGCCGGCCCTATCTGATGAAGATCGGGGCCCAGACCGTCGCCGCCACCATCACCGAGCCCAAGTACCGGGTGCAGGTGAACACGCTGGAGCATATCGCCGCCAAACGGCTGGAGCTCAACGAGATCGGCGTCTGCAATATCTCGCTCGACCGGGCGATCCCGTTCGAGGCCTATGCGACCAACCGGGATCTGGGCGGCTTCATCCTGATCGACCGCCTGAGCAACCGCACGGTCGGGGCCGGGATGCTGCACTTCGCGCTGCGCCGGGCCGACAACATCCACTGGCAGGCCACCGACGTTCACAAGGAAGCCCGCGCCGCCCAGAAGGGCCAGAAGGGACGTGTGGTCTGGTTCACCGGCCTGTCGGGCGCCGGCAAATCGACCATCGCCAACCTGGTCGAGAAGCGCCTGCACGCCCTGGGTCGCCACACCTATCTGCTCGACGGCGACAACGTCCGCCATGGCCTGAACAAGGACCTGGGCTTCACCGAGGAGGACCGGGTCGAGAACATCCGCCGCGTCGCCGAGGTCTCCAAGCTGATGGTCGACGCCGGCCTGATCGTGCTGACCGCCTTCATCAGCCCCTTCCGCGCCGAGCGCCGCATGGCCCGCGAGATGCTGGAGGACGGCGAGTTCGTCGAGGTCTACGTCGAGACCCCCCTGGCCGTGGCCGAGCAGCGCGACGTGAAGGGCCTCTACAAGAAGGCCCGCGCCGGCGACCTGAAGAACTTCACCGGCATCGACAGCCCGTATGAAGAGCCGGAGAACGCCGAACTCACCGTGGATACGACGACGCTGTCGCCCGTCGAGGCCGCCGAGACGATCGTGGCCTGGCTGGAGCGGGGGTAGGGCAATCCTATCGGGATTGCAGTCGCAATACTCGCCGTGCTCCAGATAAGGTGCCGGTTGTGAAGGGCCATACCGAGTCGGCGTGTGGGCGGGGAAATGAAGTACAGACCAGAGGTCGACGGCCTCCGCGCCATCGCGGTGGTGCCGGTTGTCCTGTTCCACTCAGGCTTGGGCCTGATGCCAGGCGGCTTCATCGGCGTCGACATCTTCTTTGTCATTAGCGGCTTCCTGATAACGAGCATCATCAGTTCAGAGCTGGAGAGGGACCAGTTCAGCCTGGTGTCATTCTACGAGCGGCGCGCACGGCGCATCCTGCCGGCGCTGGTGCTGGTTTGCCTCGTCTGCGTGCCCTTTGCCTGGGCTTGGCTGTTGCCGCGAGAGCTGAAGGATTTCGGACAGAGTCTGGCCGCAGTCGCGACCTTCTCGTCGAACATCTTGTTTTGGCGGGAAGAGGGCTACTTCTCGGCTGCCGCCGAGCTGAAGCCGCTGCTGCACACTTGGAGCCTAGCAGTTGAGGAGCAGTTCTACATCCTGTTCCCGCCGGCGCTGTGGCTGGCGTACCGGCTCGCCCGGCGCCACGTCGTCGTGCTGTTGGTGCTGGCCGCCATCGTCAGCCTGGCGCTCAGCGAGTGGGGCTGGCGCACCGCCCCATCGGCCAACTTCTTCCTGCTGCCGTCACGCGCTTGGGAACTGCTGATCGGAGCTATCGCGGCGCTTGTCCATTGGGCCCCATCAAGGCGCATCGCCAACGGCCTGTCACTACTGGGTCTTGTGCTGGTCGCCGGCTCGCTGGCGACCTTCAGCGAGGCCGTGCCGATGCCTTCGGCCCTAGGCCTGTTCCCGATCGTGGGAACGGCCCTGATCCTGCTCTTTGGCCGGACCGGCACCTGGGTCGCGGCGCTTCTTTCGCTCAAGCCCTTCGTCTGGATAGGCCTGATCAGCTACAGCGCCTATCTCTGGCACCAGCCCCTGTTCGCCTTCGCACGCATCCGTTCGATCTCCGAGCCCGCCCCGGCTCTCATGCTGGCGCTCTGCGCCCTCTCGCTGCTGCTCGCTTGGCTCAGTTGGCGCTTTGTGGAGGCGCCTTGGCGTCCTCTGCCCTTGTCGCCGCTGTCGGTGTAATCGGACACATCAGCGACGGCGCGCTCTGGCGCCCCGCTTCCCGCCCGGTGAGCGAGCAGCTTGCCCGATTGGGAGCCACTGCGGCCCGCCAGGACGTGTGGGAGGCCTGCTATCCCGGCCTCAAGGAGCCCGACCGCGTCGGGCAATTCTGCAATGTCTTCAAGAGCGACCCGTCGGCTGACCTGGCCGTCGGCGTTTTCGGCGACAGCCATGCCGAGTTCATCCTGCCCGCCTTCGAGAAGGTCGGCGACGAGGCGGTGGTCTGGCATTCATCGCTGGGTGGCTGTCCGCCCTTGGAGGGCGTCTACGTTGTCGCCGGCAACTACGACACGGATGTTTGCCGCGAAATGGCCCGGGAGCAGCTGCGCTTCGCCATGGAGAAGAGACTCGACGTAGTTGTCTTGGTCGGGCGCTGGTCGCTGTACACCCATCGCAGCATTCACGACGAACAGTCGCGCTACCTGTTGACGACGAGCCGCATCGGCGGCGTCGCCAGCATTGAGGATTCGCGCCGCGCGTTCGAAACACTGCTGGACCGCACGCTCGCCAACTATCGCAAGGCAGGCATCGCTGTGATCCTAGTGGAGCAGATCCCGCAGCAGAACCTTGACCCCAAGCTGGCGATCGAACGGATGGCCTTTTTCGGAGTCGCCGGCGACGCCTCACGCTTCGTCGCCGAGACGTCGGTGTTGATCACCGAGGATCGGGAAAGGATGCGCTTCTCTGATGCAGCCCTCCGACGCCGAGTCCAGGATGGCGTTTCGTTGCTCTCGTTCGATGACCTCTTTGCCCAAGGCGATCGCTACCATTGGGCCATGCGCGGGGACAGCTGGTATTTTGACCACAACCACTTGTCCCCGGTTGGCGCGCGGCAGCTTCAGGACCGAGTCTACGAAGCTGTCATGGCGGCCCGGAAGCCACGGGGCTAAAGCACCCCGTTGTACCCGCGGTACCACTCGACGAACTTCTTCACGCCCTCTTCGACCGTCACGCGCGGCTTGTAGCCGACGATGCGTTGCAGCTCGCTGACGTCGGCTACCGTGTCGGGCACGTCGCCGGGCTGCAGGGGCAGCATCTGCATGATCGCCTTCTTGCCCAGGCACGCTTCCAGCACCTCGATGTAGCGCATGAGCTCGACCTGCTCTTCCGCCCCGATGTTGAAGATGCGGTAGGGGCCGGCGCCGCTGGTCGCCGGGTCCGGCTTCATGCCGTCCCAGTCAGGGTTCGGGGCCGGCGGGTTGTCCAGCGCCCGGATCACGCCTTCGACGATGTCGTCGACATAGGTGAAGCTGCGGCTGTGCTTGCCGTGGTTGAAGACCTTGATCGGCTCGCCGGCCAGAATGGCCTTGGTGAACAGGAACAGCGCCATGTCCGGCCGGCCCCAGGGGCCGTAGACGGTAAAGAAGCGCAGGCCCGTGCAGGGCAGATCGAACAGGTTGGCGTAGCTGTGCGCCATCTGCTCGTTGGCCTTCTTGGTCGCCGCATAGAGCGTCAGCGGGTGCTCGGTGCTCTGGTGCTCCGAGAACGGCATGGCGGTGTTGGCGCCGTAGACCGAACTGGTCGAGGCGAACACCAGGTGCTCGACCCCGTTGTGGCGGCAGCCCTCCAGCACGTGCAGGAAGCCGGTGACATTGCTCTGCACATAGATGTGCGGGTTCTCGGCCGCGTAGCGCACGCCGGCCTGGGCGGCCAGGTTGATCACCCGGTTGGGCCGGTGCTCGGCGAAGGCCGCCTCCATCGCCGCGCGGTCGGCCAGGTCGATGGTCAGCTGGACGTAGTTCGGATGGTCGATGTGCCGCGCCAGCCGGGCGCGCTTCAGGGCCGGGTCGTAGTAGTCGTTCAGGCAGTCGACGCCGATCACGCTGTCGCCGCGCTCGAGCAGGCGCAGCGTCGTCGCCGAGCCGATGAAACCGGCGGACCCGGTGACCATAACCTTCATGGAACTGCTCTTCGTCTGGATCAGAGGCGGCCGTCGACCGCGTCGCGCGGCAGGGCCGACTTGACGTCGTATAGCACGGACGGCTCCTTGCCGAAGGCGCGGATGCCGGTCGCGCCCAGGTCGGTGAACTGGTGGTGGGCGACGGCGAGAATGACGACGTCGTAGTCGCCGGCCTTCGGCGCCGCGGTCAGCTCGACGCCGTACTCATGACGGGCTTCCGCCGCGTCGACCCAGGGATCGTGGATGTCGACGGTCATCGAGTGCTCGGCCAGCTCGGCGACGATATCGACGACCTTGGTGTTGCGCAGATCGGGGCAGTTCTCCTTGAACGCCAGGCCCAGCACGAGCGCGCGGGCCCCGACCGGGTTGATCTTCTTGCGCACCATCAGGCGCAGGATGCGGTCGGCGACATAGGCGCCCATGCCGTCGTTGATCCGTCGGCCCGCCAGGATGACCTCAGGGTGGTAGCCCAGTTCCTGGGCCTTGTGGGTCAGGTAGTAGGGATCGACGCCGATTCATTCACCGCCGACCAGGCCCCGACGGAACGGCAGGAAGTTCCACTTGGTGCC
>JAUSPV010000053.1 GCA_030652755.1 Caulobacter sp. | reverse complement strand
GGCACCACCATGACCGGCTGGCTGGTGGCTCTGGTAGGCGTGAAAATCGACGTGGCGGCGCTGGCCCTGCCCTTGATCGGACTCGGCATGCTGGGCCGGCTGGCGTTCCGCGGCCGTTCCCGGTTGTTCGGGGCCGGCCAGGCGATGGCGGGGTTCGGGGCCTTCTTCCTCGGCATCGGCGTACTGCAGGCAGGCTTTGCGACGCTCTTGGGAGATGTTGGTCACCTGGTCGCAAGCGACGTCACATTCGTTGGTCTCGTGATCGCCCTGGCCGTCGGCGTCGCGGTCACGGTGGTCACCCAATCGTCCAGCGCCGCCATCGCCATCGCCCTGACCGCCGCCGCCAGCGGTGACATCCCGCTCTCGATGTCGGCCATGGCGGTCATCGGGACCAATATCGGGACGACGTCGACGGCGATCCTCGCCGCCCTGAACGCAACACCGGCGGCGCGGCGTGTGGCCGTGGCGCATGTCATCTTCAACGCCGCTGCGGCGGTGGCGGCCATCGTGCTGCTGGCGCCCCTCCTGTGGGCGAGCACCTGGCTGACCGCCGGATTCAATCCGGGGGCGGAGACGCCGGCGATCCTGGCCATGTTCCATACCCTGTTCAATCTGCTCGGCGCCCTGATCATGGCGCTGATGGGGTCGCGGCTGATCGCCTTCCTGCAACGCCGCTTTGTTTCGGCGGAGGAAAGCCTGGCCCGGCCGCGATATCTCGACCCCACCCTCGCGCCGGTTCCGGCTCTGGCGCTGCGGGGGCTGGTCCTGGAGGCTGAGCGCATGCGCGAGGCCGCCTTCGCGATGGTCGCCCGACGGCGGCGAGCCAGGGAGGCCGGGGTGGCGATGGACGAAGGCCGGCTTCAGCCCCTGGGGCGGGCGATCCGGACCTTCATCGGCGAAATGAGCGCCGGCCCGCTTCCCGATGCCGTGGCCGACGCCCTGCCCGACGTCATCCGGGCCGTTCAGCACCTGGAAGAGCTTGAGCGCATGAGCCTGCGGCTGCGGCTGCTCCCGGCGGGCATGGAGACGGCGTCCACGAGCTGGGCGAGCCTGCGACAGGCGCTGGCCGATAGCCTGGAAGGGCCAGGAGCGGATGCCGAGGGACTGGAGCCCGCCTGCACCCGGCTGATCGAGGCGACCGAGCGCGCCTATCAGCAGGTCAAGACCGACCTGCTGCGGGCGACCGCCCGCGGCGCCCTGCCTGTCGGTCAGCTGGATGGCGCCCTGGACCTGGCCGACGCCTTTCGTCGCTGCGCCGAACTGGCGGCGAAAACGCACAGGCGCCTGGGTCCCTGGGAGGGGCATCCCGACACCGCTCATGAAGAGGCGCAAGGTCAGGCCGCCACGGAATAGTGTCGGCCAGAGCGCTCCACGCCACCTGCAAGGTGGTCTATGTCCCCGACGGCGTGGTCCCCAACGGTGCGCGCTCGTTCCCGATCGTCTGCGTTTTGCGATTGATCAATGAGCCCGGCCGCGCGCCAGGGTTTGATCGGGTCAGACAAGAGGATCTAACATCGCGATGCAGGACATTCTGTTCCAGATCAGCGGCTATCCGGAGCCAACGCCGACGACCGCCATCGAGCAGGCGGTCCGGTTCGCCTCCGTGGTCGGCGGCAAGCTGACCGGCCTGACCGTGCAGGCCGAGTTTCGCGTGAAGGACAACGCGCTGGCCAACTATCTCATCGGCCTGAACCGACTGGCCGTCGAGGAGGAGGCCAGGAGCCGCCAGGCCTGTGAGCAGGCGCTGGCGGACTTCGCCGCCGCGGCCGGCGAGCGCGAGGTTCTGCGCGATACACTCACGGCCAGGGCCGAACTCTTCACCATCGAGGATGTCGTGGCCCGTCACGCCCGCACGCGGGACCTTTGCATTGTCGCGGTCGGGAGCAACCTCGACGGGCAGCGCGCCATCGCCGAAGCGGTCATCTTTGGATCGGGCCGACCCGTCCTGCTCTTCCGGGCGGACACGCCCGACCTGGTGAGCCAGGGACTCAACACCGTCGTACTGGCCTGGGACGGCAGCCGCACCTCGGCCCGCGCGATGGCCGACGCCATGCCGGTGCTGAAGTTGGCGGGCCAGGTCCGGGTGCTGACCGTCCTGAATGAAAAGCCGGACGCGCGCCCGGGTCTTGGCGCTGACGCGGTTCGTCACCTTCAGGCGCACGGCGTGGCCGCCGTCGCGGACGAGATTGACTCGGGCGGCAAGCCCATCGGGACGGTGCTGGACGCCTACAACGCCACCCACGGCGCCGACCTGCTGGTGATGGGAGCCTACGGCCGCTCGCGGATCCGGGAGTTCGTGCTGGGCGGGGCGACCCGGCACATGATGGACGACCCGAAGACGCCGCTGCTCCTGTCTCACTGACGACCGGGCGGCCGCCGGCGCTTCCGCAGTCGCCAGCTCTGGCGGGCGTCGCGGGGATCGCCAAGCTCATGGTGGGAGACGAAGGTCTCCCACCAGGTCGCCCTGTCCGTTCCAACCGGCAAGAGGCGTCCGTCATGATTGAGGCGGTCGATCGCGCCGATCAGGCCGCCGGTCCGCGATCGGGCTTCGGCGAAGGCCTCAAGGCTCACGCCGAGGTAGTGGCCGAGCAGGTCGTCCCGAAACCCGGCGACGGCTTCGCGGGCGGCCGCGTCGGGGGCCTCGATGGCCAGATCACACTCGGTGTCGAAGCCTTCGGACCGGTTGTTCAGGTTCGCCGATCCGATGCGGACAATACGGTCGTCGAACACCCCGACCTTCGAATGCACGATAATCGGGGCGCCGCCGGAGGTCGCCGGCGACAGAGCCCGGAACCGGCCGTACCGGTCCGCTGCGCGAAGCCGCCGGATCAGCGGGTTGCGGGCATGATCCATGGTCAGCCGGTCAAACCAGCTCGGCGAATGCCCGGTGACGATGAGCAGGACCTCGGGTCCGTCCGGCTCGTTCAGGCGCGCGGCGAGGGCGTCGGCCACGGAGGCGCAGGCGAAGTACTGGTTCTCGAGATAGATGCTCCGGCGCGCGGCGGCGATGCAGGCGAGTGTCAGGCGCCGGACTTCCTCGACCAGCGGACGACCCTTCCAGGCCGGCTGGGTGCGGGCGATAGCCACCTCCACCCCCGACATGGCGACGGGCGTGGACGGGGGCCAGGGATCGCCAGGCGCCATCGGCCCCGGCGCCATGGGCTCGCCGCCCGCGTTGCGCCAGCGCTCCAGGAAGAGCTCACGCAGGGCCGCGGCCGCGGCTCCGTCGACCAGCATCGTCACCTCGTGGCGGGGCGCGTGAGGCCTGCGCTCCGGCAGGATACGTCGCCCGTCATCGTGTTGATGCCCGGATGTGTCCCAGCGGTTGGCGACCATGTCGCCGCCGCCGCAGAAGGCGATCCTGCCGTCGACGATGACCAGCTTCTGGTGGTGGCAGGCTCCGAAGGGCACATCGTGGGCCTCGCGGAAGCGCACGCCGGTTCTCGCGAAAGCCCGCCCTGCCCGGTGGCCGCGCGGGTCCTGAAGACCATTGATGCCCAGGGTGGAGCGCCAGACCAGGACCCGGACGTCCAGCTCCGGACGCGCGCGGGTCAGGGCGATGAGGATCTGTCCCACTTCATCGGGATCATCGGGTCCCTCGAAACCGTCCGGCGCCAGCCGCGTCCTGGGATCGAACGCCCAGCCCAGGATCCAGATCGATCGCTTCGCCGCCAGGAGCGCCTCGTGGACAGCGGTGAAACAGGCCTCGTTGTCGATGATCAGCCCCACCCGGCCGGCCGGCTCTGTTCGCCAGCAGGTCAGGCCCGGCGCGAGGACGGAGGCGGGGGGCGAGGTGATGGCGGCGGCGTCGGTCATGGGGATGGCGGTGGCAAGGGAACCCCTTGCTTGTCGATCAGCGGGAACAAGTCCAGCGACCTTCGCAGGGGTTGGGAGGATTGGCCATCGGCCGCGCCGTCGGACCGTCCTTTTCGACAACGCCCCTTCCCCCCTCGGCGCCGATGGGCTCAATTGCGCGCCAATCCGGATCAACCGGGAAACGGGAGTGACACATCATGGCGACGACATCCTGGGAGTCGGGGCTGCAACTTCGGTCGCTGGTGACCTCGGCGGGCGAGCTTCAGCTGTCGCTGGAGCGGGTGGAGACCCCGGCGCCGGCGGCGGGCGAGGTGGTCGTCCAGGTGCAGGCCTCGCCGATCAATCCCTCGGACCTCGGCCTGCTGATCGGCCCGGCCGACCTGAGCACCGGACGCACCGGGACCAACGCCAACGGCCCGACCTTCACCGCCGACATCCCCAGGCACCTGATGCGGATGATGGCCGCGCGGGCCGACGAGAGCATGCCGGTCGGCAACGAGGGCTGCGGCGTGGTCGTGGCGGCCGGCGCTTCGCCGGAGGCGCAGGCGCTGCTGGGCAAGACCGTCGCCTGTCTGGGCGGGGCGATGTACGGCCAGTTCCGCACCCTGCCGCTGGCCTCGGTCATGCTGCTGCCGGACGGTACGGACCCGAAGGACGGCGCCTCCTGCTTCGTCAATCCGCTGACGGCGCTGAGCTTCCCCGAGACCATGAAGCGCGAGGGCTTCACCGGGCTGATCCACACGGCGGCGGCCTCGAACCTGGGCCAGATGCTGGTCAAGATCTGCCTCGCCGACGGCATCCCGCTGGTCAACATCGTGCGCAATGACGAGCAGGCCGCCATCCTGCGGGGGCTGGGCGCGACGCACATCGTCGATTCCAGCAAGCCCTCGTTCCTTGAGGACCTGACCCAGGCGATCGTCGAGACCGGCGCCTACCTGGCCTTCGACGCCATCGGCGGCGGCAAGCTGTCCGGCCAGATCCTCAACTGCATGGAGGTCGCGGCCAACAAGACCGCCAAGGTCTACAGCCGCTACGGCTCCAACCAGATGAAGCAGGTCTATGTCTACGGCGGCCTGGACACCGGCCCGACCGAGCTGAACCGCGCCTTCGGCATGATGTGGGGCCTGGGCGGCTGGCTGCTGACGCCGTTCCTGATGAAGATCGGGCCGGTCGAGACCCAGAAGCTGCGCGATCGCGTCGTCGCCGAGCTGAAGACCACCTTCGCCAGCCACTACACCGCCGAGATCTCGCTGGCCGAGGCGCTCGATCCGCAGGTCATCGCTGCGTACAACCGCAAGTCCACCGGCGAGAAGTATCTGATCCGGCCGTAGCCTCTGGCAGCCTCCCCAGCTTGCTGGGGAGGGGGACCATGCGGAGCATGGTGGAGGGGTGGCGCTGGCGTTGAACGGCTGGCCGCCGTGCACAGCGCCCGATCCTGAAAGCCCGACGCCGCCCCCTCCGACCTCGCTCCGCGAGGCCACCTCCCCCTCGCTGCGCTCCGGGGAGGATTGCGTCCTTTGCAAATTCTGCTATTTCTGTCTCGACAGAAATTAGAGAACCCCCGTGGACCTCACCCCCGCCATGCAGCGCTACATCCTCCACTGGGGGGAGATGGGGACGCGGTGGGGGACCAACCGGTCGGTGGCCCAGATCCAGGCGCTGCTGTTCCTCGCCGGCCGGCCGATGCATGCCGAAGAGATCGCCCGGACGCTGAGCATCGCGCGGTCGAACGTGTCCAACAGCCTGAAGGAGCTGCAGGGCTGGGGGCTGATCAAACTGATCCACCTGCCCGGCGACCGGCGCGACCACTTCGAGGGCAGGACCGATCCCTGGGACATGCTGACCCTGATCGTCGAGGGCCGGAAGAAGCGCGAGATCGACCCGACGCTGGAGATGCTGGCCGCCTGCGTGGCGGAAGCCGAGGCCGATCCTGCCACCCCTTCGGGGGTCAAGGCGCGGCTCAGGGACATGCAAGGGTTCATGACCCGGCTGGACCGCTGGTACGGCCAGGTCCGCCAGATCCCGCGCCCGACGCTGGTCAAGCTGATGGGCCTGGGCGCGAAGGTCGCCGGGCTCATAGGACGCTAGAGGAGGTCGGGGCGATGGAAGGGGTGCTGGGGAAAATGGGGACACACACGCTTTTCCGCGGAAAAGAGTGTGTGTCCCCATTTCGCCCAATCGACTTCCCCGCCCTGCTCGGCCCCGAGGCCTGGGCCCACCTGCCCGCCGCCGTCCAGCACAGGTTCGCGGCCCACCCGGCGCTCGGGCTCAACACCGTCTACGACGGCCGGATGGTGGTCGAGGCGAGCTGGTTCGGTCGGCTGGTCTCTCAGGTCTGCCGCCTGATCGGCACGCCGCTGGCCCCCTGGACCGGCGCGGACGTGCCGACCTCGGTGGACGTGCATCTGGACACGCGCGGCGGGCTGGTCTGGGCGCGGACGTACAGCTTCGACCGCCGCTCGCCGGTGCTGGTCAGTTCGACCAAGCTGATGACGGCCGACGGCGAACTGCTGGAGGTGGTGCGCGGGGGGCTGGGCATGGCGCTGACCGTCAGCGTCGAGGATGGCGCCCTGCACTTCCGCAGCCGCCGCTACTTCGCCAGCCTCGGCTCCCTGCGCCTGCCCATTCCCGACCTGCTGACCCCCGGCCGCGCCCACGTCGTGCACGCCGACGTCGGCGGCGGACGGTTCCGCTTCACCATGGACTTCCACCACCCGTGGTTCGGCCGGACGCTGTTCCAGGATGGGGTGTTCGCGGATCCGGGATAGGATCGGCCGTTGCCCCCTCAACGGGGTATGCTTCCCCTGCGGGCCTGGCCCAGGAGTTACCCCGACAGGCTATGTCGTGGTGTTCCGGAGTGGGTAGATGACGCGTTTTCTGATGATCGTTCTGGCGATGGGGCTGGCCCTCTCGGCGGCGAGCGGGGCCCGGGCCGGCGAAGAATGGAAGTGGGGGGTCAACTTCTATGATCTGCAGCTTCACAGCCTGCCCGAGGCAGACAGCGCGGTGGAGGCCGACATCTGCGCCTCCTCCCTCTTGTCCATGGCGTCCGTGATGATGGATCTGGGCGAGAAGGACGCGCAGTACCAACTCTCCACCCTCTCCAACGCCTGGAAGGGCGAGGGCATGAAGCGGCGCCAAGTCGACGCCACGACCTACCACGACAAATACCTGCTGCCCGCCTTCACCCTGATGGGGAAACTGAAGCATGAGCACGCGGTGTTCTGGAGCCAGCATTGCGTCGCGCTGACCCGCAAGCACGTGCCCTGATCGACCGGGCGGAGGCAGCCGGCGGACGCTCGGGGGCTGGTCACCAGCGCTACCGGCCCTCCCGTGCCCGATCTTGAGTTTGGTGGGAATTCTTACTACCGTCCGGGGCGGGGGATCGGATGTCCAACGTCGAGAAGATCAGCATCGCCCTGACCGCCGATATGGCGGGCGGCGTGCGTGAAGCGGTCGAATCCGGGGACTACGCAACGACGAGCGAGGTCATTCGCGACGCATTGCGGGACTGGTTCCTGAAGCGGCGCGTCGCCTTGCTCGAGCAGGATGCGCTCCGGCTGCTCATTCGCGAGGGCATGGACAGCGGCCCTGGCCGGCCCGCCGAAGAGGTGTTCGCGCGGCTCACGGCCAAGTACGCCGCCATGGCGGACCCGACGAAATGAAGGTGGCCTTCTCTCCGCGTTCCGAAGAGGACCTGGAGGAAATCGCCGACTTCATCGCCCGCGACAGTCCGCGACGCGCAGTCCGCTTCATCGCCGAAGTCCGGGTGACCTGCGAGAAGCTGGCGGATGCGCCACTGGGCTACGAACTGCAGCCTCAGCTTGATCCCGGCATTCGCCGTACGGTGCACGGTCGCCACCTGATCTTCTATTCAGTCGAGCCGGAACGCGTTCGCATCGAGCGTATCCTGCATGGCGCCCGGGATCTGACCGACGACCTGTTCGACGGATTACGCCCAACGAAAAAGGCCCGGAGCATGCGCTCCGGGCCTTCGTCATTTCAGCCTTGCGGCCGGTCCCTAGCCCAGCGCGGCCATCAGTTCCGGAACCACGGTCTTGTAGTCGCCGACGATGCCGTAGTCGGCGACCTGGAAGATCGGCGCGTCGGCGTCCTTGTTGATCGCGACGATCACCTTGGAGTCCTTCATGCCGGCCAGGTGCTGGATGGCGCCGGAGATGCCGATGGCGATGTAGAGCGCCGGGGCGACGACCTTGCCGGTCTGGCCGACCTGGTAGTCGTTGGGCGCGTAGCCGGCGTCGACGGCGGCGCGCGAGGCGCCCACCGCGGCGCCGAGCTTGTCGGCCAGCGGCTCGATGACCTTCTGGAACTCTTCGGCCGAGCCCATGGCGCGACCGCCGGAGACGACGATCTTGGCGGCCGTCAGTTCCGGACGGTCCGACTTGACCATCTCTTCCGACTGGAAGCGGGTCTTTGACGCCGAAGCGCCGGCGACCTTCTCGACCGGGGCCGAGCCGCCTTCGCCGGCCGCCTTGAAGGCGGTCGGGCGGACGGTCAGGACCTTGGTCTTGTCGGCGGTCTGGACGGTCTCCAGCGCGTTGCCAGCGTAGATCGGACGCACGAAGGTGTCGCTCGAGACCACTTCGATGACGTCCGAGATCGGCGAGGCGTCGAGCCTGGCCGCCACGCGGGGGGCGAAGTTCTTGCCCGCCGAGGTGGCCGGGACCAGCACCGCGTCATAACCGCCGGCCAGGCCGATGATGGTGTCGCAGATGGCTTCGGCGATGCCGTGGCCCACGTCGGCGCTCTCGGCCAGGATGACCTTGCGCACGCCGTCGATCTTGCCGGCGGCGGCGGCCACGGCGTCGGCGCCCTGGCCCAGGACCAGGACGTCCACGTCGCCCGACAGCGCCAGGGCGGCGGTGACGGTCTTGTGGGTGGTGTCGCGCAGGTGCGCGTTGTCGTTATCGGCGACGACGAGAACGGCCATCAGAGCACCCCCGCTTCAGTCTTGAGTTTGGTCACCAGTTCGGCGGCGTTCTCGACCTTGACGCCGGCCGAGCGCTTGGCGGGTTCGGACACCTTCAGCACCTTCAGGCGCGGGGCGACGTCGACGCCGTAGTCCGCGGTCGTCTTGGCCGCGATTTCCTTCTTCTTCGCCTTCATGATGTTGGGCAGCGAAGCGTAGCGCGGTTCGTTGAGGCGCAGGTCGGCGGTGATCACCGCCGGCAGGTCGACCTCGAGAACCTGAAGACCGCCGTCGACCTCGCGGGTCACCACGGCCTTGCCGCCGCCGATCTCGACCTTGCTGGCGAAGGTCGCCTGCGGCCAGTCGAGCAGGGTGGAGAGCATCTGGCCCACGGCGTTGTTGTCGCCGTCGATCGCCTGCTTGCCCATCAGGACCACCTCGGCCCCCTCTTCCTTCGCCACGGCGGCGAGCAGCTTGGCCACGGCCAGCGGTTCGACGTCGGTGTCGGACTGGATGAGAATGCCGCGGTCGCCGCCCATGGCCAGCGCCGTACGGATGGTTTCCTGGGCCTGGGCCGGGCCGATCGAGACGATCACGACCTCGGTGGCGACACCCTTTTCCTTGAGACGGACGGCTTCTTCGACCGCGATCTCGCAGAAGGGATTCATGGACATCTTGACGTTGGCCAGGTCGACGCCCGACTGGTCGGGCTTCACCCGAGCCTTCACGTTATAATCGATCACCCGTTTAACCGGGACGAGCACCTTCATGGGCTTATTCCGCCGTGTTGCGTTGCGAAAAATCTTGCGCGAACAGGCTGATACCGACTCCCGCGCGCAATGCAAGTTTCCCTTGGGGTCAATCTGGGGCCGAAAAAATGCCCGACAAGGCCTGCTAGGCTGTCGTCGTCGTTTGCGATAAAGGCCCGCGCATGAATTCGACCATCGACCGCCTCAAGATCATCTTCATCGGCATCTTCCTGGTCAGCGGCGTCGCGCTGTGGGCCTTCCAGATCCTCTATGTCATGCCGGCCAAGAAGTGCGAGGCCGGGGGGCAATGGTGGGACCGTGGCCGACGGGTCTGCGCCCAGCCGATCTACATCCCCGACATGACCGGGCGACCGGAAGGCGTCAGCCGCAAGGAATGGTCTGAGAGGAAGGCCGCCGAGGAAGTGCAGCGCGACCACCTTGGCTACCCGCAGGCGACGGCGCCCGCCGCGCCCGCCGCCAGCGCCCCCGCGACACCGCCGGCCCTCCCGCAGGCCCCCCCGCCCCTTCCGGCGGCGAAATAGGCGTCAGCGGGTTCCGCCCGGAACCCAGAGCACGTCGCCGGCGCCCTTGTCGTTGGCCCAGCGGCCGGCGACGAACAGCAGATCCGACAGCCGGTTCAGGTACTTGATGGCCGCCGCGCCGACCGGTTCGTCCGGCAGCGCGGCCAGGGTGACACAGGCCCGCTCGGCCCGGCGGCAGACGGTCCGCGCCAGATGCAGCGCCGCCGCCGCCGGCGTGCCGCCCGGCAGCACGAACGAGGTCAGGGCCGACAGTTCGCCGTTCAACTGGTCGATCTCCCGCTCCAGCCGCTCGACCTGGGACTCGAGGATTCGCAGCGGCTCCCAGCCCAGCGGCTTGCCCCGGTCGGGCGTCGCCAGATCGGCGCCGAGGTCGAAAAGATCGTTCTGAGCCCGGGCCATGATAGCGTCGAGGACCGGGTCCCCGGCGGTGTGCAGGCGCACGAGGCCCAGGCAGCTATTGGTCTCGTCGACCGTGCCATAGGCCTCGACCCGGGCATTGTCCTTGGACACCGGCTCGCCGGTCGACAGGCGGGTCGTGCCGCCATCGCCGGTGCGCGTGTAGATGCGGTTGAGCGTGACCATGCCGCTAGCCCCGCGCCTTCCACCAGAAGGCGGCCACCAGCACCATGACCGCGATGAACTGGAGCAGCACCCGCAGCCGCATGAGCCGGTTGGAATAGGACCGGCCGAAGTCGCCGCCCCTGTGCAGGGCGTAGAGGCCGACCATCAGGGTGATCAGCACCGCCGCGAGCGAGACCGGGATGAGTATGTTGAAGAGCGTATCCATCCGACGATATCTAGCGCGGATGCCGCGTTCCGGCCACCGAGCCTGTTTTCGGGCTCGATTTTCGGGTTGGTCGAGCGCGTTCAGCGAGCCGAGAATGGCCAGTGCGGACCCCGATTTTGCGGGTGCCACCGGTTTCATGGTAAAAAAAGGCTGAAAAGCGTCATTGCAGAAAGGTGTTGCACGAGACCGTCGTTCGGTGTACGCGGCACCTCACATCGCTCGTTGAGCATGTTCATTGAACGCGATCACCACCTCACCGCGGATCGCGTCGACCTGACAGCGGGGAGGCGAGACGGAGCCATTCATGGGTATGTCCCAAAGCACCGCCGCCCACCCGGCGGCGGACAATGAAACCATCGCCGAGGTTCGGCAGTTGATTGAGAATCTGCGCGATGCCGCGCAGGACGGCCGCGATCTTGCACGCCGGTATGCTGACGTCCTGGTAAAGGTCGTCGATGAGTACTGCGTGGAATTCGAGAAGCGCGCCGAGGCCGCGCTGGCCCGTTTGGAGGCGGACCAATGAACCATATTCCCATGCGCATGAATGCGCCGGCCATCCGGCCGCAGAAGATGACCCGCCGCGCCATGGCCAAGCAGCAAACCCGTGAAAAGGTGCTGCAAGCGGCCCGCGACCTGTTTATCGAGCGCGGCTATGAAGGCGCCACGATCCGGGACATCGCCCGCGCCGCGGGCATGTCGACCGGCGCTGTGTTCGCCAGCTTCGCTGACAAGAACGAGCTGTTCGACGCGATCCTGAACGACGACTTCGCCGCCCTGCTCGAGCCGATGCAGGACGCCGTGGTCGGCGCGACCACCGCCCGTGAGGCCCTTGTCGGCATGTTCGGCGCCGCCTACCGCGCCCATGCCCACCAGCTGCCGCTGATCCTGGCCGCGCTCGCCGCGTCCTGGACCCGCACGCCGGAGGCCGAGCGCCTGCGCCGCGAAAGCATGCGCCCGATCCGCGCCCTCGTTCTTGAGGTGCTGGAACGCGGCGTCGAGCGCGGCGAACTGACGCAGCGATTCGACCTGCGCCTGATCGCCGAGATGATGTGGGACCTGTTCCTCGCCGGCTATCGCCCGGCGGCGTTCGACGGGGCGTCCGTCGAGAACCAGACCGAAAAGCTGGCGGATCGGATCGACGTGGTGTTGACGGCCGTCAAGGCATAGTAACCACGCCGCGCTCATCCTTGTGGATGAGCGCGGCTGTCCGGGGGGACATCGTTTGGGCGTACGTGTGACGCAGAAGCTGGAAACGCGCCGCCGCGTGCTGGAGGCGGCGCGCGATCTCTTCAACGAGATCGGTTACGAGGAAACCACCATCCGGGCCGTCGCGGAGCGGGCCGGCGTTTCCGTCGGCAGCGTATTCACGACCTTCGCGTCCAAGGCAGACGTCCTCAGCCAGGTCATGGATGACCGGGTCGACGCCCTCTACAGCGAACTCGAACACGTCGCCCGGCACATGCGCGGCTCGATCTTGGACCGCCTGTGCTCGCTCTTCTCGATCCACTACGAATTCGAATGCCGGCGGGTGCGGCTCTTCCTGGCCCACATCGCCGCGTCGTTCAGCCCGTCCCTGGAAAACAGCACGGTGCCCTACGGACGCAACGAGCGCTTCAAGAGCATGATCATCGACATGCTCCATGAGGGCCAGCGGAAGGGCGAGGTGCGGGCCGACGCCGACCTTGAGCTGATCCTGGACACCCTGATGGGCGCCTATGCCTGGAACTACCGCCTCGCGGCGGCGGGCCGCGCCGACCACGTCGTCATGACCGAAATCATGGAACGCCAGATCCGGCTGATCTTCCACGGCCTTCTGCCGCGCTGACGTTGCGTCCTTCGACACGCCCGCTGCGCGGGCTGCTCAGGATGACGTCGTTTGAAGGCTGCCCACCCACGTCATGCTGAGCAGCGCTCGAAGAGCGCGTGTCGAAGCAC
>JAUSPV010000005.1 GCA_030652755.1 Caulobacter sp. | reverse complement strand
CGCGCTCTTCGAGCGCTGCTCGGCATGACGTGGGTGGGTAGCCTTCTGACAACGTCATCCTGAGCAGCCCGCGCAGCGGGCGTGTCGAAGGACGCACGGCGTCAGCCGCGTTCATGGCTGGCCCGACTCGTTCGGGCCATGACGGAGGAGGCGGGCCGGCGCTCCGAACGTGAGAAGGCCGCCCCGGGCGGAGCCCGACGCGGCCTTCAGACAGTCAAAAGATCCAGCCTACCGCGCGGCCGGGGCCGGCGCGGCGCCGGCGGGCGGCGTGGTCGTCGTGCCCGGCGCGGGTTGCGCGACGGCGGTGGAGCCGGTGGCGGTCGGCTCGCCTTCGCCGGCGGCGCCTTCAGCCGGAGCCGCGGCGACCTCGGCCGGACGCGGCGCCGGAATGGCCAGGGTCGAGCCCAGGCTCTGCAGGTAGGCCATCATCGCCACCCGCTCTTCCTGCTTCTTCAGGCCGATGAAGGTCATCTTGGTGCCGGGGACGTGCTTGGCGGGCGCCTTCAGGAAGGCGTCCATTTCGTCGAAGGTCCAGGTCTTGCCGGCGGCGAAGCCGGTGAAGGCGGCCGAGTAGGCGTAGCCGGCGTGCATGGCCGGCGCTTTGCCGAGCGTGCCGTACAGGTTCGGACCGGTGCCGTTGGCGCCGCCGGGGGTGAAGGTGTGACAGGAGGCGCACTTGGCGCTGACCGCCTGGCCGGCGACCGCGTTGGCGGGATCCAGAAGCACCGTGCCCCAGTCGGGCGCCACTTCGGCGGCGGGGCCTGCCTCGGTCGTTTCCTGGATCGCCACGGCGTAACCGGGTTTCTCGGGCGGCTCGCTGTGAAACGCGATGGTGGTCAGCTCGCGCAGACCGAAAATGACGAGCCCGGCCGCCAGCACGCCGCCGGCGATCTTGTTGAACGTCAGATCGCTCATGTCCGCTGTCTTCGTCCTCTGGATAGCCCCGGGCCGGGAGCCGATGCCAACCGCCGCGGGAATCCCGTGACGCGCCCTGTGTTGCGCCGGGCTCTCTTACACGCTACCGCCCCTCGCGCAAGCCGGGCCCCGGGTCCGGACCGCCTGAATTGATCCGTGTCACGAACCATGAACCCGATCGTCCTGATTCCGGCCCGCATGGCGGCCACCCGACTGCCGGACAAGCCGCTGGCCGACATCGGCGGTCTGCCGATGATCGTGCGGGTGCTTCGACAGGCGCAGGCGGCCGGCGTCGGCCCCGTGGCGGTGGCGGCCGGCGACCCCGAGATCGTGGCCGCGGTCAGGGCCGCCGGCGGCCTTGCCGTCCTGACCGATCCCCAGTTGCCGTCAGGCTCGGACCGCATCCAGGCGGCGCTGGAGGCGCTGGATCCGGACGGCTTGCATGACGCGGTGATCAACCTGCAGGGCGACATGCCCTTCGTCCCCGCCGCCATTGTCGCGGCCTGCGCCCGGCTGCTGGAACAACAGCCGTCCTGCGACGTGGCCACGGTGGTCGCGGCCGAGGCGTCTCCGGCCGACCGCTCCAATCCGGACGTGGTCAAGGCGGTGCTGGCCCTGGACCCGGGCGCGACAAGCGGTCGCGCGCTCTACTTCACCCGATCGACCCTCTACGGCGACGCGGCGATCTGGCGGCACGTCGGAATCTATGGCTATCGGCGCGAGGCGCTGGCGCGATTTATCGCCGCTCCGCCCTCGCCCCTCGAACGGCGCGAGAAGCTGGAGCAGCTGCGCGGCCTGGAAATGGGCCTCTCCTACTGGGCCGCCGTCGCCGACGAGGCCCCGATCTCCGTCGATAATCCGGCCGACCTCGAGGCGGCCCGGATCCACGCGAAAGACCACGACGCATGAGCGTTCTTCCGAAAATCGCCTTCCAGGGCGAACCCGGCGCCAACAGCCACGAGGCCTGCCGGACCTACTTCCCCGACCACCAGGCCGCCCCCTACCCGACCTTCGAGGAGGCCTTCGAGGCGGTGAAGACCGGCGTCTGCGAACTGGGCATGATCCCGGTCGAGAACTCGATCGCCGGCCGCGTCGCCGACGTGCACCACCTGCTGCCCAGCTCGGGCCTGAAGATCATCGGCGAGCGGTTCAAGCCGATTCGCTTCCAGCTGATGGTCAACAAGGGCGTCAAGCTGGAGCAGGTCCAGACCGTCTCCAGCATGGCCATCGCCCTGCACCAGTGCCGCAACTCGCTCAGGAAGCTGGGCGTGAAGACCGAAGCGGTGGGCGACACGGCCGGCGCCGCCCGCGCCCTGGCCCAGCACCCGGACCCGACGCGCGGCGCCATCTCGCCGGCCCTGGCCGCCGACATCTATGGCCTGGACATCCTGCTGCGCGACATCGAGGACGAGCGGCACAACACCACCCGCTTCCTGGTGATGACCGCCGACAAGGCCCCGCCGCCGCCGCCGTTCACCAGCCGCTGCATCACCAGCTTCTGCTTCAAGGTCAAGAACATCCCGGCCGCCCTCTACAAGGCGCTGGGTGGGTTCGCGACCAACGGCGTCAACATGACCAAGCTGGAAAGCTACATGGAGGGCGGCGCCTTCACCGCGACCTTCTTCTACGCCGAGGTCGACGGCCGTCCCGAGGACCGGGGCCTGGCCCTGGCCCTGGAAGAACTGAGCTTCTTCTCCGAGACCATCGAGATCCTCGGCGTCTTCCCGGCCGATCCGTTCCGGGACAGGGTGTAGGTTCGATTTTCGCTGTCATCCCGGGCGCCGAAGGCGACCCGGGACCCAGCCGATGCCGCGCGTCCGCCTCTGGGTCCCGGCTCTCCGCTGCGCTCCGGCCGGGATGACAACGGAGGGGGACTTCGCAAACCGTCGTTCACGCTCTAGCCTCCCCGCACAACACTGCCTGGGGAGGGCGAGACGATGTTCAACGGTGTTCCGTATCTGCAATCGACGCTGGCGGCCGCGACGGCGCTTGTGGCCTGGTCGCTGCTCATCTGGATCTGGATGTACGCCAAGCGCATCCCGGCCATGGGCAAGGCGAAGATCAATCCGCAGGACGCCCGTTTCCCGGGCTCGCTGAACGTGCTGCCCGACGACGCCCGACAGGCGGCGGACAACTACAACCACCTGATGGAGCAGCCGACGATCTTCTACGCGGTGGCGATCATCGCCTATCTGGCCGCGCAGTCGAACGAGCTGACCGGCGCGCTGGCCTGGGGCTATGTCGGGCTGCGGGTGCTGCACAGCCTGCTGCAGGTCACCATCAACGCGGTGCCGATCCGCTTCCTGCTGTTCTCGCTGTCGACCCTGGCGCTGATGGGCCTGACGGTGGTCGTGGGTATGGGCGCGATGGGGTGACACCGTGCGTGCTTCGACACGCGCCCCAGTTTACCCTCGGGCCGCCGTTCGGCGGACCCGGGGGGCGCTGCTCAGCATGACTATGGAGGGTAGCCTTCTTTCTCAGTCATCCTGAGCAGCCGCGAAGCGGCGTGTCGAAGGACGCAATGCCTAGCCTACTCCTCCGACCAGCTCTTCAGCAGCTGGTGGGCGATGGCCATGGCCGGCGGGGCGAAGCAGCCGTCGTAGCCGCCGGCGACCAGCTGGCGGGCCTCCTCGCGAGTGAACCAGCGCACGGCCTCCAGCTCGGTCTGGTCGGGTCGGGCGTCCTCGCTGTCGACCTCGGCGATCAGGCCGATCATCAGCGAGTTGGGATAGGGCCAGGGCTGGGTCGAGTGATAGCGGACGCTCGTCGCGGTCAGTCCCGCCTCCTCCATCACCTCGCGGGCGCAGGCCTCCTCGATGCTCTCGCCGGGCTCCAGGAAGCCGGCCAGGGCCGAGAACATGCCCTTGGGCCAGATCGCCTGGCGGCCGAGCAGGCATTTGTCGCCCTTGACCGGCAGCATGATCACCACCGGATCGGTGCGCGGGAAATGCTCGACGCGGCAGGCCGGGCAGGTGCGCTTCCAGCCGCCGTCGGTGATCTGGCTGGGCTCGCCGCAGGCCGCGCAGTAGCGGTGCTTGCGGCGCCACTCGAACATGCCCTTGGCCGTGGCCGCGATCGCCGCCTCGGTCGGCGGCAGCAGCAGCGCCACCTGGCGCAGGTCGGCGAATTTGCCCAGGCCGTTCAGCGGCCCGTCGGTCGGGTCCGGCGCGCCCTCCATGTCGACCGCGAAGACGGCGGTGTCCTTCCACAGGCCCATGAACAGCAGCCGCTCCTGGCCGCCGGCCAGCTCGTTGCTCATGCCGCCGGCCACATAGGCCAGCTGGACCTTGCCGTCGGCGGTCTTCTCGGTCAGCGGCGAGCCGTTCCACAGCGGCAGGCACAGGGTCGAGGGCGCGTCCAGCAGCTCGGCCAGCCAGGCGACGTCGCCGCGCCGCTCGCTGGCCCGGTTCAGGGGGTTGCCGGAAAAGGTGTTGTTGACGGCTGAAAGAGGCATGGAGCGCTTCGTGGCGCAAACGAGGGAACTCGGCAAGCCTCCCTCCCCGCATGGGGAGGGTGCTCCCGAAGGGAGCGGGTGGGGCAAAGGTGATCAAAGGTCGGCGCTGACCGGCGCCCAGGCGTTTCCCCACCCGTCCGGCCTGCGGCCGTCCACCCTCCCCAGACGGGGAGGGAGGCTTGCGTTGCGACCCTCAAACCACGATATAGGCCTCGGAGCCGGCGCGGGCGGACGCCTCGCCAACCTGGTCAGGGCCGGAAGGCAGCAGCCACAACGAGTTTCGCTCCGGGTCGCGCCGGTTCCACCTCACTTCATCGCTGAAATGCTTTGCGTCCTTCGACACGCCTGCTCCGCAGGCTGCTCAGGATGACGTGTCTTGAATACGTCATGGTGAGCAGCGCCGCAGGCGCGTGTCGAACCACGCAACGAGGTGGCGGCCACGCCCGTCGATGACGTAGGATGAGCCCTTCGGGATTCTTCCGAGCAGGACCCTCCGCGCTTCATGGCCGACACCGACGCCCCGATGGAACCGCCGCCCTGGGAGGAGGATGACGCCCTCCCCGAGCGCGATCCCGACACGGCGGACATCTTCGGTGATCCGGCCCCCGCCCCGGCTCCGCCGCCCGCGCCCGCGGAGGCCCCGGCCGACGGCGCCGCCTACCAGGTTCTGGCCCGCAAGTACCGGCCGCGCACCTTCGAGGACCTGATCGGCCAGGAGGCCATGGTCAGGACCCTGACCAACGCCTTCACCACTGGCCGCATCGCCCACGCCTTCATGCTCACCGGCGTGCGCGGGGTCGGCAAGACCACCACCGCCCGCCTGCTGGCCCGGGCCCTGAACTTCGAGAGCGACACGGTCCACCAGCCGTCGGTCGACCTGACCCACGAGGGCCGCCACTGCCGCGCCATCGTCGAGGGCCGGCACATGGACGTGCTCGAGCTCGACGCCGCCAGCCGCACCAAGGTCGACGAGATGCGCGAGCTGCTGGACGGGGTGCGCTACGCCCCGACCGAGGCCCGCTACAAGGTCTACGTCATCGACGAAGTGCACATGCTGTCGACGGCGGCGTTCAACGCGCTGCTCAAGACGCTGGAAGAGCCGCCGCCGCACGCCAAGTTCATCTTCGCCACCACCGAGATCCGCAAGGTGCCGGTGACCATCCTCAGCCGCTGTCAGCGCTTCGACCTGCGCCGGGTCGAGCCGGACGTGCTGGTCAAGCACCTGGGCGGCATCGCCGAGAAGGAAGGCGCCCGCGTCGATGGCGAGGGCCTGGCCCTGATCGCCCGCGCCGCCGAGGGTTCGGTGCGCGACGGCCTCTCCCTGCTCGACCAGGCCATCGTCCAGGCCGACCGGGGCCAGATCGTCGGCGCGGCCGTGGTCCGCGACATGCTGGGCCTGGCCGACCGGGGCCAGACCATCGGCCTCTTCGAGGAGGTGATGAAGGGCCAGACCGGCGCGGCCATCCTCGCCTTCCGCACCCTGTGGGGCTTCGGCGCCGACCCGGCCCAGGTGATGCTCGACCTGCTCGAGCACTGCCACGGATCGTCGGTGTCCAAGGCGCTGGGCCCGGACGCGCTGCATCTGCCGAAAGACCAGGCCTCGCGGCTGGCGGCCATCGGGGCCACGGCCTCGGCCGGAACCCTGTCGCGGCTGTGGCAGATGCTGATGAAGGCTTATGAGGAGGTGCGCCGCGCGCCCGACCCGTCGGCCGCCGTCGAGATGGCGCTGATCCGCATCTGCTACGCCGCCGACCTGCCCGGGCCCGAGGAGGCGCTGAAGGCGCTGCGCGACGGCGAGCCGATCCCCGGCGGATCGGGCGGCGGCGGCGGCATGGCCCCGTCCGGCGGCGGCGGGACCTCGGCGACCGGCGGCGGCATGTTCTCCTCGGTCCAGCCGGTGATGGCCGCGGCCGCGCCGGTCGCCGCCGTGCAGGCCACGACGGCGCTGGCCACCTTCGACGACGTGCTGCGCCTGATCCAGACCAAGCGCGACATCACCCTCTACATGGACGTCCAGCGCTTCGTGCGGCCGATCAGCTTCCGGGCCGGGGCCATCGAGTTCGAGCCGGCGCCGCGCGCGCCCGCCGACCTGACAAAGCGCCTCGCCCAGCGGCTGAAGGAATGGACCGGCCAGACCTGGCTGGTCGCCACCCAGGGCGGCGGCGGCGCCGAGAGCGCGTACGAACGCGAGAAGCGCGAGCAGCGCGAAGCCAACGAGGCCATCCTGCTGGACCCCTTCGTGAAGTCGGTCATGGACGCCTTCCCGGGGACCGAGCTGCTGGGCGTCAAGCAGCTTGCGATGCCGCAAGGGGAAGCGGTTAGCGTCGATCCGGAAGAGGACGGCGAAGAGGACTGAGGTCCGCTGCGTGCGTCCTTCGCGACGCTCGCTTGCAGCTCGCTCCTCAGGATGACGACGTCTGTGGAACGCAAACCACCTTCGTCATGGTGAGGAGCCGGCTCTCGGGCCGGCGTCGCGAACCACGCAATGCCCATCCGCGCCGCCAGATGCGCCGAGGGCCAAGGGAGAGTGAACCATGTCCAAAGCCAATGGCCGCAAGGCGATCTTCATCACGGGAGCGGCGAGCGGCATGGGGCTGGAGACCGCCCGGCTGTTCGCGTCCAACGGCTGGTACGTCGGCGGCGTCGACGTCAACGCCGACGGCCTGCGGGCGCTGGAGCAGGAGCTCGGCTGGGACAACTGCCTGATCCGCGAGCTGGACGTCACCAACCGCGACGCCTACCGCCAGACCCTGGCCGACTTCGCCGAAGCGACCGACGGCAAGCTGGACGTCCTGTTCAACAACGCCGGCATCGGCCGGGGCGGTCCGTTCGCGGACATGTCCTGGGAAGACGCCATGGCGGTGATCAACATCAATCTGGTGGCGGTGCTCAGCGGCATCCACCTGGCCATCCCGCTGCTGAAGGCGACGCCCGGCTCGCTGTGCTTCTCGACCTCGTCGAGCAGCGCCATCTTCGGCATCGCCAACATCGCCGTCTATTCGGCCACCAAACACGCGGTGAAGGGCTTCACCGAGGCGCTGTCGGTCGAGCTGAAGGCGGCGGGCGTCCGCGTCGCCGACACCCTGCCCGGCCTGATCGACACCCCGATCCTGCCCGAGGAGGCCAAGGTGAACGCCCCGACCGAGGGCATGTGGCGCCTCACCCCGCCGCGCGAAGTGGCCGAAGCGGTCTGGGGGGCCTACCACACCGACAAGATCCACTGGTATGTCCCGTCTGAACTGGAGGCCTACGACCTCGTCGTCACCCAGCACCCGGAGATGATCCGGGACCAGATGGCGCAGGCCGGCCTCTTCAACCCGCCCCAGGAGTAGGTGCAGCGATGAAGGATCTCGGCGGACTGATGAAGCAGGCCCAGGCCATGCAGCAGAAGCTGGCCGAGGCCCAGGATCGGCTGAAGGCCCTTGAGATCGAGGGCACGTCCGGCGGCGGCATGGTCAAGGTCACCCTGTCGGGCGCCGGCGAGCTCAAGGGCGTTGTGCTGGACGAGAGCCTGCTGGCCCCCGGCGAGGGCGAGGTGATCTCCGACCTCCTCGTCGCCGCCCACGCCGACGCCAAACGCAAGCTGGACGCCCAGCAGGCCGAGCTGATGCGCGAGGCCGCCGGGCCGCTGGCCGGGATGAACATTCCGGGGCTGAAGTTCTGAGGGTTGGACAGGGGACAGTTTAAGGTGTCCCAAGGGACACCTTAAACTGTCCCCTACCCCAACTCAGCGAGCACAGATGGCCGCCGCCGCAGGACCCGAGATCGAGCGACTGATCGCCTTGCTGGGCAAGCTGCCGGGTCTTGGCCCGCGCTCGGCGCGGCGGGCGGCGCTGGCGCTGCTCAAGCGGCGCGAACAGCTGCTCGACCCGCTGACCGCCGCGATGATCGACGCCCAGAGCAAGGTGCGGACCTGCACCACCTGCGGCTCGCTGGACACCTCCGACCCCTGCGCCATCTGCGCCGACCAGAGCCGCGACCGGGCGCTGATCTGCGTGGTCGAGGAGGTCGGGTCGATCTGGGCCATGGAGCGGGCGTCGGCATTCCGCGGCCGCTATCACGTGCTGGGCGGACTGCTGTCGGCGCTGGACGGCATCGGCCCGGAGCGGCTGCGCGCCGCCGAACTGGTCACCCGGGCCGGCGACGGCGTGGTCCGCGAGGTGATCCTCGCCCTGCCCGCCACCGTCGACGGCCAGACCACCGCCCACTACCTGGCCGAGCGACTGGTCGCGACCGGCGTGCCGGTGACCATGCTGGCCCGGGGCGTCCCGGTCGGCGGCGACCTCGACTGGCTCGACGACGGCACCATCGCCCAGGCGCTGCGGGCGCGGCGACCGGCGTAGGATCGGGGACTGCTTCGGGCGATAGCCCCGTAGCTGTCCCTCAACACCCAACGTTCGCCTTCCACCCTTAGCCGCACCCCGGAGGGTCCGCTTCCACCTCCGGCGGTCCCCGCCCTGATGCCTTGGCGGAGCATT
>JAUSPV010000004.1 GCA_030652755.1 Caulobacter sp. | reverse complement strand
CCATCTATATTCATCTGACGCTGCTGCCGTTCATCCCCAGCGCCGGCGAACTCAAGACGAAGCCGACCCAGCATTCGGTCAAGGAACTGCGCTCGATCGGCATCCAGCCGGACATCCTGCTCTGCCGTTGCGAGCAGCCGATCCCGACCGAGGAAAAGCGCAAGATCGGCCAGTTCTGCAACGTGCGGCCCAGCGCGGTCATCCAGGCGATGGACTCCTCGTCCATCTACGCCGTACCGCTCGACTATCATGAGCAGGGTCTGGACGTGGAAGTGCTGGACGTGTTCGGCATCAAGGACGCTCCGGACCCCGACCTGAGCCGCTGGCGGGCCATCGACCAGGTGACGACCAATCCCGACGGGGAAGTCACCGTCGCGGTGGTCGGCAAGTACACGGTGCTCAAGGACGCCTACAAATCCCTGATCGAGGCGCTGCATCACGGCGGCCTGGCCAACAAGGTCAGGGTCAACCTCGACTGGGTCGAGAGCGAGACCTTCGAGGGTGAGGATGGCGCCGCCGCCGCCCGGCTGGAGAACGCCCACGCCATTCTGGTGCCCGGCGGCTTCGGCGAGCGGGGGGCCGAGGGCAAGATTCGCGCGGCGCAGTTCGCCCGCGAGCGGAACGTGCCCTACTTCGGCATCTGTTTCGGCATGCAGATGGCGGTGATCGAGACGCTGCGGAACATCGGCGGCGTCCCTGGCGCCTCCTCGACCGAGTTCGGCCCGGCGCCCGAGCCGGTCGTCGGCCTGATGACCGAGTGGACGCAGGGCAACGAACGGGTGGCGCGCAAGGAAGGCGACGATCTGGGCGGCACCATGCGGCTGGGCGCCTATGACGCGCAGCTGACGCCTGGGTCGAAGGTCGCCGAGGTCTATGGCGCCACGGGCATCTCCGAGCGCCACCGCCACCGCTACGAGGTCAACATCGGCTACTGTGACCGCATGGAAGCCGCGGGCCTCAAGCTGACCGGTCGCTCGCCCGACGGCGTGCTGCCCGAGATCGTCGAGCGGCCGGACCATCCCTGGTTCATCGGCGTGCAGTTCCACCCGGAACTGAAGAGCCGGCCCTTCGCCCCGCACCCGCTGTTCGCCAGCTTCATCGCCGCGGCCAAGGAACAGAGCCGACTGGTCTAGGCCGGGCTTGAACTTCGCCGACTCTTGAGGCATAAGCCGCGCCTCACGTGGCGGCCTACCCGGCCGCCGCTATCGTTTTCACGCCTCCCAGCCCTTCCTGTCGGGGGGCGCGCCGACAAGCAGAGTTACGACCATGGCCGTTCCCAAGCGCAAAGTATCCCCGTCGCGTCGCAACATGCGCCGCTCGCACCACGCCCTGGGCCCCAACGCCTACGTGGAAGACAAGGACACCGGCGAGCTGCGCCGTCCGCACCACGTCGACCTGAAGACCGGCATGTACCGCGGCCGTCAGATCCTGACGCCGAAGGAAGACTAGTCTTTCCGACCCGAACGGGTTCGCGACGCCGCTTGCCGTGAGGCAGGCGGCGTTTTGCGTTTGGGGGTGGCCGACCTCGTGCGTCCTTCGACACGGCGCTTCGCGCCTGCTCAGGATGACTGAACCAGGAGGCTACCCATCATAGTCATGCTGAGCAGCGCCGCAGGCGCGTGTCGAAGCACGCAATGAGTAA
>JAUSPV010000300.1 GCA_030652755.1 Caulobacter sp. | reverse complement strand
TGCTTCGACACGCGCCTGCGGCGCTGCTCAGCATGACGTAGACTGATGCGCTTCTGACCACGTCATCCTGAGCAGGCCCGAAGGGCCGTGTCGAAGGACGCACAGAGCGTCCGACCCTACTTCTTCTCCAGCAGCAGCTGGCCTTCCTGCTTCAGCTTGCCGCTGATCTTGCCGGCCAGCAGGCCCAGGATGCCGGGCAGGATGATGTCCATGCGGATGCTGTCGGCCAGCACGTCCAGCGTGCCGCGGATGTCCTGACCGGCCACCAGGGCGGCGAAGGTCAGGCGGTCGCCCTCCCAGCGCTGATCCACCTTCGCCGCGCCTCGGCGGCGCCGAGCTGATGGGGGATGGTGACGGTCAGGGGCTTGGCCATGGAAGACTCCTTTGCATCAAAACGAAGAAGGCCCCGGATCGCTCCGGGGCCTCTTTGGGGACATGCACTTCAGTGCTTGTCCCCATCAGCTTTCAAGCGGCAGGGGACACGTACCGAAGAGGTACATGTCCCGAAATCCTCAGCCGCGCTTGTCGATCGGCGTGTAATCGCGCTCGGTGGCGCCGGTGTAGAGCTGGCGGGGCCGGCCGATCTTGCGGGCGGGGTCCTCGAACATCTCCTTCCACTGGCTGATCCAGCCGACGGTGCGGGCCAGGGCGAACAGCACGGTGAACATGTTGGTCGGGAAGCCCATCGCCCGCAGGGTGATGCCCGAATAGAAGTCGATGTTCGGGTACAGTTTGCGCTCGATGAAGAACGGATCGCTCAGCGCGATCTTCTCCAGCTCCATGGCGACCTCGAGCAGCGGGTCGTTGATGCCCAGTTCGCCCAGCACCTCGTGGCAGGTCTTCTGCATGACCTTCGCCCGGGGATCGAAGTTCTTGTACACGCGGTGGCCAAAGCCCATCAGCTTGTACTTGCGCGCCTTCACGCCCTCGATGAACTCGGGAATCTTGTCGACCGTCCCGATCTGCTCGAGCATTTCCAGGGCTTCCTGGTTGGCGCCGCCGTGCGAGGGGCCCCAGAGGCAGGCGATGCCGGCGGCGATACAGGCGAACGGGTGGGCGCCCGACGAGCCGGCCAGGCGGACGGTCGAGGTCGAGGCGTTCTGCTCGTGGTCGGCGTGCA
>JAUSPV010000176.1 GCA_030652755.1 Caulobacter sp. | reverse complement strand
AGCCCAGATGGACTTCGAGCACCTGCCCCACGTTCATGCGCGAAGGCACGCCCAGCGGGTTGAGCACGATGTCGGCAGGCGTGCCGTCAGCCATGTAAGGCATGTCTTCCACGGGCACAATCTTGGAGACCACACCCTTGTTGCCGTGACGGCCGGCCATCTTGTCGCCCGGCTGAAGCTTGCGCTTCACGGCGACGAAGACCTTGACCATCTTCATGACGCCCGGGGGCAGTTCGTCGCCGCGCTGCAGCTTGTCGACCTTGTCCTCGAAGCGACGGTCCAGACGCTTGCGGGCCTCGTCGAACTGGCGGCGCAGGGCCTCCAGCTCGCCCATGGCCTTCTCGTCGTCGAGCGCGATCTGCCACCACAGGCCCGGCGCGATCTCCTCGAGCTTCTCGGTCGAGACCTCGCCGCGGCTCAGGCCCTTGGGACCGGAGACGGCGGTCTTGCCGACGATCAGCTCGCGCAGGCGCGAGGTCATGTTGCGATTCAGGATGGCGAACTCGTCGTCGCGGTCCTTGCCCAGGCGTTCGATTTCAGCCCGCTCGATGGCCAGCGCGCGTTCGTCCTTGTCGACGCCGTGCCGGTTGAACACCCGCACCTCGACGACCGTGCCGGCGACGCCGGGGGGCAGACGCAGGGAGGTGTCGCGGACGTCGGAAGCTTTCTCGCCGAAGATGGCGCGCAGCAGCTTCTCTTCCGGCGTCATCGGGGACTCGCCCTTGGGCGTGACCTTGCCGACCAGGATGTCGCCCGGCAGAACCTCGGCGCCGATCGCCACGATGCCCGCTTCGTCGAGGTTGCGCAGGGCTTCCTCGCCGACGTTGGGGATGTCGCGGGTGATCTCTTCCGGGCCCAGCTTGGTGTCGCGGGCCATGACCTCGAACTCCTCGATGTGGATCGAGGTGAAGACGTCATCGCGCACGATGCGCTCGGAGATCAGGATGGAGTCTTCGAAGTTGTAGCCGTTCCAGGGCATGAAGGCGACGAGAGCGTTGCGGCCCAGCGCCAGTTCGCCCAGGTCGGTCGACGGGCCGTCGGCCACGATGTCGCCGGCGTTGATCCGGTCGCCCACGCGCACCAGCGGACGCTGGTTGATGCAGGTGTTCTGGTTCGAACGCTGGAACTTGGACAGGCGGTAGATGTCGACGCCGGACTTGGTCGGGTCGGTTTCCTCGGTGGCGCGGATGACGATCCGCGTGCCGTCGATCTGCTCGACCACGCCCTTGCGGCGGGCGATGACCACGGCGCCCGAGTCCCGGGCCACGACGTCTTCCATGCCGGTGCCGACCAGCGGCGCGTCCGACTGGACGAGCGGCACGGCCTGACGCTGCATGTTCGAACCCATGAGGGCGCGGTTGGCGTCATCGTTTTCGAGGAAGGGGATCAGCGCGGCGGCGACCGAGACGACCTGCTTGGGCGAGACGTCCATCAGGTCGACCTGGTCGCGCTGGAGCAGGCCGGGTTCGCCGTTGATGCGGCCCGGGACGAGATCCTCGAGGATCGCGCCGTTCTCCATCTTGATGTTGGCCTGGGCGATGACGTGCTTGGCCTCTTCCATCGCCGACATGTAGACGACCTCGTCCACCGGGCGACCGTCGGTCACGCGGCGGTACGGGCTCTCGATGAAGCCGTACTTGTTGACCCGGGCGTGGGTGGCCAGGGAGTTGATCAGGCCGATGTTCGGGCCTTCGGGCGTTTCAATCGGGCAGATCCGGCCGTAGTGGGTCGGGTGCACGTCGCGGACTTCGAAGCCGGCGCGCTCGCGGGTCAGACCGCCCGGGCCGAGGGCCGAAAGGCGACGCTTGTGGGTGATCTCCGACAGCGGGTTCGTCTGGTCCATGAACTGCGACAGCTGCGAGGAGCCGAAGAATTCACGCACGCTGGCCGCGGCCGGCTTGGCGTTGATCAGGTCGTGCGG
>JAUSPV010000286.1 GCA_030652755.1 Caulobacter sp. | reverse complement strand
TCGGTGGTGACCGAGTCGCCCAGTTTGAGCAGCACCCGCGCACCATCGATGTCCTCGACCGGCGTCGGCTCCGCCGGCATCCCGTCGAAGTAGGGAGGCTTGCGCACGTAGGTCGACTCGGGGTCCCAGGCGAAGGTCTTGCCCTCGGGGGTCGGCAGTGACTGCCACTGCGCGTCACCCGCGAAGACGTCGGCGTAGCCGTCGTCGAACATCTCGGAGGTGATCGCGCCGGCGATGACGTCCTCGACCTCCTTCGAGGTCGGCCAGATGTCCTTCATGAACACGTCGTTGCCGTCCTGGTCCTGGCCCAGCGGGTCGTTGAACAGGTCGACGTCCATGGAGCCGGCCAGCGCGTAGGCGACGACCAGCGGCGGCGACGCGAGGTAGTTCATCTTGATGTCCGGGTTGATCCGGCCCTCGAAGTTGCGGTTGCCCGACAGCACCGACACGACCGCGAGGTCGTTGTCGTTGACGGCCTTGCTGACCTCCGGGATGAGCGGCCCGGAGTTGCCGATGCAGGTCGTGCAGCCGTAGCCGACCAGGTTGAAGCCGAGCGCGTCCAGGGACTTGGTCAGGCCGGCCTTGGCCAGGTAGTCGGTGACCACCTGCGAGCCGGGGGCCAGCGAGGTCTTCACCCAGGGCTTCACCTTCAGGCCCTTGGCCACCGCGTTCTTGGCCAGCAGGCCGGCGGCGATCAGGACGCTGGGGTTGGAGGTGTTGGTGCAGCTGGTGATGGCGGCGATGACCACGTCGCCGTGGCCGACGTCGAAGGTTTCACCCTTCACCGGCTCGCGACGGTCCATCTGCTCCTTCTTGCCGAACTCGTCGGCCAGGGCGGTCTCGAAGGCCGCCGCGGCGTCGGTCAGCAGCACGCGGTCCTGCGGGCGCTTGGGGCCGGCCAGCGAGGACTGGACCGAACCCAGGTCGAGCTCGAGGACGTCAGTGAACACCGGCTCGGCCGCGTCGGGGTCGAACCACAGGCCCTGGGCCTTGGCGTAGGCCTCGACCAGGTTGACGCGCTGGGCGTCGCGGTTGGTGGCGCGCAGGTACTCGATGGTCGCCTGGCTGATCGGGAAGAAGCCGCAGGTGGCGCCGTACTCGGGGGCCATGTTGGCGATGGTCGCCTGGTCCTCGATGGTCAGGTTGGCGATGCCGCTGCCGAAGAACTCGACGAACTTGCCGACGACGCCCTTCTTGCGCAGCATCTGGGTGACGGTCAGCACCAGGTCGGTGGCCGTCGCGCCTTCCGGCAGGGCGCCGGTCAGGCGGAAGCCGATGACTTCCGGGATCAGCATCGGGATGGCCTGGCCGAGCATGGCGGCCTCGGCCTCGATGCCGCCCACGCCCCAGCCCAGGACCGACAGGCCGTTGACCATGGTGGTGTGCGAATCGGTGCCGACGACGGTGTCGGGATAGGCCACCTCGGCGTCGAGGCCGGCGTCCATCGCGGTCCAGACGGTCTGGGCCAGGTACTCCAGGTTCACCTGGTGGCAGATGCCGGTGCCCGGGGGCACGACGCGGAAGTTGTTGAAGGCCGAGCTGCCCCAGCGCAGGAAGCGGTAGCGCTCGATGTTGCGCTCGTACTCGCGGTCGACGTTGTCGCCGTAGCTCTTGGCGGTGCCGAAGAAGTCGACCATCACCGAGTGGTCGATGACCAGGTCGACGGGGATCAGCGGGTTGATCTTGGTCGGGTCGGCGCCGAGCGAGGTCATGGCGTCGCGCATGGCGGCCAGGTCGACGACGGCGGGCACGCCGGTGAAGTCCTGCATCAGGACCCGGGCCGGGCGGAAGCTGATCTCGTGCTCGGTGGAGCCCTTGTTCTCGATCCAGGCGGCGACGGCCTTCAGGTCGCGCTCGCTGGTGTCGCCGCCGTTCTCGTTGCGCAGCAGGTTCTCGAGCAGGACCTTCATCGAGGCCGGAAGCCTCGAAATTCCGGTCAGGCCGGCTTCTTCCGCGGCCGGAAGGCTGTAGTAGACATAGGACGTTCCGCCGACCGAGAGGGTGCGGCGGGTTTGCAGGCTGTCGATAGACGCCATGTTCGGAGAGTCCTTTCCTGTTAACGGCCGCCCGAAAACCACTTCCGGGATCGCGCGCTCGGAAGGGACACACAGCGTCCCGTCCGGCGCGGCGTTACTCCGCGCGCGTTCGCGCGGGGCCGCTGCCGGGCTGCATACTCCGCGCCGGGCGAAACGTCCATGTCGGCGTCATGGCTTTTGCGAGCCGCTCGCAGGTGGCGGCATGATTTCGCGCATCGTGATTGAAGATCTCGCGCTGCGCCGGGGCGAGCGTCTGCTGTTCGAGCACCTCGCCTTTACTGTCGCGCCGGGTGAAGCCGTGGCCCTGACCGGTCGCAACGGGGCGGGCAAGACCAGCCTGCTGCGGGCCGTGGCCGGGCTGCTGCGGCCGGTCGCCGGGCGGGTCGCGTTCGAGGGGATAGAGCCGGAGGCGGCGGCGGGGACCCTGCACCTGCTCGGCCATCTCGACGGTCTGAAGGGCGGCCGCACCGCCTGGGAGGAGCTGCGATTCGCCGCCCTGTGGAGCGGCGGGACCGAGGACGGCGCCCGCGCGGCGGCCACGACGCTGGAGCTCGACCGCCTGCTGGCCCTGGAGGTCCGCAAGCTGTCGGCCGGGCAGCGGCGCCGGCTGGCGCTGGCCCGCCTGCTGGCCGCGCCCCGGCCCCTGTGGCTGCTGGATGAGCCCCTGGCGCCGCTCGATTCGGTCTGGCGCGCCCGTATGGGTGAGCTGATGGCCGCCCATACGGCCGGCGGCGGCATGATCCTGGCCGCCGTCCACGACCCGCTGCCCTTGCCCTCGCGCGGCGTGGAGGTGGGGGCGTGAAGCCGCTTGTCACCCTGCTGGGCCGCGAGCTGGCCCTGGCCTGGAGCCGGGGCGGCGGACCGCTTCCCGCGCTGGCCTTCTATGCCGGCATGGCCACCCTGCTGCCGTTCGCCGTGGGGCCCGAGCCCGAGCGGCTGGCCGCCGTCGCCCCCGGTTTCGCCTGGCTGGCCCTGGCGCTCGCCTCGTTGCTGTCCCTAGAGCGCCTGTTCGAGCGCGACTTCGAGGACGGGACCCTGGACCTGCTGGTCCTCGGCCCGGCCCCGCTGGAGGCCGTCTGCGCCATCAAGTGCCTGGCCCAGTGGCTGGCCGCCGGACTGCCGCTGGCCTTCGCCGCGCCGCTGGCCGCCATCGCGCTGGGCGCGCCGGTCGCCCTGGCGCCGCTGGTCTTCCTCTGCGCGCTGATCGGCGGGCTGGCCTTCGCCTTCGTCGGCGGCCTGGGCGCGGCGCTGGCGCTGGGCAGCCGGCGCGGCGGGCTGCTGATCGCCATCATCGTCCTGCCGCTGTTCGCCCCGCCGGTGATCTTTGGCGGCGGCGCCCTGACGCAGCTGGCGGCCGGACTGCCCTGGACCTCGGGCCTGGCGCTGCTGGCCGGCTGGACCGCGGCGGCCGTGGCCCTGAGCCCGCTGGCCATGGCCGCGGCCTGCCGCAACGCAGTCGACTGACCCGGTCTGATCACAGGTCGAATAACCACGAAGAGATATTCAAGTCAGACCTGCAACAAAACGGTGTTCCCCGGACAAACAGGGGACACAGAGATGGTGCAGGATGGATCCATCAACACGATAAGGGGGAGCAACCCATGAAGTCTGTGTTCTCGAAATCCGTCCTGCTGGCCGGCGCTGTGGCGCTCGGCGCTGTTTCCATCGCCGTCGCCCAGCCCGCGTCCGCTCCGGCCGCGGCCGAGGCCAAGGTCGAAAAGCGCATGGGCGCCATGCGCGGCGAAGGCCCGCGTCGCGGCCATCATCGTGATCCGGAAAAGCACGCCCAGCATCTGCGCGACGTGCTGCAGCTGACCTCCGCCCAGGAGCCCGCGCTGCAGGCCTTCCTGGCGGCGAGCCGGCCGGCGATGCACGATATGCACAAGCCCGGCGCCCCGGGCGCCGAGAAGGGCGAGCGCGGGGCTGACCGCAAGGCGCTGACCACGCCCGAGCGGCTCGATCGTCAGGCCGCGATGATGTCCAAACGCCAGGCGGCCTTCGAAAAGCGCGCCGCCGCGACGCGCGTCTTCTACGGCCAGCTCACGGCCTCGCAGAAGAAGGCCTTCGACGCCCTGCCGATGACGCACGGCCCGCGGATGATGCGCGGTCCGGGCGGCAAGGGCGGCGACCGCCGCGGGTAGGCCCGCCAACTCCATCGCCGGCGGCCTCCGCGACAGGAGGCCGCCGGCGATGGACTTGCGCCTTTGATCCTGTCGCCGTAAGCCGCCGGTGATGTTCGCCTTCCTCGCCAATCCCGACCGGTTCATGGCCTTCTCGCGCTGGGCCGCGCCGATGTTCGGCGTCCTGGCGGGCGGGCTGATGATGGTCGGCCTCTGGCTGGGCTTCGCCGCCCCCGAGGATTACCAGCAGGGCGACACGGTGCGGATGATGTTCATCCATGTGCCGGCCTCGTGGCTGGCCCTGTTCGTCTATCTCTGCCTGGGCGTCGCCAGCTTCCTGAGTCTGGTGTTCCGCCACGCCCTGGCCGACGCCGCCGCCAAGGCGGCCGCGCCGCTGGGCGCCGTCTTCACCGCCCTGGCCCTGATCACCGGTTCGCTGTGGGGCAAGCCGATGTGGGGAACCTGGTGGGTCTGGGACGCGCGCCTGACCTCGGTGCTGGTGCTGTTCCTGTTCTACCTCGGCTACATCGCCCTGCGCGCGGCCATGGACGACGAGACCAAGGGCGGCCGGGCCGCCGCCATCCTGGCTCTGGTCGGTCTGGTCAACCTGCCGATCGTCAAGTTCTCGGTCGACTGGTGGAACAGCCTGCACCAGGGCGCCTCGGTGTTTCGCGCCGAAGGCCCGGCGATGACCAACGACTATCTGATCCCGCTGCTGCTCATGGGGCTGGGCTACATGGCCGCCTTCGGCTCCTTGTGGCTGGTCCGCATCCGGGCCGAGGTGTGGCGGCGCAAGGCCATGGTCCTGGCCCTCAAGGCGGCGGAGGCCTGATGCCCGATCTCGACGCCGGCAAGTACGCCCTGTTCGTCTGGCCCGCGTTCGCGGTCACCGCGCTGGGCTTCGCCTGGATGATCGCCGACACCCTGGCCCGCGCCCGCCGCTGGAAGGCGCAGGTCGAGCGCCTGTCGGGCAAGGCCGGCCAGTGAAGCGCTGGCTGGCCTTTCTGCCGCTCGTCGCGCTGGCCCTGCTGGCGGTGCTGTTCATCGGCTACAGCCTCAAACGCAATCCGCAGGTGCAGCCCGACGCCATGGTCGGCAAGCCGATGCCCGCGCTGAGCCTGCCCGACCTGGCCACCGGCCGGCCCGTGGCGCTGGCGCAGGCGGCGAAGGGGCCGGTGCTGGTCAACTTCTTCGCCTCGTGGTGCGCGCCCTGCGAGATCGAGCATCCCGAACTGATCCGGCTGCAGGCCCGGGGCGTGCCGATCGTCGGCATCGCCTACAAGGATGCGCCCGACAACAGCGCCGCCTTCATCGCCCGGCTGGGCGATCCGTTCGCGAGCAAGCTGGTCGACCGCGACGGCCGGGCGGGGCTGGAGTTCGGCGCCACCGGCGTGCCGGAGACCTTCCTGATCGCGTCGGACGGCACGATCCTGGCCAAGCACAGCGGGCCGCTGACGCAGGCTGATTCCGAGGCGATGCTGGCCAAGGCGCGTTAGGCGGAAGTGTTCGCGGTTCCGCCGCCCGAACGCGCCCGGGCTTCAAAACCCGTTAACCGCCGCTTCACCGGCGGGGTTATAGTTTCCACGCTGTTAACCATGTTCGGGATTCGCCCTTGACCGTCGTTCGCCCCCCTGTCTGGCCGACCGTCCCGCCGCCCGCCTCAGGCGGCGCGGGCGATGCGCGCCAGAGCGCGCGCGGGGCGTTCTTCGAACAGGCGCTGGGCCGGGCGACCGAGGCGCGGCCCCAGGTCCAGACCCCGGCCGTCCGCGCCGGGACGACGCCGCAGCCGCATGCGGAGCGTGTCCGCACAACCTTCACCGCGCCGCAGGACCCACCGCAGAAGATCCTGCGGCCGGGCTCGCTGCTGGACATCAAGGTCTAGGACCTCAGTCCCCGCCGCCGCCCGGGATTTCGGTCGGTCTGGTCTTCTTCTTTTTCTTCTTCTCGACCTTCGGCGGCTTGGGCGCCTTGGGCGGCTTGTCCGCCTTCGGGGCTTTCACCGCCTTCGCCTTCTTCTCCACGGCGACGCCGGTCGCCAGAGCGGCCAGCGCCTCCAGGATCACGGCGCGCTGGCCCTTGGACAGCAGGGCCAGCAGGCGGGTGTCGGCGGTGGCGGCGCGCGGCCCGGTTTCCGCCAGCGCGGCGCGGCCGGCGTCGGTCAGGCGCACGGCGTTGGCGCGGGCGTCGAGGCTGGAGCGTTCGCGGGCCAGCAGGCCCTTGTCGATCATCCGGGCGACCATGTCGGCCAGGGTCGAGCGGTCGATGCCGGTGGCGGCGACCAGGTCGGCCTGGGCCGCGCCCTCGCGGGCGGCGACGGCGGCGAGCACGGCGTGCTGGCGCTGGGTCACGGCGCCCGGGCCGGCTTCCTCGGCATAGAAGTCGAGGGCGCGCTGGGCGGCGCGATGCAGCAGATGTCCGACGGAGGCCTCGATGGCCGGCGCCCGTTTCGCGGACTTGTCTTTCGCCATGGCAGATCCCCCTCCGGCTATGCGGTGCGGACCCTAGCGAGCCTACACGACGATTTGACGACGGACGATCCCTGGCCGATCAGACGCCGGGATCAGGCGGCTCGGGCGCCGTGTCGCGGTCCTCCGGCTGCTGAAGGTGCTTCATCATGAAGGGCACCTGGGCCAGCGAGAAGGCGATGGCCAGCGGCAGCACGGCGATGCGGAAGCCGACCCAGATCTCGTCGGTCTGGGTGCGCCAGACCGCCTCGTTGGCGATGGCGACGGCCACGAAGTAGAGGCCATAGCGGATGGTCAGGGTGCGCCAGGCGGCATCGGCCATCTTCAGGCTGCCGCCCAGCAGCAGCTTCAGCGGGTTCTTGCCCAGCGCCACGCCGCCCAGCAGCGCGGCGGCGAAGGCGGCGTTCTGGAAGCTGAGCTTCATCTTCACGAAGGTATCGTCGTCGAAGATCAGGGTCAGCCCGCCGAACACCAGCGCGAAGATGCCGGCGATCAACGGCAGGGGCGCGATCCGCCGCTCGACGAGATAGCCCACCGCCAGCGCCAGCATTGACGCCGCCACCAGCACCGCGGTGGCCAGTCGCATGTCGCGCCCGAAACCGAAGAAGGTCACGGCGAAGGCGATCGGCGCCCCGTAGTCGACCGCCGTGCGCACCCAGCGCGTATTCGATCCGGCCATATCCGTCAGGTCTCCAGTCCGACCAGCGAGCGCGAGAAGGCCCGGGCGTCGAAGGGTTGCAGGTCCTCGACGCCTTCACCGACGCCGATCAGTTTGATGGGGGAGTCCGAGGCCTGGGCCACCGGCACCAGCACCCCGCCGCGCGCGGTGCCGTCGAGCTTGGTCATCACGATGCCGGAAACGCCGACCTGGTTGCCGAAGATCTTCTCCTGGGCCAGGGCGTTGCGGCCCACGGTGGCGTCGAGCACCAGCAGGGTCTCGTGCGGGGCCTCCGGGTCGACCTTCTTGATCACCCGGATGACCTTCAGGAGCTCGTTCATGAGGTCCTGCTTGTTCTGCAGCCGGCCGGCGGTGTCGATCAGCAGGACGTCGTAGCCCCCGGCCTTCGCCTTCTCGACGGCGTCGAAGGCCAGGCCGGCCGAATCAGCCCCGGTCTCGCGCGACATGAAGTCGGCGCCGGCCCGCTCGGCCCAGACCTGCAGCTGGCCGACGGCGGCGGCGCGGAAGGTGTCGCCCGCGGCGATCAGCACCTTGGCGCCCTTGCCCGTCAGGTCCGAGGCGATCTTGCCCAGCGTCGTGGTCTTGCCCGAGCCGTTCACCCCGACGAACAGCACGATGTAGGGGCGCGGCCCCGACAGCGGGTCGAACACGCCCTGACGCGGAACCAGCTCGGCGGCCACCGCCTCGGCCAGGGCTTCCTTGACCTCGTCCTCGGTGGAGGACTTGCCGAAGCGCGCTTCCCCAAAGGCTTTCGCGATCCGGGCGGCGGCCTGCGGGCCGAGGTCGGCCTCGATCAGCATTTCTTCCAGCTGGTCGAGCTGGGCCTGGTCGAGCGGCTTTCTCACCAGCACGCTGGTGACCTGCTCGGTCATCTCGCGGGTCGTCCGCGAAAGCCCGGAGGTCAGCCGCTTGAACCAGCCTTGTTTCTGTTCAGCCATAGGGGGCTCTTAGCGGGTCCACAGCTTTGGCTCAATGAACCACCGTCATCCTCGCCCTTGCGTGCTTCGACACGCGCCGGCGGCGCTGCTCAGCATGACTGGGGTGGGTAGCCTTCTGAACAAGTCATCCTGAGCAGCCGCGCAGCGGCGTGTCGAAGGACGCA
>JAUSPV010000276.1 GCA_030652755.1 Caulobacter sp. | reverse complement strand
GTGATGATGCGCGGCACCTTCGCCAACATCCGCATCCGCAACAAGATCACCCCGGAGATCGAGGGCGGCGTGACCAAGCACTTCCCGTCGGGCGAGGTGATGTCGATCTATGACGCCGCCATGCGCTACGAGGGCGAGGGCCGTCCGGCCGTCGTGTTCGCGGGCAAGGAATACGGCACCGGCTCCTCGCGCGACTGGGCGGCCAAGGGCGCCAAGCTGCTCGGCGTCCGCGCCGTCATCGCCGAGACCTTCGAGCGTATCCACCGCTCGAACCTGGTGCAGATGGGCGTGCTGCCGCTGCAGTTCCTGTCGGACGGCTGGCAGCGCCTGGGCCTCACGGGCGAGGAGATCGTCTCGATCCGCGGCCTGCAGGACCTGTCGCCGCGCAAGCAGCTGATCGTCGAGCTCTACCGCCCGTCGGACGGCCGCATCGCGCGCTTCCCGGTCCGCTGCCGCATCGATGGCCCCACCGAGCTGGAGTACTTCACCAGCGGCGGCGTGATGCCCTACGTGCTGCGCAACCTCGCCAAGGGCGAAGCGTAAGATTGAGCGCTGTCTCCTCCCTTCCTCCTCCCCCGGGTCGGCCCTGCCGGCCCGCCCGAGGGCAGGCTGAGGAAGGGTCGGGGATGGTGGTGAGGGCAGTGAGTTTGGTTGAAGGGCGCGGTTGGGCCCTGACGCCTCTCGGCGCCCAATCTTGGCCTCGGCGGCCACACCACCACCCAACCCTCCTCCATCGAGGAGGAGGGCTTTCTATCTTCACTCCCCGCTTCACGGGCTCGTGAAACGCGCGCCCGCCTCTTCTTCGATTAAGTGCGGTGCAATGCGTCGCCTCCTGCTTGCCCTCCTGCTGCTCGCCCTGATCCCGTCGGCCGCCCCGGCCCGGGTTCGGCCGCCCGTCGTCGTGGAGCTGTTCACGGCCCAGGGCTGCTCGTCCTGCGCCCGGGCCAACGAACTGGTGTCGGAACTGTCGGAGCGGCCGGACGTCCTGGCCCTGACCTTCGCGGTCGACTACTGGGACTACATGGGCTGGCCGGACACCTTCGCCCAGCCCGCCTTCACAGAGCGCCAGCGCGCCTATGTCCGCAAGCTGGCCCTGCGCGAGGTCTACACCCCGCAGGTGGTCATCGACGGCGCGGTGCAGGCCTCCGGCGTGCGTCCCGAGACGATCGAGCCGCTGGTGGAAGACGCCGCGCGCGAATCCCGCAACCCGCCGGACATGATGTTCATGGGCGCGCGCCGCGTCGCGGTCGGCTCCGGGCCCGTGCCGCGTGGCGGCGCCGAGGTCTGGCTGGTCCGTTACGATCCGCGCCCGCAGGAAGTCACCCCCAGGCGCGGCGACACCCGCGGCCAGACCCTGGTCCAGCGCAACATGGTCCGCGAGATCAAGCGCCTCGGCGCCTGGCGCGGCAAGCCCACCGCCTACCGCATGCCCGCCGCCGAGACCGAGGGTCTTGAGACGGTGATCCTCGTCCAGGGCGCCAAGGGCGGCAAGATCATCGCCGTGCTGGCGAAGTAGGACTGGTCGGGGACATGTACCGTCTTCGGTACGTGTCCCCTGCAGCTTCAAGCGGCGGGGGACACGCACTGAAGTGCATGTCCCCATCTACACCCGCAGCATCAGCCCGCCGTCCACCCCCAGCGCCTGGCCCGTCACGAAGCCGCCGTCGTCGGAGGCCAGGAACAGCGCCGCCCTCGCGATGTCGATCGGCTGGCCCAGGCGCTTGAGCGCCGCCTTCTTCGCCCACAGGGCGGCGATGTCCTCGCGCTGGAAGCTGCCGGCGGTCATGCCGGTGGCGATCGCGCCGGGCAGGATGGCGTTGCTGGTGACGCCGTGGCGGCCCAGCTCCAGCGCGAAGGTGCGCATCATGCCGACGACGCCCGCCTTGGACGCCGAGTAGGCGACCAGGCCGTTGTCGGTGTGACGGGCCATGATCGAGGCGGTGAAGATCAGTCGCCCGACTCCGGATTTGACCAGATGCGGCGTGGCGTCCCGCGCGATGCGGAAGCCGGCGCGCAGGTTGACGCCGTACTGGCGGTCGAATTCCTCGTCCGAGGTCTCACCGACCGGCGTGGAGCCCGAGACGCCGGCGTTGCTGTAGACGATGTCCAGCTTGCCGAAGGCGGCGATGGCCGTGTCGATGATCTGGCGCGGCGCGGCGTCGCCGGAGATATCGACGCCCAGGCCCTGGATGTCGCCATGCTCGAACGTCAGGTCTGTGCCCGGCCGGTCGACGGCCAGCACCCTGGCGCCCTCGGCGGCGAAGAGTTCGGCCGCCGCCCGGCCGATGCCGCTCGCCGCGCCCGTGACGATCGCCACGCGTCCCGCCAGTCTGCCCATGTCCGTTTCCCTGTCTGTTCTGTGGTCCAGACACAATGAAACCCGCGCTGCCGGAGGGGAAGGCAACGCGGGCTCATTGGGGGGATACTGAGGGTAGTCGTCGGCCGGCCGAAATCCCGTGATCCGGGAGGGGGCTGGGGGGGCTGTTCAGGATCCTGAACCTCAGGAGTTCCGACCGGCCGACACTGCAAATCTGGGGGGTCGATCCGGCGGGCGCGCGTCGGAAATAAGGTCATTGTGCGGCCCTGTGTGACAGGTTCCGCGCAAACCGGGCGACCGTGACGAAATCGCGACGGCACTCGCCAACGGCGACGATTCAGCGCTAGCCTGACCCACGCATGGCGATTGATCCGACATACTCCGCGCCACGCGCCGCGACGATCTTCTTCGAGCGGCGCGAACTGGAGCGTCTGCTGCGGCTGTACGGACAGCGCGTGGCCGCCGGCGACTGGCGTGACTACGGCATCGGCGGCGGGGCGGACGCGGCGGTGTTCACCGTCTTCCGCCGCTCCGGCGAGTCGCCCCTCTACCGCATCGAGAAGCGTCCCGCCCTCGCCCGCCGGCAAGGCGCCTGGGCGGTGCTGAACCAGAGCGGCCATGTGCTCAAGCGCGGCCACGAACTGGATCAGGTGTTGAAGGTGTTCGAGAAGGGCCGCTTCACGGTCGTGGAGTAGGCGCCCGCCGCCTCAGGCCACCACCGGCCGCCCCGCCCGCCAGCTGCGGCTGAGCAGCCGGCCGCCGAGCCAGTAGCTGAGCTCGGCCGGCCGTTCGATGTCCCAGCAGGCCATGTCGGCCAGCTTGCCGGCTGCCAGCGTGCCGGTTTCGGAGCCAAGGCCCAGCGCCATCGCGGCGTTGCGGGTGACGCCGGCCAGAGCCTCCTGCGGCGTCAGGCGGAACTGGGCGCAGGCCAGCATCATCGCCGCGCGCAGCGACAGCAGCGGCGAGGTGCCGGGGTTGCAGTCGCTGGCCACGGCCATCGGCACGCCCGCCGCCCGCAGCGCCGCGACCGGCGGCTTCTGCGTCTCCGCCAGGGCTGTGAAGGCGCCGGGCAGCAGGACGGCGACGGTCCCGGCCCTGGCCATCGCCTCGACCCCGACCTGCGATGTGAACTCCAGATGGTCGGCCGACAGGGCGCCGTGGCTGGCCGCCAGAGCCGCGCCGCCGCCATCGCTCAGCTGGTCGGCATGCAGCCGGACTGGCAGACCCAGGGACCTCGCCTTGTCGAACAGGCGGGAGACCTCGGCCGGGGAGAAGGCGATGCTCTCCAGGTAGGCGTCGACGATGTCGACCAGCCCCTGCGCCCGGGCGGCCGGCAGCGCCTCGTCGATGATCATGTCGACATAGGCGTCCCGATCCTGGTCCTTCGGAACCGCGTGCAGGCCCAGGAAACTGGTCACCACCCGCGCGTCGCCGTCGAGGTAGCGGGCGACACGGAGCATCTTCAGCTCGGTCTCCAGGTCCAGGCCGTAGCCGGACTTGATCTCGATGGTCGTCACGCCCTCGGCGACGAAGTTTTCCAGCCGCCGCCGCGCGCGCCGGATCAGCTCGGGCTCGTCCGCCTCGCGGGTCGCGGCGACGGAGGCGCGGATGCCGCCGCCGGCCAGGGCGATCTCCTCGTAGGTGGCCCCGCCCAGCCGCGCCTCGAACTCGCCGATGCGGTCGCCGCCGAACACCAGGTGGGTGTGGCAGTCGATAAGGCCGGGCGTCACCCAGCGGCCGTCCAGCCGGGTGACGGCGAAGGGGTTGAACTCGGGAACCTCGGCGCGCGGGCCGATCCAGACAATCCGGCCCTCGTGCACCGCGATCAGGGCGTCGTCGATGGCGCCGTAGGGCGTCTCGCCCGGGACCATGGTCGCCGCGCGGCAGTCGGTGATGATCAGGTCGATCCGCTGCATGTCGCTGTCTTGCCACCCGATGGCGTTCGTGGATAGGGTGAGCCCGATTAGACAGGTTTAGACAAGTGGCCAACACCCTTCATCTCGACCAGGCGCGACTGCCCGGCGGCTGGGCCCGCGACGTACGGCTGACGGTGGCGGACGGGGTGATCACGGCGGTGGAGGCGGGCGCCGAGCCGGCCGGCGCGCACCGGCTGCGGGGCGCCACCATCCCGGCGATCACCAACCTGCACAGCCACGCCTTCCAGCGGGCCATGGCCGGCCTCCCCGAGCGGGCCCGGGCCGGGGTCGAGGACTTCTGGGCCTGGCGCGAGGCGATGTACCGCTTTCTGGACCGCATCAATCCCGAGCAGATGACCGCCATCGCCGCCATGCTCTACGCCGAGCTGGCCGAGGGCGGCTACGGCGGCATTGTCGAGTTCCACTATCTGCACAACGACCCGGAAGGCCGCGCCTACGCCGACCCGGCCGAGACCGCCCACGCCCACCGCCGGGCGGCGGAGGCGTCGGGGTTCGGCCTGACGCTGGCGCCGGTGCTCTACAGCCATTCCGGCTTCGGCGGCCTGCCCCCGAAGCCCGGCCAGCGGCGGTTCATCAAGACCACGGACGACTTCCTCCACTTGCTTGAGCTGAGCGGCGCGGAGGCCTTCGCCTTTCACAGCCTGCGGGCCGTGACGCCCGCGCAGATCCGCGATGTTCTGGCCGCCGTCGATCCGGCCCTGCCCGTCCACATCCACGCCGCTGAGCAGACCGGCGAGGTCGACGACTGCCTGGCCTGGTCGGGCGCGAGACCGGTGGACTGGCTGCTGGCCAACGCGCCGCTGTCCGACCGCTGGACCCTGGTCCACGCCACCCACATGACCGACGCGGAGGCGTCCGGCCTCGCGAACGCCGGCGCGACGGTCGCGCTCTGTCCGTCCACAGAGGGAAACCTCGGCGACGGCTTCTTCAACGCTGACGCCTTCCTGGGCGCCGGCGGCCGGTTCGGGATTGGCTCCGACAGCCACGTGACCACCAACGCCGCCGAGGAGTTGCGCTGGTTCGAGTACGGTCGCCGGCTTCAGGCCCGCAAGCGGACGATGAGCGGGGGAACGGGCGAGCATGTCGGCGCCGGGCTGTGGCTGTCCGCCGCCCGCAACGGGACCAACCCCACCGGTCGCCGCACCGGCGAGATCGCCGTCGGCGCGCGCTGCGACCTGGTCGTGCTGGACACGGACCATCCGGTGCTGGCCGGCCGCGAGGACGACCTGATCCTCGACAGCCTGGTGTTCGCCGGCTCCGGCGCCATCGACCAGGTCTGGTCGGGCGGCGTCCGCATCGTCGAGGGCGGCCGGCACGTCGCCCGCGACGCCATCGCCGCCGCCTACCGCAAGGCCGTGGCCGAGCTGGCCGCATGACCGCCGCCCGGGCCGCCCGCTACCAGGGCGTCAAGCGCCATGTGCTGGGGGCCATCCGCACCGGCCGCTGGCGCGCCGGCGACCGCATCGCCTCCGAGCACGAGCTGGTCCGCGAGCTGGGCGTGGCGCGCATGACCGTCCGCCGGGCGCTGGATGAGCTGACGGCCGAGGGCCTGATCGTCCGTCGGGCCGGGGTCGGGGCCTTCGTGGCGGGCGAGCCGCTGGCCGAGAGCCATCCGCTGGAGATCCGCGACATCGCCGAGGAGGTCGCTTCGCGCGGCCACGTCTGGCGCGCCGAGGTGATCGCGCTGGAGGCGACGACCGCCGACGCCGACCTCGCCCGCGGGTTCGCCATCGAACCGGGCGCCCCGCTGTACCGCTCCGAGGTCGTCCACTTCGAGGGCGAGACGCCGATCCAGCTGGAGCGCCGCTGGGTCTCGCCGGCGATCTTCCCTGACTACCTGACCCAGGACTTCACCCTCGCCACGCCCGCCGCCCACCTGCTGGCCGCCGCGCCGATCGAGGCCGGCGAGCAGATCGTCCGGGCCGAGGCCGCCGACGTCCGCACGGCGGGCCTGCTGCGCCTGTCCGACGGCGCGCCGGTGCTGACCGTCGCCCGCCGCACCTGGAGCCGGGGGCAGGTCGCCTCCGCCGCCCGCCTGATCCACCCCGGCCACGCCTTCCAGCTGGCCGGACGCTTCGGAGACCTCGCCTGATGGCCAGCAACAGCCGCGTCGTCCGCGCCGATCGCGGACCGGAACTGACCGCGAAATCCTGGCAGACGGAAGCGGCCGTCCGCATGCTGACGAATAACCTCGACCCCGAGGTCGCCGAGCGGCCGGAAGACCTCGTCGTCTACGGCGGCATCGGCAAGGCGGCCCGCGACTGGGAGAGCTTCGACCGCATCGTCGCGGCCCTGCGCCGGCTGGAGGACGACGAGACCCTGCTGGTCCAGTCGGGCAAGCCGGTCGGGGTTTTCCGCACCCATGCCGACGCGCCCCGCGTGCTGATCGCCAACTCCAACCTGGTGCCGAAGTGGGCGACCTGGGAGCATTTCCACGAGCTCGATAAGAAGGGCCTGGCCATGTACGGCCAGATGACCGCCGGCAGCTGGATCTACATCGGCAGCCAGGGGATCGTGCAGGGCACCTACGAAACCTTCGTCGAGGTCGGCCGCCAGCACTTCGCCGGCGACCTGACCGGCAAGTGGATCCTGACCGGCGGGCTGGGCGGCATGGGCGGCGCCCAGCCGCTGGCCGCGACCATGGCCGGCGCCTCGATGCTGGCCGTCGAATGCCAGCGCCGCTGCATCGAGCGCCGGCTGGAGACCCGCTACCTGGACGAGGCGACGGAAGACCTCGACGATGCCCTGGCCCGGATCGACAGGGCGACCCGCGAGGGCCGGACCGTCTCGGTCGGCCTGCTCGGCAACGCGGCGGATGTCTTCCCCGAACTGGTCCGCCGGGGCGTGCGGCCCGACGTCGTCACCGACCAGACCAGCGCCCACGACACCTTCAACGGCTATCTGCCGAGGGGCTGGACGGTCGAGCAGTGGGAGACCGCGCGCCTCGCTGATCCGGCCTCCGTGGACCGGGCGGCGCGCGAGTCGATCGTGCCGCATGTGCAGGCCATGCTCGACTTCCACCGCATGGGCGTGCCGACGCTCGACTACGGCAACAACATCCGTCAGGTGGCCCTCGACGAGGGGCTGGAGGGCGCCTTCGAATTCCCCGGCTTCGTGCCGGCCTGTATCCGGCCGCTGTTCTGCCGGGGCGTCGGGCCGTTCCGCTGGGCGGCGCTGTCGGGGGATCCGGAGGACATCTTCAAGACCGACCAGGCGATGAAGGACCTCTTCCCCGACAACGTCCACCTGCACCGCTGGCTGGACATGGCGCGCGAGCGGATCGCCTTCCAGGGCCTGCCCGCCCGCATCTGCTGGATCGGCCTGGGCGACCGCCACCGCGCCGGCCTGAAGTTCAACGAGATGGTCGCCAGCGGCGAGCTGAAGGCGCCGGTGGTCATCGGCCGCGATCATCTGGACAGCGGCTCGGTCGCCAGCCCCAACCGCGAGACCGAGGCGATGAAGGACGGCAGCGACGCGGTCAGCGACTGGCCGCTGCTCAACGCTCTGCTCAACACCGCCAGCGGCGCGACCTGGGTCTCGATCCACCACGGCGGCGGGGTCGGCATGGGCTACAGCCAGCACGCCGGCGTGGTCATCGTCGCCGACGGCACGCCCGAAGCGGCCCGGCGGCTGGAGCGGGTGCTGTGGAATGATCCGGGCACGGGCGTCATGCGCCACGCCGACGCCGGCTATGACACCGCCATCGACTGCGCCCGCGAGCAGGGCCTCGACCTGCCATCGCTGGGAGACCGCTGATGCGCGCCGTCACCCTGGGCCAGGCCACGGTCGCGCTGGACGACATCGAGGCGGCTCTGGCCGGTCCGGTGTCGGTCACGCTGACCGGCGAGGCCAAGGCCGCCGTCGCCGCCTCCGCCGCCACCATCGAGGACATCCTGACGGCTGGAAAGACCGTGTACGGCGTCAACACCGGCTTTGGCCTGCTGGCCAAACAGACCATCCGGCCCGACCAGCTGGCGGAGTTGCAGCGGAATCTCATCCTGTCCCATTGTTGCGGCGTCGGCGATCCGATGCCGGACGATGTGGTGCGGCTGATCCTGCTGTTGAAGATCGCCGGCCTGTCGCGCGGCTTCTCCGGCGTGCGGCCGGAACTGATCGCCATGCTGCAGCGGCTGCTGGCGAGCGACATTCTGCCGGTGATCCCGGAGAAGGGCTCGGTCGGCGCCTCCGGCGATCTCGCGCCGCTGGCCCATATGTCGGCCGCCCTGCTCGGGGTCGGCGAGATGCGGGCCGGCGGCCAGACGATCCCCGCCACGGAGGGCCTGAAGCGCGCCGGGCTCGAACCCATCGCGCTGCGGGCCAAGGAGGGGCTGGCGCTGATCAACGGCACCCAGGCCTCGACCGCCCTGGCCCTCAAGGGGCTGGTGCTGGCGCGGCGGGTGTTCGAGGCGGCGCTGGTCGCCGGGGCGATGAGCGTCGACGCCGCGCTGGGCAGCGACACCCCCTTCGACGCCCGCATCCACGCCGCGCGCGGCCAGCCGGGCCAGATCACCGTCGCCGCCGCCCTGCGCGGCCTGCTGGACGGCAGCGCCATCCGCCACAGCCACGATGACTGCGACCGGGTGCAGGACCCCTACAGCCTGCGCTGCCAGCCGCAGGTGATGGGCGCGGCGCTGGACCTGCTGGCCAACGCCGAGCGCACCCTGCTGATCGAGGCGGGCGCGGTGACCGACAATCCGCTGGTGTTCGCCGAGACGGGCGAGGCGCTGTCGGGCGGCAACTTCCACGCCGAGCCGGTCGCCTTCGCGGCCGATACGCTCGCCCTGGCCATCGCAGAGATCGGCGCCCTGAGCGAGCGGCGCACGGCCCTGCTGGTCGACCCCAACATGAGCGCCCTGCCCGCCTTCCTGGTCGCCGAGCCGGGGATAAACTCCGGCTTCATGATCGCCCAGGTGACGGCCGCCGCCCTGGCCAGCGAGAACAAGGGCCTCAGCCACCCGTCCAGCACCGACAGCCTGCCGACCAGCGCCAACCAGGAGGACCATGTCTCCATGGCGACCTACGCGGCCCGGCGGCTGACCACGATGGCGCAGAACAGCGCCGCCATCGTCGCCATCGAGCTGCTGGCCGCCGCCCAGGGCATCGAGTTCCGCCGCCCGCTGCGCTCCTCGCCGCCGCTGGAGACCGCCCACGCGCGGGTCCGCGCCGTCGCCGCCGCCTACGACCGCGACCGCTACTTCGCGCCCGACATCGCGTCGGTGACGCGGTTGGTGCTGGACGGAGCGTTCGACGGGATTGTGAAGCTGTGAGGGGTTGCGTGGTTCGACACGCGCCTTTGGCGCTGCTCACCATGACGTATTCCGAGTACGTCATCCTGAGCAGGTCGCGCAGCGACCGTGTCGAAGGACGCACTGCATGACCGACGTCCACATCACCCGCGGCGCCAGCCCGCTGATCGTCAGCTTCCCGCATGTCGGGACCGACGTGCCCGACGACATCGCCGCCCGCATGACGCCGGCCGCCCTGCGGCTGGACGACACCGACTTCGCGCAGCCGGACCTCTATGACTTCACCGACGAGCTGGAGGCCACGACCGTCACCGCCCGCTGGTCGCGGCTGGTCATCGACGTCAACCGGCCGCCGGACAACACGCCGCTGTATCCCGGCCAGTGGGGCGCGGGCCTGGTCCCGACCGAGACCTTCCTCGGCGAGCAGGTCTACCAGGGCGCCGCGCCCGACGCGGCAGAGATCGACGCCCGGCGCGACCGCTTCTGGCGGCCCTACCACAACGCCCTGAAGGCGGCGATCGAGGCGGCGGTCGAGGCGCACGGCTTCGCGCTGCTATGGGACGCCCACTCGATCAGCGCCGTCGTGCCCAGGCTGTTCGAGGGGACCCTGCCGGACCTGAACATGGGCACGGCGGGCGGCGCGGCCTGCGGTGAGGAGGCTCGCGCGGCGGCCTTCGGCGTCTGCCGCGCCAGCGGCTTTTCCGCCGTGCTCGACGGGCGCTTCAAGGGCGGCTTCATCACGCGGACCTACGGCGCGCCGGAGAAGGGCGTCCACGCCATCCAAATGGAGCTGGCCAAGTCGACCCACCTGGGACCCGACAACCGCATCGACGCGGCGCGGGCGGGACGGCTGCGGCCGGTGCTGGAGAGCGCCATGGAAGCGGCGCTGGACGCGCTGGGGGACGGACTGGAGGGATAACCGTCGTTCCTCCCCGGAGCGAAGCGAGGGGGAGGTGGCCCGGCGGAGCCGGGTCGGAGGGGACGGCACGGGAGGATCAGAACGGGGCGCCTTGCGGCGTCAGCCGTCCGGCGCCGGCGCTACCCCTCCACCATGCTCCGCATGGTCCTCCTCCCCGCGAGCGGGGAGGACTGGCAGAGGCAGCCCCCCGGCTTGCCCTCGCCCGCCGCAGGATGCAGCCTGCCGCCCGACCCCTGGGGAGAGCACCGATGATCCGTCGCAACACCGCCGTCCTGCTGCTGGCCGCCAGCGTTCTGGCCCTTGGCTCAGCCGCCATGGCGCGCCAGCCGGCCGCCACGCCGGCCGCCCTGACGCCGCCGCCCGGCGCCTCGGCCGAGCAGGCGGCGCTGACCACGCTAATCGTCGACTACGAGGCCTGGCGGAAGGCCGAGGACCCGCTGTCGGCCGGCGCCGACGGCGATGTCGAGGCGCTGTCGAGGCTGCCGGACGTGTCGCAGGCCGCCGACGCGCGGCGCAAGACGGCGCTGAGCGCCTTCCGGGTCCGGCTGACCGCCATCGACCCCCGGGGCCTGGACGAGGACGGCAAGCTCAACCACGCCTTCCTCGACCGGGTCATCGACGGCCAGCTGCAGGCCATCGCCTTCGACACCGGGCGGCTGGCCTTCTCCAGCGATGATTCCTGGGACGGCTACATCGCCTACATGGCCCAGACGGCGCCGATGACCGGCAAGGCCGACGCCGAAGCCTGGCTGAAGCGGGTCGCGGCCCTGCCCGGCTGGTACGCCAGCAACACCGACAACGCCCGACGCGGGGTGAGGACGAAGTTCACCCAGCCGCGGCCGATCGCCGACATCGCGCTGGCCCAGGCCCGCAAGGCCGCCGCCGCCCCGGTCGAGGCCGACCCGACGCTCGCGGCGCTGGACCGGCTGCCGGGGACCGTTTCCGACGCCGACAAGGCGGCCCTGAAGGCGCGGGCGACGGCGCTGGTCCGCGACGGCCTGCGCCCGGCCCAGGCCCGGTTCGTGACCTTCCTGGAAAAGGAATACCTGCCCGCCGCGCGGCCCGGCCTGGGCGCCGCCACCCTGCCGGACGGCAAGGCCTACTACGCCTGGCTGGCCCGCCGCTTCACCACCACCCGCCTGACGCCCGACGAGATTCACGCCATTGGCCTAAAGGAGGTGGCGCGCATCCGGGCCGAGATGGACGCCATCCGCGCCCAGACCGGCTTCACCGGCACGCATGCCGAGTTTCTCGCCTACCTGCGCAGCGATCCGAAGTTCTACGCCCAGACGCCGGAGGACCTGCTGGAGAAGGCCAGCGAGATCGCCAAACGGGCCGACGACCAGCTGCCGCGCTTCTTCGGCGTCCTGCCGCGTCTGCCCTACGGCGTGCGGCCGGTGCCGGCGGAGATCGCGCCGACCTACACGACGGGGCGCTACTTCTCGGGCAGCCCCCGGCTGGGCATCGCCGGCGGCTACATGGTCAACACCTATGCGCTGGACCAGCGGGCGCTGTACGAGCTGCCGGCCCTGACGCTGCACGAGGCCGTGCCCGGCCACCACCTGCAGATCGCGCTGTCGCAGGAACTGGAGGACGTTCCCGCCTTCCGCCGCGACGCCGACATGACCGCCTTCACCGAGGGCTGGGGCCTGTACTCGGAGAAGCTCGGCATCGAGATGGGCATCTACCGGACGCCCTATGAGCGGTTCGGGCGGCTCAGCTACGAGATGTGGCGCGCCTGCCGGCTGGTGGCCGACACCGGCATGCACTGGATGGGCTGGACCCGCGACCGCGCCAAGGCCTGTTTCACCGACAACAGCGCCCTGTCGCCGCTGAACATCGAGGTCGAGCTGGACCGCTACATCTCCTGGCCCGGCCAGGCGCTGGCCTACAAGATCGGCGAGATGAAGATCGTCGAGGTCCGCGCCCGGGCCGAGGCGGCGCTGGGCGAGACGTTCGATGTCCGCCGCTTCCACGACGCGGTGCTGCTGGCCGGCCCGCTGCCGATGGACCTGCTGGAAGCGCGGATCGACCGGTGGATCGCGGGAGAGAAGGGGCGAAACCCCTAGTGTCATCCCGGCCGGAGCGGAGCGGAGAGCCGGGACCCAGAAGCGGGCGCACGGCCTCGCCTGGGTCCCGGATCAGCCTGCGGCTGTCCGGGGTGACAGCTTTGGGATCAGACCCCCGCCCCTTCCCACTCGTCCGCGCCGAGCTGCGTCGGGCCGCGGCCGGTGATCTGGTGGTAGAGGGTCTTCACCGTCCGGCTGCCGGTGGTCTCGAACATCCAAGGGAAGACGCCGTGCAGGATCGCGCCGACGCCGCCGACGATCATGGTCACGCCGAACTTCGTCGCCACGCCGAAATGCTGGCCGTAGCTCTCGCCGACAGCGTTCGGGTGGTGGGTGAAGGGGTTCATGGCGCGGCAGGCTCCGAGAGAATCGGGGACAGTTTAAGGTGTCCCAAGGGACATCTTAAAATGTCCCCGGTGCTGCGGCGCCAGACCCTACTCCGTACAGATGTCCGTCACGCCGCCCTTGCGGGTG
>JAUSPV010000173.1 GCA_030652755.1 Caulobacter sp. | reverse complement strand
TTCGGGGACAGGTTAAGGTGTCCCAAGGGACATCTTAACCTGTCCCCGAGACGAGCCCGTTCAGCCAGTCCTCAAGGTTGGTGAACCCGTCCCCGTCGCGGTCCTTCGCGCCATCCGAGGCGTCTTTCGGATCGAAGCCGTTCGCGCGCTCCCAGTCGTCCGGCATCCCGTCGCCGTCGCTGTCGACCCAGGCGGGACCACCCTTCAGCACCGGCCAACCGCCGACGTCGCGCTGGCTGTTGATCAGCCGGCCGGTGCGGCTTCGCACGCCGGCCACGATCCGTTCGTCGACCGTGTCGCGCACCTTCGAGGCGCCCGCGCCGGCCAGCACGCGCTCGTAAGTGAGGGCCGGGGAGGGCGTGCGCGCGCCCGAGTCGGCCAGCGGAGCGCTCGCCCGGTAGCCAGGCGGCGGCGTGCAGCCGACCAGGCTCCAGGGATCGGCCGGAACCATGCCGTTCATGGCGTTGCCCTCGAAGAAGGCGCGCGACCCGGCGTTTTCCTCGCAGAAGGCCAGGGCGCCGTCGCTGTCGGGCCCGGCCTGATACCAGTTGCCGACGAAGTCGTAGGCGACCAGCGCGTCCTTGTCGGCATTGTAGCCGGCCCGCGAGCCGCCCCAGTTGGAGAAGACGTTGCCCCGGAACTCGAAGAACCCGCCCAGCGGATCGAGGTCGCGTCCATTGTAGTTGCCGGGGCGCGGCATCCGCGCCTGATGGTCGGCCCACAGGTTGTTCAGCCAGCTGAACCGCGCCCCATGGCCGCCGCGGATCAGGCTGCCGTAGCCGTGGCGGCCCTTGTCGTGGATCGAGTCGGTGAGCGACTGCGCGATCAGCGACCACTGGACGGTCAGGTCGTGGACGCCGCTCTCGGGCGGGCTGTAGCGGCTGCCGGCCGACAGGGTCTCGTCCACCGACCAGCTGGCCGAGACGTGGTCCAGGATGATGCGGCGGCCGCCCGTGATGTTGATCGCGTCGTCCTGGACGCCGGTCTCGTCGCCCAGCCGCACGCGGATGTAGCGGACGATGACGTCGTCGGCGGCGATGATCAGCGGCTGGCCCCGCAGCGTGATGCCGTCGCCCGGCGCGGTCTGACCGGCGAGGGTGATCCTGGCGCGGCTGATCTTCAGCGGCGAGGCGAGGGTGATCGTGCCGCCGACGTCGAAGATGACCGTCCGGGCGCCGGCGGCCTCGATCGCCGCGCGCAGGCTGCCGGGGCCGGAATCGGCCAGGCTGGTGACCCGCAGCACCGCGCCGCCGCGACCGCCGGCGGCGTACCGTCCAAACCCTTCGGCGCCGGGGAAGGCCAGCACATTGACGGCCGGGGTCGGGGCGCCGGTCCCGGTCAGGATCGCGGCGGTGATCAGCAGGGCCTTGTACGGCAAGGAAATCTCCCAAATCGGCCTGTGCGCGGCCGCCTCTGTTCGCCTGAGGCGGGAAAGTGACCACTCCGTGGCAGATCATGTCTTGTCAGCGACGGTGAAGTTACGGTATCCCTATGAATGATACCGGTGTCAAACGCGATTCACTCAGGAATGACACCGGTGTCACAGGCTTCTTGACCGAGGTGCGCGGCAAGGCCTGACTGGCGACAATCAATCCGGCGGCGATACAGATCGCCGGGCGCGCCAAAAGGGGAGGTTATAGTCGTGACGAAGGTTCATCTTTCGCGTCGTACCCGGCTGCGCTTCGGCGCGTCGATGGCGGTCATCGCCGCAAGTCTGTTCGCGGCGGGCGCCGCCCAGGCTCAGGACTCCACCGAGGTCGAGGAAGTCGTGGTGACCGGCTTCCGGGGAAGCCTGGCCAGCGCCATAGCCGCCAAGCGCGAGGAGACGGCCGTCGTCGACTCGATCAAGGCGGAAGACATCGCCGACTTCCCCGATCTCAACCTCGCCGAGGCGATCCAGCGCATTCCGGGCGTTTCGATCGACCGCGACGCGGGCGAAGGCCGCTCGATCACCGTGCGCGGCTTGGGATCTGACTTCACCCGCATCCGCATCAACGGCATCCAGGCCCTGGCCACCACGGGCGGGACAGACAGTTCGGGCGGCGCCAACCGCACGCGCCAGTTCGACTTCAACATCTTTGCCTCGGAGCTGTTCAACAGCATCACGGTGCGCAAGACCCAGGCGGCCGAAGTCGAGGAAGGCTCGCTCGGCGCCACCGTCGATCTGCGCACCTCGCGGCCGTTCGACTTCAAGGACCGGGTCATCACCCTGGCCGGCCAGTACGGCTACAGCTCGCTCTCGGAAAACTGGGATCCGCGCGGCGCCTTCATGTTCAGCGACCAGACCGACGACGGCACATGGGGCTTGCTGTTCTCGATCGCCTACAGTGAGCGCAATCTCTACGAAGAAGGCTTCAGCTCGGTGCGCTGGTCGGACTCGGGCTTCACCAGCGGCGGGTTCCAGTCGTGCGTCGTCGCGGCGGCCGCCCTGTGTGACCGCGCCGCGTCCAACGCCGGCCCCGCCCGGCCGGCCGACAGCATCTACCGTCCGCGGATTCCGCGCTACGGCCGGCTGACCCACGCGCAGGAGCGCTTTGGCTCGACCCTGGCCCTGCAGTACCGGCCCTGGGATTCGACGACCTTCAGCGTCGACGTGCTGTACGCCAAGCTCGATTCGACGCGCCAGGAAGACTTCCTGGAGTCGCTCTCCTTCAGCCGCACCGGCGCCCAGGGCATCGGCGCGACCGACGTGCTGGCCGCCGAGGTCAATGGCGCCGGCAATCTCGTCTACGGCCTGTTCGACGATGTCGATGTGCGATCGGAGTCCCGCTTCGACCAGCTGTCGACCGCCTTCACCCAGTGGACCTTCCAGGTCGAGCACGAGTTCACTGAACGCCTGCGCGGCAGTTTCACCGGCGGCCGGGCGGAGTCGGTGTTCCGCAACCCGTTGCAGACGACGGTCACGGTCGACCGCCTCGACGTCGACGGCTACTCCTGGGACTTCCGGGGCGATGATCGCCAGCCGACGCTGGACTACGGCTTCGATCCGGCGAATGCGGCCAACTGGCAGTGGATCAGTTCGCCGCCCGCCGGCGCGACCGGCACCGAGATTCGCATCCGTCCGCAGGGCGTGGACAACACCTACACCACCGCCCGCTTCGACCTGGTCTATGACCTGGCTGAATCCTGGACGCTGAAGGGCGGCCTCAACTGGGCCAAGTTCGAGTTCGACTCCTTCGAGTTCCGGCGCGCCACTGAAACCTCGGTCCCGGCCCTCCCGGCCGGCGTTACGGTCGCCGACATCACCAGCCGGCTGACCGGCTTCAGCTCGGGCGGCCTGCACAGCTCCTGGGTGATCCCGGACGTCGGCAAGATCGCCTCGCTGTTCAACATCTACTGCAACTGCAACACCGGCGTGACCGGGGGCGACTTCACCCTGTTCGGCCCGACCAACGGCAGCGCGCGCGGCAACAACCGCTCGGCGATGGAGGAGGCGACCACCGCCTACGTCCAGACCGATTTCCGCACCGAACTGTTCAGCATGCCCTTCCGCGGCAACTTCGGCCTGCGCTACGTCAAGACCGAGATCGAGGCGAGCGGCTATCTTGCGACCGGCGGCGGCACCGAAGTGACGGTGACCAACAAGTACGAGAACGTTCTGCCGTCCCTGAACCTGGCGCTGAACCTGACCGATAATCTGCTGCTGCGCTTCGGCGCGGCCAAGGTCATGGCCCGGCCCCAGCTGCCCAGTCTCTCGCCCGGCGGCACAGTCAACACGGCCGCCCGCACCGTGACGACCGGCAACCCGTTCCTGGACCCCTTCGAGGCCAAGACCTACGACCTCAGTCTGGAATGGTATTTCGCGCCGGAATCCCTGCTGTCGGTCGCGGTGTTCTACAAGGACATCGAAACCTACATCCAGACCCTGCGCGAGAGCCGCGCGTTCGGCACGACAGGCCTTCCGCTGTCCCTCCTGCCGGTGGGCCAGGATGCCTCGACGTCCTATGACATCACCAGCCCGATCAACACGCCGGGCGGGCCGTTGAAGGGCTTCGAGATCAGCTATCAGCAGCCTTTCACCTTCCTGCCCGCGCCCTTCGACAACTTCGGGATGGTGTTGAACTACACCCGCGTCCAGTCGGAGATCGAGTACGCGGTGTCGGCCACCAGCCTCGCCCGGATCACCGACGAACTGGTGAACCTGTCGCCGCGCGCCTACAACGCCACCCTCTACTACGAGGACGAGCGGTTCAGCGCCCGCGTGTCGGCCGCCTATCGGGATGACTACCTGCAGACGGTCCCGGGTCGCAACAGCAGCGCCGTGGCCGGAGCGACCAACCTGAACGACGTCGAGGGCAAGCGCGAAACCCTGAACGTGGACGCCTCGGCCTCCTTCAAGTTCAACGACGCCCTGACCTTCACCGTCGAGGGCCTGAACCTCACCGACGCGTGGAACGACCAGTACGTCTCCTCGTCGGGCGACAGACCCTCCGTTTACCACCGCACCGGACGCCAGTTCTTCGTCGGCTTCCGCTACAACTTCTGAGCCACTCTCCTTGCGCGGACTGGGGGCCGGGCTCGCTCGGCCCCCGTTTTTTCGCCTCGCGCGGCGGGAGGGGTCCTGACCACACTGTGATGCCGGACGGGCTGCCGCGCCGTGGCCTGCGTCCGCCGCTTGCTTAAGGTAAGGGGGCCCGGTCGAATGCGCCCGTTCGACCCTGACCGGCTCCAGGAGATGCCCAGATGACCCACGACCGCATGACCGTCCTGACCGCGATGATGGGGCAGGGGGTCATCCCCGTCTTCTACCACCCGGACGCCCAGACCTGCGTCAACGTCATCCAGGCCTGCGCCAACGGCGGGGCCAGATGCATCGAGTTCACCAACCGCGGCGACTTCGCCAGCCACGTCTTCCTCGACGTCGCCCGCCACTTCGCCAGGGCCGACCCCAGCGTGATCATGGGCGTGGGCAGCGTGGTCGACGCCCCGACCGCCGGTATCTACATCGCCAACGGCGCCCGCTTCGTCGTCGGGCCGATCCTCAACGCCGATGTGGCGAAGGTCTGCAATCGCCGCATGATCCCCTACAGCCCGGGCTGCGGCTCGGCTTCGGAGATTTCGTACGCCCAGGAGCTGGGCTGCGAGATCGTCAAGGTCTTCCCCGGCGAGAGCGTCGGCGGCCCGACCTTCGTCAAGAACGTGCTGGGGCCGATGCCCTGGACCCGCATCATGCCCACCGGCGGCGTCGACCCCGACGAGAAGAGCCTGCGCGAATGGTTCGGCGCCGGCATCGTCGCGGCCGGCATGGGCAGCAAGCTGATCACGAACGACCTGCTCAAGGCGGGCGACTGGAAAGGGATCGAGGACCGGGTGCGCAAGACCGTGGACCTCATCGCGAGCATCCGAAGAGAGCTGACGTGACGACTGACAACGTTCTGAACATCCGCCCGGCGAGCGAGACCCGCTGGGACTGCGCCTCGTTCGGCGAGGTGATGCTGCGCTTCGATCCGGGCCACGGCCGGGTCCGCAACACCCGGTCCTTCCAGGTCTGGGAAGGCGGCGGCGAGTACAACGTCGCCCGCGCCATGCGCAAATGCTGGGGCAAGCGCTCGACGGTGGTCACGGCTCTGCCGGTCAACGACCTGGGCTGGCTCACCGAGGACCTGATCATGCAGGGCGGGGTGGACATGAGCCACGTGGTCTGGCGCGAGTTCGATGGCCTCGGCCGCAACACCCGCGTGGGCCTGAACTTCACCGAAAAGGGCTTCGGCGTCCGCCCGGCCCTCGGCTGCAGCGACCGCGGCCACAGCGCCGCCTCGCAGATCCGCCCCGGCGAGGTGAACTGGGAAAAGCTGTTCGGCGAGGAAGGCGTGCGCTGGTTCCACACCGGCGGCATCTTCGCGGCCCTGGCCAGCAACACCGCCGAGGCCGTCATCGAGGCGGTCGAGGTGGCCCGCAAGTACGGCACGATCGTCAGCTACGACCTCAACTACCGCGCCTCGCTGTGGAAGAGCCAGGGCGGCAAGCCCGGCGCCCAGAAGATCAACCGCGAGATCGCGCGGTACGTCGACGTGATGATCGGAAACGAGGAGGACTTCACCGCCTGCCTCGGCTTCGAGGTCGAGGGCCTGGACGAGCACATCAGCGAGATCGACCCGACCAACTTCAAGACAATGATCGAGACGGCGGTCGCCCAGTTCCCCAACTTCAAGGTCGCGGCCACGACGCTGCGCAACGCCAGGACCGCCAGCATCAACGACTGGTCGGCGATCCTCTACGCCGGCGGCCAGTTCTATCAGTCGACGGAGCGCAACGACCTGGAGATCTACGACCGGGTCGGCGGCGGCGACGGCTTCGCCTCGGGCCTGGCCTACGGCTTCATGGAGGGCAAGGGCCCCCAGGCCGCCGTCGAGTACGGCGCCGCCCACGGCGCCCTGGCCATGACGACCCCCGGCGACACCTCCATGGTCCGCGCCGCCGAGGTCGAGGCCGTGATGAAGGGCAAGGGCGCGCGGGTTATCCGGTAGGCCAGAAGGGCCTTCCGTTGCCGCTATGGTTGCGCCATCCTATATCGGCTCAACGAGGTCGCCATGGACGCGAAGTCAGCAATCAAGACCGCCAAGGCCTATGTGCAGGACATCTTCTCTGACGAAGGTGTTCTGAACATCGGACTTGAAGAAATCTCCTACGATGACAAGACCCTGACCTGGGACGTCACGGTCGGCTTTTCGCGCCGCTGGGATAGTCAGAATGCGCCGTTCGCCGCTGCGTTACAGGCGCCGAGCTACAGACGTACTTACAAGATCGTGGAAGTGTCCGACGCCACTGGAGAGGTCCTTTCCGTCAGGAACAGGGCTTCTGAATTCGCGGCGTGACGACGCTGCTGGTCGATTCGAATGTCCTGTGTCTGCTGGCCGTTGGAGCCACCGGGCCACTGAACATCGAACGCCACAAACGGACGAGAGCCTATTCGCCGGAAGATTTTGCGAACGTAACGGCAATCTGCGGCTCATTTCAGACGGTTATCGCTTGCCCGCATGTGCTGGCCGAGGCCTCGAACCTCGTGCGCTATGCTGCTGAACCACTTCGGGGGATGGCAGCCGCCAAACTCAAGGCGCTTACTCAAGTCATCGAAGAACGGCACATTGCAAGCGGTGTCGCCATGGAGCACGCGGCCTATTCGCGCTTGGGTCTGACTGATGTGGTGGTTCTGACCTTGATCGCCAACAATGCGACGCTTCTCAGCGATGATCTGGACCTCTGCCTTGCGGCCGAAGCCGCAGGTCAGCAGGTTATCAACTACAATCACGTCCGGGATGGCGGATACACACTCGCTGATATCGGGGATCGTTTCTGAGCCGGCGATTACCGCGCGCCGTCACGTGGTGAGGACTTCCGGGAACGACGATGCGCGCGCGACGGGCCGTCCCGGGAGGCTGGCACGGCGGGAACACAAGGGAATACTGCTCCTGCCCCCGTATTTTTCCGCCCCGAAGGGCGCGCACCGGGATTTTCAGTAGCTTCTCAGCTCGATGCCGGCCGTCGCCAGGCGGCGGAAAAGGCGGCGGCGGCGCGCCAGCGGCCACCAGTCATAGAGAAAGATCTGGACGGGCCGCCAGTTCGCCACCCAGCCGAGAATGATCAGGCCTTCATTGAAGAACCCGCCGAGATATCCGGGGCCGAGCGCGCTTCCGACGAGCCTGGCCGCCACCACGCAGGTGGCCAGGACGCCAAGACCGATCAACAAGGAGACCCGTCCAACGCGGAACAGTTCCTTGAGATCCCAGCCGACGACCTCGGCGCGATAGGCGAAGTAGTTGCGCATCGCATCGCCGATGTGGCCCGCGTCCTCATGCTCCGCTTCTTCCTTGGGCAGGTGGACAACGATGTTGATCGCGCGATCGCCCGGAAGCTCTCGCGCCCATCCAACCACATAGGCCTCGACGGCGGCGTCCAGGTCCCTTTCTCGAAACGGCAGCGGATCGAGCGTGTGGAAGAGCTGGCCGACCTCCTTGACCCGAAGCTCAATCGGTCGGGACGTCGGCTTCAGGGGGGAAGACAGGGCCACGGGTCTGACCTCGCAATCGGGGACACACACTCTTTATCGATATTCGATT
>JAUSPV010000252.1 GCA_030652755.1 Caulobacter sp. | reverse complement strand
GTAGGTCCCAAGGGTTCGGCTGTTCGCCGATTAAAGTGGTACGTGAGCTGGGTTCAGAACGTCGTGAGACAGTTTGGTCCCTATCTGCCGTGGGTGTACGAAGCTTGAGAGGATCTGTCCCTAGTACGAGAGGACCGGGATGGACACACCTCTGGTGGACCTGTCGTGGCGCCAGCCGCGCAGCAGGGTAGCTAAGTGTGGAATAGATAACCGCTGAAAGCATCTAAGCGGGAAACTAACCTCAAAACAAGGCTTCGCTGAGAGCCGTAGTAGACTACTACGTTGATAGGCCAGGTGTGGAAGTGCCGCGAGGCATGCAGCTTACTGGTACTAATCGCTCGATAGGCTTGATCGTTCTTAGTTGAACTCATGAAGCGCACTCTAATAATTGTTTGCCTTTCGATGATGTCTTCACACTCGCATCTGAAATGATGCGGGTTTCAATGTATCCCTTCCGCCGACCTGGTGGCTATGCCGGGGGTTCCCCACCCGATCCCATTCCGAACTCGGTCGTTAAGTCCCCCAGGGCCAATGGTACTTCGTCTTAAGGCGCGGGAGAGTAGGTCGCCGCCAGGTCCGCCGAAGGGATACATTGAAAGTCTGACTGACCCTTCCTTTACGATGTCTGCCCGATTTGCCGCGGGATGGAGCAGCCCGGTAGCTCGTCAGGCTCATAACCTGAAGGTCGCAGGTTCAAATCCTGCTCCCGCAACCAAACTTTCTACAAAACCCGTCAGGCTCAGGCTTGGCGGGTTTTGTCGTTTCGGGCTCGTCCGTCGGGGACCAGGCCTTGATCTCGTCGCTGAATGGCGGGACCGTCGCGACCTGCTCCGGAGGCCCTGTCGATGAGGCAATTGCTGACCCTGCTCGCCGCCGCGGCTGTCGTCTGCGCAGGTCCTTTGCCGGCCATGGCCTGGGAGGACGCCTCGACGCCAACGGGCGCGGCGGCCGGTGACGATACGCTGGATGATCTGGCCGACTTGCTCGGCGGTGGCCGTCTGAAGGGCTCCCGGCTGGAGGCGGCGATCGCCGAGGCGTCCCGCCACCCGCTCGGCAGCAAGGAGAACGCCGTCCGCGTGAGCATGCCGCAGGGCCAGCACTCCTACCTGCGCCGCCTTCGGTGCGCTGATGGCAAGGCGCCGAAGTTCGAGCGGGTCGGCAACTTCGGTCCGGGCGTGTTCGGCTCGATCATCGACGGATACCGGGTCAGCTGCGGCGGCGACGCCGAGCCGGCCGAGAGCCTGATCTACATGGACATGTACCACCCGGACCATGTCGAGCCCGGCGCGCCGCCAGGTTTCACCCTCAAGGCCCGGGCGAGGCAGCCCTGACCGAGGCCCGCGTTGTCTCGGTCGGCCGCAGCGACCGGCACGCCTTCTCAAAGGCGCCCACGTCCGAAATCACGCTGGTCGCGGGCCTGGGCGTCGAGGGCGACTGCCACGCTGGCGTGACCGTCCGCCACCGCTCGCGCGTGGCCCGCGACCCGTCCCAGCCCAACCTGCGCCAGGTCCACCTGATCCATGCCGAGTTGCACGATGCCCTGGGCCTCCAAGGGCTCGCGGTGTCGCCCGGCGACATGGGCGAGAACATCACCACCCGGGGCCTCGACCTCCTGGCGCTGCCGACGGGCGCGCGCCTGCGGCTGGGAGCGAGCGCGGTCGTGGAGATCACCGGTCTGCGTAACCCCTGTAGCCAACTCGACGCTTTTCGGCCCGGCCTGATGCAGGCGACGCTGGAGCGCGGATCCGACGACGGCCTGATCCGCAAGGCCGGCGTCATGGGCGTGGTTCTGGTCGACGGCCTGGTTCGGTCGGGCGACATTATTGTTGTCGACCTGCCTGAGGAGCCGCATCGACGTCTTGATCCAGTCTGAACTGTCAGGCCCTTTCACGGCGCGGCCGGTCATGAGAGACGAGACCATGGCTTACCTGCAGATCAATGGACTGAACATCTGGTCCGAACGCCGGGGCGATGGCGCGCCGCTGCTGTTCATCTCCGGCACCGGGGGCGACCTGCGCCGCAAGCCCGGCGTGATGGACGGGCCGCTGCCGAAGCATTTCGACACCGTCGTCTACGACCAGCGCGGTCTGGGCCAGAGCGACAAGCCCGACGGCCCCTACAGCATGGCCGACTATGCTGATGACGCGGCGGCGGTGCTGGACGAGCTGGACTGGGCCCGCGCCCATGTGGTCGGCGTTTCTTTCGGCGGCATGGTGGCCCAGAACCTGGCTGTGCGGCATCCGGGCCGGATCGAGCGCCTTGTCCTGTGCTGCACCTCCCCGGGAGGCGCGGGGGGATCGTCCTGGCCGCTGCACACTCTCGCCGGACTGGCCCCCGAAGCGCGGGCCCGGCACATGATCCCGATCTCCGATCGGCGGCGGGACGGCGCCTGGGCGGCGGCGCATCCCGAGCAGTACGAGATGCTGGTGAGAATGGCGGCCGACGATCCCTGGGCCGACGAGCCCCGGCGACAGCTCGGCGCCGCGCTCCAACTGCAGGCGCGCGCCGGCCACGACGTCTGGGACCGCCTGCCGGAGATCGATGTCCCCACTCTGATCTGCGCCGGCCGCCATGACGACCTGGCCGCGCCGGCCTCCCAGGAAGCCATGGCGAGCCGCATCCGGGGATCGCGCCTGCGCTGGTACGAGGGTGGTCACATGTTTCTGCTCGAGGACCGGGCTGCGTTCAGCGATATCATCGCCTTCCTGGGCGAGAGCGGATGACCGATGTCGTCGTTATCGGGGCGGGCCATAACGGACTTGTCTGCGCCTTCTACCTTGCCTCGGCAGGTCTGAAGGTCACTGTGCTGGACAGGCGAACCGTCGTCGGCGGCGCGGCGGTGACCGAGGAGTTCCATCCCGGCTTCCGCAATTCGGTGGCCAGCTACACGGTCAGCCTTCTCAATCCCAAGGTCATCGCCGATCTCGATTTGTCCAGGCACGGCCTGAGGATCGTCGAGCGACGCGCCGCCAATTTCCTGCCGCGTGACGACGGCTACCTGCTGACCGGCGAGGGGCGCACCAAGGGGGAGGTCGCCAGGTATTCGACGCGAGACGCCGAGCGGCTCGACGCCTATGACGCCAGACTTGGGGCTATCGCCGATGTCCTGCGCGCCGTGATCCTTGAAACACCGCCCAACATGGTGGAGGGCGGGATCACCGCCGTCCTTCCGGAACTGCTGAAGAGCGCCGGCCTGAGCCAGCGGCTCGCGCGACTGGATGTGACGGCTCGCCGCGACTTGCTCGCCCTTTTCTCGCAGTCGGCGGGCGATTGGCTGGACGGCTGGTTCGAGAGTGATCCGATCAAGGCGGTGCTCGGCTTCGACGGCGTCGTCGGCAACTACGCCAGCCCCTACTCGCCGGGCTCGGCCTATGTGCTGCTGCACCATGTGTTCGGCGAGGTGAACGGCAAGAAGGGCGCCTGGGGCCATGCCATCGGCGGCATGGGGGCGATCACCCAGGCCATGGCCTCGGCGTGCCGGGAGAAGGGTGTCGAGATCCGGACGGGTGAAGGCGTCGCCGAGATCCTTACGAAGCGGGGCAGGGCGACGGGCGTCGTGACCGACTCCGGCCAGGTGCTGGAGGCGCGCGCCGTCGTGTCCGGCGCCCATCCGAAGATCACCTTCGAGCGACTGCTTGACCCTGCCTTGCTGCCGACGGACTTCCGGGAGCGGATCGGGCGGTACCGCTCGGGTTCCGGCACGTTCCGGATGAACGTGGCCCTCTCGGAGCTGCCGCGGTTTACCGCGTTGCCAGAGGTCGGCGACCACCTGACCGCCGGCATCATCATGGCGCCCGACCTGGCCTACATGGACAGGGCCTTTCTCGACGCCCGCCGGGACGGCTGGTCGCGGGAGCCGATTGTCGAGATGCTCATTCCCTCAATGCTCGACGACGGCCTGGCGCCCGAGGGGCGCCACGTCGCCAGCCTCTTCTGCCAGCACGTCGCGCCGACGCTTCCAGGCGGACGGAGCTGGGATGACTGTCGGGACGAGGTCGCCGACCTGATGATCAACACCGTCGACCGGTGGGCGCCCGGCTTCAAAGCGTCGGTCATCGGCCGGCAGGTGAAAAGCCCGCTCGATCTGGAGCGCGACTTCGGTCTGATCGGCGGCGATATCTTCCACGGCGCGCTCAGCCTGGACCAGCTGTTCTCGGCGCGACCCGTGCTCGGGCACGGCGCCTACCGCTCACCGGTACCGGGACTCTACATGTGCGGCGCGGGGACCCACCCGGGCGGCGGCGTCACGGGCGCGCCCGGCCATAACGCGGCCCGGACCATCCTCAAGGATATCCGTCCTCGTAGCTGATCGAGCGCAACCATCGACCGGCGCGCGCATTGGGTGAACGGCGGCGGGGTCTGGGCTTGTAGTTGAACAAACTCTGTGAATTTTGCTGACCAGCGTTCGCTGAGCGGTTGTTCACACCTCCATTTTGAGGAATGGTCCCGCCTCCAGTAACCAGGCTGTCGGCAGCCAAGGGGACCTAATGTTCGGCCATAGAGCAAGGCGTAGCGCCTTCGATCGCGAGGTGCAGATCGAGATCGAGATCTTGCGCAAGCTGCACGGCGAGGCCGCCGCGCAGGTCGCCCGGGAAAAGGCGGCTCGCCCGTCCAATCGGACCGCGCGCCGCAAGGTTCTTGAGGAAACCGCGCGCCAGTTGAACAACGAAGCCGCGCCGAGACGCTCTCTGATCGGCCGACTCCTGGGCGGAGCGCCCGGCCCTTAGCCGGCAGGTTTCATGTCGGCGCTCATGGCGCGCCAGAGTCCAAGGGCTCCGGCACATCCATTCCGAAGGCGCCCGACACAGGACAGAGGCCAGCTATTCGCTGGCGGGCTTCTTGCCCATGCCCATCGCTTCGAGGATCTCGGGGCGGATGTTGTCCACCCCCTTCTCCTGAATATGCTGGGCCACGCGCGCGCCGACGGCGGCCATGGCCTCGCCGATGAACCGTGGCCGGTTCTCGGCCGCCCACTTCAGCGACGCTTCGCGGTTCTCGTTCAGACCCTGGAACTTCGGGACCACGTAGCGGGCCATCAGCTCGTAGGACTTCTTCTTGCGGTCCCACTCAGCCCAGTTGTGGTCCATGAACAGGAAGGCTCCAAAGCCACCCGATTGCTTCTGGAGCCGCTCGATCTGGGCGATGGCGTCGTCAGGCGTGCCGATGACCGCCATTCCCGATGCGATGAGCGCGTCAACCGGGTCGCTGCCATCCTGCGGCGCCAGCGGCAAGGCCGCGACTTCCTGGAAGTAGTACAGCCAGTTCTGGAGGCCGAACCGGACGTCCTCGCGGGCCTGTTCCCGCGTTTCCGCGATATGCATCGGCCCGACCAGGCGCCAGCCGGAACGGTCCATGGTGTTGCCCGTCTCGCGAGCCTTTTCCTCGGCGATGGCCCAGTTGGAGGCGAGGGCGTTAAAGCCGCCGCTCTGCGTCGCGCCGATGGACAGCAGCCCCAGCCCGTGACGGCCCGCCGCCGACGCGCCGGTCGGCGAGACCTGGCTCGCTGCGCAGATCTCGACGGATGGCCGGCTGTAAGGCGTCATCTGCAGACGCGCTTCATTCAGCTCGAACCAGTCGGTCTTCCTGGTCACCTGTTCGCCGCGCAGCAGCGGCACCAGCACGTCGATAGCCTCATCCATGCGGTCACGCTGCGCGCTGACAGGGATGCCCATCATGAAGGCGTCGGACGGCAACGCGCCGGGGCCTACCCCGAACATCACCCGGCCTCGGGTGATGTGATCGAGCTGGTTGATGCGGTCGGCGAGCATCAACGGATGATGGTAGGGGAGGGAGGCGACGCCGGTGCCGAGCCGGATGTGTTTCGTGCGCTCCGCGACGGTCGCAATGAACAATTCCGGACTGGCGATCAACTCATAGCCAGCGGAATGGTGTTCTCCGATCCAGGCCTCGTCATAGCCGAGGCGATCCATGTGCTGGACAAGCTCGATGTCGCGCTCGAGCGCGAGCGTCGGATTCTCGTTGAGCGGATGGAATGGAGCGATGAACGCCCCGAAGCGAAGCTTGGTCCCGGCCACGTCGTGCCCTCCCCGGACATCATTATGTGATCTGTGTTCAGTCTGACGCGCGGGTAAGGGGCTGGCTAGGGGCGACGTCGGGTCACCCGGGCAGAATTAATGTTCAGCAGAACAGATAGGGCCCGCGACCGTCGCGGCCGGGCTGGGGACCGCTCCAGACTTCGAGCCCGGCTTCCCGGGCGCCGCAGACCGAGCATCGCATCCGTCGCTCGAACATATGCAGCCGATCCAGCGGTGCGTGACCTCGCGCCCACCACGACGCGTCGAATACCGCCACCTGCTCGCAGCGGGGATTGGAGCATCGCGCCCGCAGATGCATGCCCTCGCGCAGCGCCGAGGCTACGGGCCATTCCCGGACCTCAAGGGCCGGCTTCACCCGATGACTGCCGTTCCGAGCAAAATTCATCTACGCGCCTCCGTTCTTATTATGTTCTTCTCGCCAAGCGGGAGTCAACGCGGGGCGAGCTGGCCTTCCCGGGTCTGTCTGCCTCAAGCAGCCGGATCAGGGCGATCTCAAGCCGCCGCCCCTCAAGGCAAGGGCGTAGCGTGAGTCTGCCCGCTGAAAACAGGTCGATCAGCCGTGGGTGAACATAGGCGGACCGGCAGACCGCCACGGTGTTTCCCAGCAGTCCCGCGACCTCCCCGATGCAGGCGTTCAAGGCCCGTCGCGCGGCGATGTCGCCGTCAGGCGTCGGCTGCTGGCTGAGCGATCTGGCGGCGGCCAGGGTGCCGAACCAGGTCCGGAAGTCCTTGGCCGTGAAGTCCGCGCCGAGAACTTCGTGCAGGTAGTCGTTCACATCGCCGGACGTGACCGCCTGGGCGACGCCATCCTCATCGACATACTGGAACAGCCGCTGACCTCTCAGCTCGGCGCACTTGCCGACGACGCGCGCCAGTCGCCGGTCGTGGAAGCCGGTGCAGTGGTCCTTGCCGCTCTTGCCGCGGAACGTGAACATCGCGCCGGCGCCGTTCAGCGTCAGGTGACGCTTTCGCAGCGTGGTCAGGCCGAAGCTCTTGTTACTGCGCGCGTATTCATCGTTGCCGATTCGGATCAGGGTCAGCTCGAGCATCCGCACGACGGCGGCGAGCACCTTCTCGCGGGGAAGACCGCGCCGCCGCAGATCGCTGTCCAGACGCTTGCGCAGCGCGGGCAGGGCGCGGGCGAAGGCGAGCATGCGGTCGAACTTGCCCTCGGCCCGGGCCGTCTTCCAGCGCGCATGATAGCGGTATTGCTTGCGGCCCCGGGCATCGCGTCCCGTCGCCTGGATGTGGCAGGACGCCTTGGGCGCGATCCAGACGTCGCGCCAGGCCGGCGGGATGGCCAGGCCGCGGATGCGCGCCAGCGTGGCGGCCTCCTTCACGACCTTGCCGTTGTCATGGTGATAGGACCACTCAGGATGAGCGCCGTCCCTTCGGATTCCGGGGCCGTCGTCGTTGCACCAGGTAAGGTTCGCCGGCAGGTCCCGGTCGTCTGTTGTCTGCACCGCGCCCTCCTTTCGGCGGATCGGGAACGTGATAGGAAATCCCCGGTTCCTTCCCCACCGAGAGCACGCGCTTCGTGAACTATCGCCACGCCTTCCACGCCGGGAACTTCGCCGACCTCGTGAAGCACGCGACGCTGACGCGGCTCCTTGAGGCGCTGATGTCGGACCCCGCGCCCCTGACGATCGTCGATACGCACGCGGGCGCCGGCGGCTACGATCTGGACGGCGAGCTGGCGCGGCGCACGGGCGAGGCGGCCCAGGGCGTGTTCCGGCTCATGCAGGCGGACGACGCGCCGTCCGTGTTCGACGCGTTGAAGTTCGCCGTACGAAAGGGGAACCCCGAGGGTGGCGTACGATTCTATCCCGGATCGCCGACCCTGATCGCGGACGCGCTGAGGGCTCGGGACCTCTACACGGCCTGCGAACTGCGCGACGACGACTTCGCCCTGCTCAGCCAGACCCTGGAGCGGACGCGCGGCGCACGGGCGCTGCAGGCGGACGGCTTCGTGACCGCCCACCGACCCTCGGGGCAGGGCGGCCGGCTTTTCGTGCTCATCGATCCGCCCTTCGAGCGCGCCGATGACTATGAGCGGATCGCCGAGGCTCTGGACATGGTGCTCGGTCTGGACGCCCGGGCCTGTGTCGCCGTCTGGCTGCCGTTGAAGGATCTTGAGACCTTCGACGCCTTCCTGCGCCGCGTTGAGCCGGCGGCGCCCTCGCTGCTGGTCGCCGAGGCCAGACTGAAGCCGCTCTCTGATCCGATGAAGATGAACGGCTGCGCCATGGTCATCGCCAATGCGCCGGCGGGGGTGGAGTCCGATCTCGAAGCGATCTGCGCCTGGGTGGTCGGAACGCTCGGCGACGCCGGTGGCAAGGCCGAGGTCTGGTCGACGGGAACCTGAAGAATCTTTCGCACTTGCGAACGCGAAATCCATGTTATGTTGCGGCGCACAAATTAGCGCTCTGCTCCCCCGGAGGCCGCCCATGACCAAACTGATCACCCCCGAAACCGAGAAAGCCCTGACCCTGCCGGTCGGCATGGCGTCGCCGCTCTGGCTGATGTTCGCCGGGGCCGCCGCCGCGGGCGCCGCCATGTTCTGGGCGCGCGCCTGGTTCAAGCCGACCAATCTGGAGGCGGTGCTCGCGCCGCTGCCTGAGCCGGATCCGGAGATCGCCGACCCGATCATCGAGGCCGTCGAAGATGCGGTCATGCTGGCGGTCGAGGCGACGGATGCCGTTGTCGAGGTCGCGGCGGAGATGATCGAGGCGACCACAGAGGCGACCGCTGATCTGGTGGAAGACGCGATCGAGGTCGTCGAGGCTGCGACCGAGCCGTTCGCGGAGGCGGCTCCCGAGGCCGTGGTCGAGACCGCCGAGGTCGTGGCCGACGACCTGACGAAGCTGACCGGCATCGGTCCCAAGCTCGCCGGCCTGCTGGCCGAGCGCGGCGTGACCCGCTTCGCCGACATCGCCGCCTGGACCGCTGACGATGTGGCCACGTTCGACAGGACCATGAAGCTGATGGGCCGTATCGACCGCGAAGCCTGGATCGCTCAGGCCAGGCGCTACGCCGAGGCCGCGAACTAGGCGGACTCCGCGAGTCCGAAGGCCTTCAGCAGCCGGTCGGCGGCCGTCGAGGCCGGCAGCCGACCGGCGCGAACCTGCGCCTCAAGGTCCGGCGCGAGCGCGGCGACCTCAGGCTGGGTCCTGAAGGCGGTTTCCAGCCGGTCGCTGACCATCGCCCACATCCAGCGCGCGTTCTGCGAGGCCCGTCGCGCGGCGCGTTCGCCGTTGGCGGTCATGATTTCGCGATGGCGCTCGATCTGTCGCCACAGCACGTCAAGCCCGGCGTTGTTCAAGCCCGAGGCGGTCAGCACCGGCGGCGTCCAGTCCGGCGAGGCCGGCGTGAGGATGTGCAGCGCCGTGCGATACTCGCGCGCCGACCGTTCGGCCCGGGGCGGATCGGCGTCGGCCTTGTTGATCAGGATCAGGTCGGCGATCTCGATCAGACCCTTCTTGATGCCCTGAAGCTCGTCCCCGCCGCCAGGGATCAGCACGGCCATGAACAGGTCGACCATGTCGGCCACGACCGTCTCGGACTGGCCGACCCCGACCGTCTCGACAATCACCACATCGAAGCCGGCCGCTTCGCACAGCAGCATGGCCTCGCGGGTCTTGCGGGCGACGCCGCCCAGCGTGCCGCCGGACGGAGAGGGGCGGATATAGGCGTTCGGGTCGATGGACAGCCGTTCCATGCGGGTCTTGTCGCCCAGGATCGAACCGCCCGTCCGGCTGGACGAGGGATCCACGGCCAGCACCGCCACGCGATGACCGGCCGTGGTCAGGTTGACGCCCAGCGCCTCGATGGTCGTCGACTTGCCAGCGCCCGGCACGCCTGTGATTCCGAGCCGCTGGGCCTTGCCGGTATGCGGCATCAGGCGTTCGAGCAGCGCCCGCGCCGCTTCCTGATGGTCGCCGCGGCGGCTCTCGACCAGCGTGATCGCCCGGGCCAGCGCCGCGCGATCGCCGGACAGGATCCGGGCCTGGAGATCAGCGATGTCGGGACTGCGGGTCACCAGAGGGGTCTAGATGACCAGCGCCGTCCCGGAAACAGAAACGTCGAGGTCGACCGCGATCGCCGCTCATCAAGATCAGCCCGTGCGGGCCCGGTTGCGACGCGCTGCCCATGCGCCAACAATACCGCTGGCGGAAACCGCTGCTTGTCCCATACGCTCCGGTCCCATGAGCAGCGAACGCGCCCACAGCGCCTGGAAGTCGGCGGAAGCGGTCAAGAAGCTGTCCGATCGGGTGATCGGCATCGGGCCGTTCAGCATCGGCCTGGATGGCATCCTGACGTGGATCCCGGGCGCGGGCATCGTCTACAGCTCCGGCGCCGCGCTCTTCCTGCTCTACACGGCGCTCCGGGGCGGCGCCTCGGCCGGAACCCTGCTGAAGATGGCCGGTTATCTCGGTCTGGACGTGCTGCTGTCCGACTTCCCGGTTCCCGGCGTCGCCGACCTTTTCGACATGCTCTGGCAGGGCCACCTGATGGCGGCCAAGGCGCTGCAGAAGGACATCGAGGGGCGGCACGGCGTGCCGGAGGGCCTGGTGTCGGCGCTGAAGCGTCCGCGCCGGCGAGCGACCGGCCTGGGCTGGCTGGTGCTGCTGACGGTCGTCGGACTCGGTTACGCGGTCTGGCGGTCGGACTTCAACGAGCTGTCGCACCACGGCTGGAGCTACGCCCTGGTCAACGCGAGCCTGCCGGTCGCCGACTTCGCGCTGGGCCTGCCGATCATTCTCGGCGTCGGAGCGCTTCTGATCGCCATTCTGGGCGTGCTGCGCGCCCGGCTGCAAAAGCGGGCGGCGGCATAGTCTCCGCCGGCAGGGGGAACGACCACCATGAGTGACGCCGAACGCTACGTCCGCCCGCTGAGCGCGGAATCGCAGGGACTCGCGCCCGGCCGGGGACGGCTGGCGGGTCGCAGGATCCTCGTCGTCGGCGGCGGACAGCAGGTCGTCGACGCCGCGACCGATCCGGTGGGCAACGGGCGGGCCATGTCGCTGCTGTTCGCCCGCGAAGGCGCCAGCGTCGCCGTCGCCGACCGCAGCCGTGACGCCGCCTGGGCCACGGCGGACCTGATCAGCCAGCAGGGCGGCGAAGCGGTGATGATCGAGGCCGACATCGCCCGCGAGGCGGACGTTTCCCGCATGATCGACGAGGCGACCCAGAAGCTGGGCGGGCTGGACGGCATGGTGCTCAACGTCGGCATCGGGGTCGGGGGCCTCGGGCTGGCCTCGGTCAAGCCGGACGAGTGGGACCAGGTGCTGGCCGTCAACCTGCGCGGGCCGATGCTCTGCTGCCGCGAGGCGTTGCCCCGGATGGAGAGCGGCGGCTCGATCGTGTTCATCTCCTCGATCGCCGGCCTGGTCGCCGGCTCGCGGCTGCCGGCCTATGACGCGTCCAAGGCGGCGCTGGGCGGGCTGATGCGGCATGTGGCCATGGAAGGCAGCCGCAAGGGCGTGCGGGCCAACATCGTCGCGCCGGGCCTTGTCGACACGCCGCTTGGCCGCCGCGCCACGCAAGGCCGCCCGGGCCGGGGCGCGGCCCCGCAGTTCTTCGGCCGCCAGGCCACCGGCTGGGAAATCGCCTACGCCGCCCTGTTCTTCATCAGCGACGAGAGCGTGTACGTGACGGGCCAGACGCTGGCCGTGGACAGCGGGCTGACGGGGATCAGCTGAAACCTGCGCGGCAGGCCTCGCTCGCGGTGGGTGAAGCCGTTGGGGCCGTGCGTCCTTCGCGACGCGCCTGCGGCGCTCCTCAGGATGACGACGGTTGGTGGGCGGCCCTACTGAGTTCGTCAGGGTGAGGAGCGCGAAGCGCGTCGCGAACCCCGCACGGCTTCGCATCCTCAACGGACGGCGCCCGAAAAGGCTGGGGAGGGGGCGGAGCGCCGGGCCTTCGCCCGGAGCATGGATAGAATAACCGTTTCGACGAAGGTCAGCGCTCCGCGTGGTCGTTATCTCGCAGGCCCGGGATGCGCAGGGCTGTTCACCCTTTTGTCCCGGACTCTCCCCGCCCGGCCTCTCCGGACGGCTCGAACT
>JAUSPV010000251.1 GCA_030652755.1 Caulobacter sp. | reverse complement strand
CGGCCACGGCGCCTGCACCGGCAGCGCCTTTCAGTACGTTTCTACGAAGTGCATTCATTCACTATCTCCTGATAAAAAATGCGATGGATTACTTATAAATTTAGAGACCGTGCACGAAGTCGGTCACTTTGTCGACTTCCGCTTCCGACAGCACGCCATGCTTGCCGTAGGGGATCATGGAGCTGGCGGGGTTGGCCTTGGTTGCGTCCCAGATCTGGGCGCGCAGTTTGGCCTTGTCGGGGTAGCGTGCGCTCATCGCGATCAGCGGCGGACCGTACAGGCCGGCTGATTCTGCGTCCGGCAGCGTGGGCATGGCGTGGCATGCCAGGCAGTTGCCTTTGTTGCGGTTGAACGCGATGTCCTTGCCGGTCTCTTCCTTCTTGGGGGCAGCTGCTCCAGCCGGGGTTGCCGTAGCCTGTGCCAGCACACTACCCGACAGCATGATGGCGCTGATCGCGCAGGCTGCTGCTACTTGATGCAACTTTCGCATAGTCATCCTCCTAATTTTTGACGTGGTGGTGAAGCGCGTGCCACTTGGGCGGGCCCTCAGTGAGCGCTATCCAGTGTATGGATGAACCGAAGCATAGTGGAATTGTTTTTTGCGGCGCAAGGCCGGGTACGTTTTTTTGCCTGAAAAGCGCGGGGTAAATTCCTACCAGCAGCCCGGAATATGGGCGATTGCGGGCTGTTTACGGGTTTTTGCGGAGGGCTTTTTCAGCTGCCTGCCACTCGCGTTGCCGCGCTTCGGCCGCAGAAAGTTCCTGAAAATTGCCATCGCCTGCCTTGAGACCCAGCCCGATTTGCTCGATTGCGACGATCAGATTGCCGCTCAGCGCAGCCGCTTCGGCCTGGGCGCGATGGCTCAGCAGCCGGTGGCCCAATTGGGCGTGCGTCTGGGCGGCCAGGCGCCACAGGCGGCGGTCGAGCGGGTAGAGCACCAATTGCCGGTCGACCTGGACGAGCGCATCAGCGCTCCGCCGGGCCGCCAGCAAGGCGCTGATGTAGCCGTATTGCAGCGGCTGATAGCCCGGATGGGCCGTGCTGCCCGCATGGTAGCGCTGCAGGGCGAGCGCATGGTTGCCGGCGGCAAGCGCGCTGCGGGCGGCCAGTTGCTGGATCATCGGATGGGCGGGCTGGCCGGCCAACAGCTTTTTCACTTCGGTTTCGGCTTCGCCAAACTGGCGCGCGCGCACCAGCGCGGTCACCAGCCCGTAGCGGGCGGCGGTTTCACTGCTGTAGCGCTTGTCCTGTAGCGCGGCGCGGGCGGCCAGCACGGCGTCCTGCGGGCTGCTTTCCTGCGCGCGCAGGCGCGCGCGCACCAGTTGGAAGTCGAGGCTGTCGGCCACTTGCAGGTAGGGCGTGGCCTCGCTGCGCGCTTCCATGTCGGCGATGCGGTCGGTGGTGAGCGGGTGGGTGCGCAGGTAGGCGGGTGCGCTGCTGTCGTAAAAGCGGTTGGCGCGCTCCAGGCGGTTAAAAAATCCGCTCATGCCACGCGGATCGAAACCGCCGCGGGTCAGCATGTCATAACCCAGGCGGTCGGCTTCGCGCTCGTAATCGCGACTGAAATTGAGCTGGCTCTGGATCGAGTAGGCCTGGGTGGAGGCGATGGCGGCGCCCGCCACATTGGGATTGGAACGCGCCGCCAGCAGCGCCAGCGCCAGCGCGGCCATGGTCGGCCAGTAGCTCTGGTTTTGCGAGGCGACCATGCGCGCGATGTGGTCCTGGGTGACGTGGGCGATTTCGTGTGCCACCACGCCCGCCAGCTCGGATTCGTTTTGCGCGGCGAGCAACAGCCCGGTATGGATGCCGATGTTGCCGCCCGGCATGGCGAAGGCGTTGATGCTGGGGTCGTCGACGACGAAGAAGATGAATTCGCGCTGGTTGCGCGTGCTGACCGACACCAGCTTGTAGCCGAGCTGGTTGAGGTAGGTCTCGATTTCGGGGTCGTCCAGATAGCGCGGGTCGGCGTAGACGTCGCGCATGATGATGCGTCCGAGCGCTTGTTCTTCCTGGTCGGAAAAGTATTGCCGCGAGACCTCGCCCAGATCGGGCAGATCGGCCGCCGCAACCGGCTGGAGGGCCAGACTCAGGGCAAGCAGGGTGCGCAGCATGGAACGAGCGGGAAGAAGGGGATTGCCATTTCGTTTACGATGCGCGGACAGCAGACAAGGTTCCTCCGTTTATTCATTGATATCGAGTCCAGCATGAGCGAATTCACCCATTTTGACGATCACGGCCGTGCGGTCATGGTCGATGTGGCCGGCAAGGACGACACCCGGCGCGTCGCCGTGGCCAGTGGCCGGATCCGCATGTTACCCGATACCCTGGCGCGGATTGTGGGCGGGCAGGCCGACAAGGGCGACGTGCTCGGCATCGCCCGCATCGCCGCGATCCAGGCCACCAAGCGTACCGCCGAGCTGATCCCGCTGTGCCACCCGATTGCGCTGACCCGGGTGGGCGTCGAGTTCAGCGAGGACGCGGCCGAGTCGTCGATCAGCTGCACCGTGACCGCCGAAACCGTCGGCAAGACCGGGGTGGAGATGGAGGCGCTGACCGGCGTCAGCGTCGCGTTGCTGACCATCTACGACATGTGCAAGGCGGTCGACCGCGGTATGACGATGAGCGACATTCGATTACTGGAAAAGCAGGGTGGGCGATCCGGGCATTGGCGTGCCAAGTAGCAACGTGCATCTTGTCGTATGTCTGCGTCATGGCAGGATGACGGGTTTGTTGAAGCGGGATATCGATATGCGTTTTTTGCGACTGCTGGTGCTGGGTCTGTGGGGCGTTGCGGCCGTCGCGCGTGCCGATCTGCCGGATTACCAGGTTTTTCCGGCGGACAGTGAGCAACTGCTGCTGTGGGCAGCGCCCGAGCGCGGGCGCGCCGAGCCCGAGTTGCAGGCCGCGCGCCTGCTGGCCGAACGCGGCGTGGCGGTGTGGTCGCTCGACGCCGTGAGCGCCTACTTTCTGCCGCAGCTGCCGAGCAGCATGGATGCGCTGCCGGCGCAGGACATGGCGGACTGGCTGCGCGCGGCGCTGGACAGCCGCAAACAGGTCGCCGTCTATGCGGTGTCGCGTGCCGCAGTGCCGGTGTTGCGCGGTGCCGCCCTGCTGCAGCCGGCCGAACGCCAGCGGCTGTGCATGCTGTTGATGTATCCGAATCTCTACACTGTGGCCGAGGCGCTGTCCGAGCCCGACTATCTGGACGTGGGCGACTTGTCGGGCCTGCGGGTGCGGGTGCTGCAGCCGCGTCGTTCGGCCGCCACGCCCTGGCTGCCCGGCCAGCTCGACCACCTGGCGCGACTGGGTGCGACGCCGAGCCACGTGATGCTAGAAAACCTGCGCGAAGGCTACTGGGTTCGCGAAACGCCGACCGAATTCGAGATTGCCGAAAGCGGCCGCATGGACGCCATGCTGCTGCGTGAACTGAATGCCTGGGGATGCAAATGAAACGAATGCTGATGCTGTGTGCAATGGGGCTGGGGCTGGCGGGCGCCGCGCAGGCGGCCGGATTCGAGGCCCGGGCCGCGACCCCGGCGCCGGCGCTGAAGGCGGTCGACCTGAAGGGCGTGACGCGCACGCTGGCCGATTATCGCGGCAAGGTGGTGGTGCTCAATTTCTGGGCGTCATGGTGCCCACCCTGCCTGCGCGAAATGCCGTCGATGGAACGGCTGCGGGTGAAAATGGCCGGACGGCCGCTGGCCGTCGTTGCGCTCGACAGCGCCGAAACCCGGGATGAGGTGGATGCCTTCCTGTCCAAAATGACGCTCGGTTTCCCGATTCTGCTTGATCCGGACGGCAGCAACACCAAACGCTGGAAAGTGTTCGCGCTGCCCACCACCTTTTTGCTGGATGCCGAGGGGCGCGTGCGCCATGTGCTGACGGGGCCGACCGAATGGGACGAGGGCGAGGCCCTGGTCCTCATCGAGTCCCTGCTGGCCGAAGTGAGCACGCGGTAAATCCAGTCCTTGCGGTGTGGTTAACCCGACCAGTTATTAGGCTATCTTATAGGTGCATCAGGCTTTTTGCTTGCCATGGGGATGGCAGCAAGTGCAAAATAACAATATATTCGGAAACATTAATATATAGCCGTCCCCCGAAGCATCCAGTCGATGCGCTGGCACTGCTTGCAGCTTGACCCAGTATGGAATATCCAGGCAGGACAATTGTGCGGTTTCACCTGAAACCGCCGGGGGCAATTTTGAACCTAGAGGCCGCATGAACGCCAAGATCAAACTCGAAAATCACGACGCACAGGAAATCAAGTACACCACCTGCTACATGTGTGCCTGCCGCTGCGGCATCAAGGTGACGATGGAGGGCAACAAGGTCCGCTTCATCCAGGGCAACCGCAACCACCCGACCAACCAGGGCGTGTTGTGCGCCAAGGGCTCGGCCGGGATCATGAAGCAGTATTCCACTGCCAAGCTGACGCAACCTTTAATGAGGAAGCCCGGCACCGAGCGCGGCGAAGGCATCTACGAGCCGATTTCCTGGGAGCAGGCGCTCGACGTGCTGACCGAGCGTCTGGAAGAGATCCGCGCGACGGATCCGTCGAAACTGGCTTACTTTACCGGCCGCGACCAGATGCAGGCGCTGACCGGCTTGTGGGCGCAGCAGTTCGGCACCCCCAACTGGGCGGCGCACGGCGGTTTCTGTTCGGTCAACATGGCGGCGGCCGGCCTCTACTCCATCGGTTTCTCGTTCTGGGAATTCGGCGCGCCCGACTGGGATTACGCCAAGTACTTCATCATGTGGGGCGTGGCGGAAGACCACTCGTCCAACCCGATCAAGATCGGTCTCGAAAAGTTGAAGCGCAAGGGCGGCAAGTTCGTCACCGTCAACCCGGTGCGCACCGGCTATTCGGCGATCGCCGACGAATGGCTGCCGATCAAGCCCGGCATGGACGGCCTGTTGGCGATGTCGATGGTGCACGTGCTGCTGAAGCACGAACAGTTTGATTATGAATTCCTGGTGCGCTACACCAACGCTTCCTGGCTGGTGGTGCAGACCCCGGGGCAGAAGGGCGACGGCCTGTTCCTGCGCGACGAGAACGACCACCCGCTGATCTGGGACATCGACAAGGAAGCGTTCAGGAACGGCATCGACGGCGACATCGCCCCGGCGCTGTTCGGCGAATTCGTGGCGCCCGATGGCCGTCGCGTCAAGACCGTGATGTCGATGATGGTCGAGCGCTATCTCGACCCGCGTTATGCACCCGAAAACGTCGCGCTGGAATGCGGCCTGCCGGCCGAAACGATCGAACGCATTGCGCTGGAAATGGCACACGTCGCGTTCAAGGAGACGGTCGAGCTGCCGATCGAATGGACCGACGTGTGGGGCCGCAAGCATGACAAGGTGGTCGGCCGGCCGGTCGCGATGTACGCGATGCGCGGCATCGCGGCGCACTCCAATGGCTTCCACTCCTGCCGCGCGATCCACATGATCCAGATGCTGCTGGGCGCGCTCGACGCGCCGGGCAACTTCCGCGCCCGTGCGCCGTATCCGAAGCCAATTCCGCCGCACCAGCTGCCGGAAAACAACCTCGACGTCATCAACGCGCCGAACACGCCGCTGTCGCGCCCGCCGCTCGGCTTTCCGACGCGTCCGGAAGACCTGGTGATCGACGAGTTCGGCAACCCGCTGCGTATCGACAAGGCCTTCTCGTGGGAGATTCCGTTGTCCTCGCACGGCATGATGCACATGGTCATCACCAATGCGGTCAACCACGACCCCTACGCGATCGACACGCTGATCCTGTTCATGGCCAACATGGCGTGGAACTCGACCATGAACACGGCCAACGTGCAGGACATGCTGCGCGCCAAGGACCCGGATGAGCCCGGCATGTACAAGATTCCGTTCCTGGTCGTGATCGACGCGTTCCACTCGGAGATGACCAACTTTGCCGACCTGATCCTGCCGGACACGACTTACCTGGAGCGCTACGACACCATCTCGCTGCTCGACCGTCCGATTTCCGAGCCGGATGCGGCGGCTGACGCGATCCGTCATCCGCTGGTCACACCCGACCGCGATGTGCGGCCGTGGCAGGAGGTGATGGTCGAACTGGCTTCGCGCCTGAAATTCCCCGCCTTCACCAAGCCGGACGGCACGCGCAAGTTCAGCGGCTACAAGGACTTCATTGTCAACTTTGAGCGCTCGCCCGGCATCGGTTTCCTGGCCGGCTGGCGCGGCAAGGACGGCACCAAGTCGTTGAAGGGCGAGCCGAATCCGAATCAGTGGGAAAAGTACATCGAGAACCAGAGCTTCTTTGCCCACCACTGGCCCGACAACCAGAAGTACATGCGCTTCGCCAACAAGGACTACCTTGACGTGGCGGCGGACGTCGGTTTCGTCGGCAAGGTCGAGCCCATCATCATGCAGTTCTATTCCGAGCCGCTGCAGAAGTTCCGTCTGGCTGGGCAGGGCCTGTACGACGGTCCGCAGCCGAACAACCAGGTCGACCGCGAGCGGCTGGTGAAGTACTTCGATCCGCTGCCGATGTGGTACGAGCCGCTGGAACAGCAGCGCGTCGACGCGGACGAGTATCCGTTCTTTGCGCTGACCCAGCGTCCGATGTTCATGTACCACTCGTGGGATTCGCAGAACGTCTGGCTGCGCCAGATCATGGCGCAGAACTACATGTACATGAACGCCCGCAAGGCGGCCGAAATGGGCATCAAGGACTTCGACTGGATCTGGGTCGAGTCGCACAATGGCAAGATCCGCTGTCAGGTCAAAACCATGGAAGGCACCCAGGAAAACACCGTCTGGACCTGGAACGCGATCGGCAAGCAGAAGGGCGCCTGGGGCCTGAAGGAAAACGCGTCGGAAGCGACCAAGGGCTTCCTGCTCAACCACCTGATTTCCGAGCTGTTGCCGGAAAAGGCGGGCGAGCGCCGCGTCACCAACTCCGACCCGGTCACCGGGCAGGCGGCATGGTTCGACCTGCGCGTGAAGATCTGGAAAGCGGCGCCGGGCGAAACCGGTTCGTGGCCGCAGTTCGATGCGCTGAAGAAACTGCCGGGCGACGAGTACGCACGCCCCGACGTGCTGCGCTACGACGCCCGCACTCACGAAAAAAACTGAATCAATAAAGCGAGCACAACATGAGACTTGGACTGGTCATCGACCTCGACGTGTGTGTGGGCTGCCATGCCTGCGCCATCGCCTGCAAGGAGTGGAACGCCTCCGGCACCATCGGCCCGTTGTCCGACTACCAGCCCTATGGCGCCGAGCCGTCGGGCGTGTGGTTCAACCGGATTCGCAGTTATGAAATGGACGAATACCCGAACAACAAGACCATCAACTTTCCGATGTCGTGCATGCACTGCGAGGACGCCGACTGCGTGACCGTATGCCCCACCGGCGCCTCGTACAAGCGTGCCGAAGACGGCATTGTGCTAATCGATCAGGACAAGTGCATGGGTTGTAACTACTGCTCGTGGGCCTGTCCGTATGGCGCGCGCGAACTCGACCGCTCGTCCGGTACGATGAAGAAATGCACCCTGTGCGTCGACCGCATCTACGACCAGAACCTGCCGGTCGAGGAGCGCCAGCCTTCGTGCGTGATGACCTGCCCGGCGCATGCGCGCATGTTCGGCGACTTCGACGACCCCGATTCGGCGGTGTCACGCACTGTGCGCGAGCGCGGTGGTTACCCACTGATGCCCGAGCTCAACTACAACCCGACCAACCAGTACCTGCCGCCGCGCCGCAAGCCGGTGATTCCGGTCGACACCAAGCCTCGTGGTGGTCTGAAGGAAAGCATCAAGCAGTTCGCCAACAAGCTGGTGCGCCGCTAAGCACCCCTATTTGCGCCAGGAGAATCCATGCATCCCGCCTTCTCAGTCATTTTCTTCACCGTCGCATCGGGCGCCGGCTTCGGCCTGATCTCGCTGCTGTTCATTGCCGATTTCTTCAAGCTTGGCGGCGGCTTCAGCCGCGAGCAACTGGTGATCGGCGGACTCATGGCCATGGGGCTGATCGTCTTTGGCCTGTTGTCGTCGACCTTTCACCTCGCCAACCCGAAAAACGCCTGGCGTGCGTTCAGCCGTTTCCGCACCTCGTGGCTGTCGCGCGAGGGCGTGTTCGCGGTGGTCTTCATGCCGTTGGCGCTGGTCTACCTCCTCAGTATCTGGTTCGACGCGCCGCAGGCGTTGCGAGTGGTCTCCGGTTTTCTGGCGGCCGTCATGGCCTGGATCACCGTGTTTTCCACCGGCATGATCTACGCCTGCCTGAAAACCATCCGTCAGTGGAACACCCCGCTGGTGCCGGCCAACTACCTCGCGCTGGGCTACGCCAGCGGCAGCCTGCTGCTGCTGCTGGGCGCGGTCGTCGCCGGGCTCGACACCACGCCGTATATCGCGATGTCGGCGCTGATCATGGCGATCGCCGCGGTGCTGAAGGCGATCTATTATTTCTGGATCCGCAGTCCCGGCCTGTCGCCGACGATCAACACCGCAACCGGCCTGACCCGCGCCAAGGTCAAGCTGCTCGATACCGGCCATACCCACGGCACCTTCCTGACCCAGGAATTCGGCTTCCAGATTGCGCGCCAGCAGGCCAGCCTGCTGAAGATTGTTGTCTTCGCGCTCGGCTTCATCGTCCCGGGCCTGATGCTGGTGTGGGTGTTCAACCAGGAAAGCGGCCAGACCGCCGCCGTCGTTGCGGTCCTGGCCGGCATCGTCGGCGCCGCGGTCGAACGCTGGCTGTTCTTCGCAGAGGCGCGTCACGTGGTCAACCTCTATCACGGCGCCCAGCGGTGCTGAGCGCCGGACTTGGCGGACGCCCCGGTTTGCGCTATATTAGAAAATTCTAATTAGTCCGCAACAGGAGAATGCCCGCTATGTTTGGACTGTCAGGTTTCAAGGAAGTCGATCCCGGCTACGTCGCTGAAATCGCCGCCAAGGGCGCGCATCTGATCGATGTGCGCACCGAGGCCGAAGTCGCACAGGGCGTGATCGATGGCGCCATCCACATCCCGCTGCATTTGCTGCCGCTGCGTGCGGCCGACATCCCCCAGGACAAGCCGGTGGTGATCTACTGCCGCTCGGGTGCGCGCTCTGCCCAGGCGTGCGCGTTCATGGCCTCGAAAGGCTACGACAACATGCATAACCTGGCGGGCGGGATCATGGCCTGGGCACGCTCCGGCAACCTTCTCAGTCAGCACCGCTGACACGAGGCCCTCGCGCGCCGCGACATCCCGGAAATTCCCCCGTCGCGCAGCAATTTCGATTGCAATGGGGGAACTTCTGGTTTAAGGTACCGCAGCGTTTTTTACTACATACCGATTTAACCGATTTAGTGTAAGGAGAACCCAATGAATTTTGATAAAGAACTCGACGCACGTGGCCTGAACTGTCCGCTGCCCATCCTGCGCGCCAAGAAGGCCCTGGCGGAAGTCACCAGCGGCCAGGTGCTGAAGATCCTCTCCACCGACCCGGGTTCGGTCAAGGATTTCGCGGCGTTCGCCAAGCAGACCGGCAACGAGCTGCTGTCCACCGCCGAAGCGGGTGGCGAATTCACTTTCTTCATGAAGAAAAAGTAAACCCCACCCCCCCAAAACCAGCGCCCTCGTTCCTGGAGCACTTAGCCAAGAACCTGCGGCGCTGTTTTTTTTATTGCAAGAGGAGAGAGTAAGCATGGATACCAAAAAAATGGCCATCATCGCCACCAAGGGCACGCTGGACTGGGCTTACCCCCCGTTCATCCTGGCCTCCACGGCGGCCGCACTGGGTTATGAAACCCAGATTTTCTTCACCTTTTACGGCCTCCAGCTCGTCCGCAAGGATCTGTCCGTGCTGAAAGTCAGCCCGCTCGGCAACCCCGGCATGCCGATGAAAATGCCGTTTGGTCCCAAGTGGTTCAAAAGCATCAACTGGAACATGCCCAACGCCATCCAGGCCATCATCCCCGGCTATGAAAGCGTGGCCACCGCCCTGATGAAGCAGACCATCTCTAACAACGGCGTGGCGACCATCCCCGACCTGCGCAGCCTGTGCCAGGAAGCCGAAGTCAAGTTCATTGCCTGCCAGATGACCGTCGAACTGTTCGGTTTCGAGCATTCCGACTTCATTGACGGCCTCGAATACGGCGGCGCCGCCACCTTCTTCGAATTCGCCGGCGAGACCGACATCTGCCTGTTCATTTAAGCGACAGCCAGCGGCGGATGACCGCAGCATGAAAAACGGGCCGAATGATTTCGGCCCGTTTTTCATCTGTGTCATTTGTACCACACGTGTGCGCGATTATCCGGCCCGCAGCCTGCCCCGGCTTGTCTCGGTGCCCATCGGCGCGTACGCTTCGGACAAGCTGACCAACAAGCTTAACAACGTGGTTATTTAGCCCCCCAGGAGGATATCAATGAAGTTCACCCGCGTATTCGCATTCATGGCACTGGCCGGTCTGGCTGGCAGTGCTTTCGCCACCAACGGTTATTTTTCGCACGGCTACGGCATGAAGGCCAAAGGCATGGGCGGTGCAGCTACCGCGACCCACGACGATGCTTTCTTCGGTGCGAACAACCCCGCAGCAGCTGCTTTCGCGGGTAACCGCATTGATCTGGGTATGGATCTATTCAGCCCGATCCGCGAGTACACCCGTGTAGGTGGTGCCCTGCCCGGGAGTGCTGAGAGTGACTCCAACTACTTCCTGGTTCCCGAGTTCGGCTACAACCGCATGGTTAACAGCAACCTGGCTCTGGGCGTGACGGTTTATGGCAACGGTGGCATGAATACTGATTACCCGGCATCCGATAGCAACTTGACTTGCGCCAGTGGCGCTAACAAAAACATGCTGTGCGGCTCGGGTTCCTTGGGCGTGGACTTGATGCAACTGATCATTGCCCCGACGGCAGCTTTCAAAGTGAATGCTAGCCATTCGATCGGCATCTCGCCGCTGCTGGGCTATCAGCGCTTCAAGGCAGAAGGCCTGGATGCCTTCGCGCAAATTTCCACGGATCCGGGCAACCTTACCAACCAAGGCTATGACGACAGCTTTGGCTACGGTGTTCGCGTGGGTTATATGGGCAAGATCTCACCGACTGTGACCATTGGTGCGGCGTATGCCAGCAAGATGAATTTCGAGGAGTTCGACAAGTACAAGGGCCTGTTCGCTGAACAAGGTGATTTCGATATTCCTTCGAACTGGAACCTTGGCGTGGCTTGGCAGGCGACCCCCGCCGTCAAGCTGGCGCTGGATTATCAACGCATCAATTATTCTGACGTTGCCTCCGTAAGCAACACCAGCCAGCCGGCAGGATGTGTGCCTAACCCGCCAGCGGGCCCGGCGGCTTCGGCTACCTGTCTCGGTGGCGCCAGCGGTATTGGCTTTGGCTGGCAGGATATCGACGTCTGGAAACTGGGTGTCGAGTACAAGTACAGTCAGAATCTGATGCTGCGCGCGGGCTTTAACCACGGTGACAATCCTATCGGCGCAAATGATGTGGTGTTCAACTCGATTGCCCCCGGTGTTATTGAAAATCACGTTACCTTGGGCTTCACCTACACGCTGGCTACTGGTAATGAGCTCACCATGAGCTACATGCACGGCTTTGCCAACGATGTGGTGGGCGCAGACAATGCGTATTTCCCGACGGGCAGCACGAACAACAAAATCGAAATGTATCAAAACGCGATCGGTATCCAGTACAGCTGGAAGATGTAATTTTCAGCAGCACTTGGGCTGACCGAAAACCGGGTTCCTCAGATCCCGGTTTTTTTATGTGAAAAATTGGTGGTAGCGTTTTTTTCCAATAAATCTAGGACAACAAAAAAGCGCGGATGAGCCCGCGCTTTTTTGTTGTCCTAGATTCGGGCTATCAGGCCAGCCGGGCGTGCTGCGCCTCCAGTTTCTGCAGCATGACGCCGAAGTCGGCGAGTCGGGCCTTTTCCTGCTCGACTACGGCTGCCGGCGCGCGGTCGACGAAGCTGGAATTGGCAAGCTTGGCTTCAGCCTTCTGGATTTCACTGCGGACGCGGGCGATTTCCTTGGCGAGGCGGGCGCGTTCGGCGTCCTTGTCAATTTCCACCACCAGCATCATCCGCAGGTCGCCGACCAGCGCGACCGGGGCGTCGGCTTCCGGCAGCGCGGGAACGGCGCTGACTTCGCTGAGCTTGCCGAGTGCGGCGATGTAGGGCGCCAGTGCGTTGATCATGCCGGCGTCGCCCTCGATCACCAGCGGCGCGCGCTGGGCGGGCGACAGGTTCATCTCGCCGCGCAGGGTGCGGCAGGCGTTGACCAGTTCCTTCAGCAGTTGAATTCGTGCGACGCTGTCGGGGTGGCGCTGGGATTCATCGACCTGAGGATAGGCGGCGAGCATGATGCTGTCACCCGTCACACCGGCGAGCGGGGCGACCTTCTGCCACAGCTCCTCGGTGATGAAGGGGATGATCGGGTGGGCGAGGCGCAGCGTGGCTTCGAGCACGGTCGCGAGCGTGCGGCGGGTGGCGCGCTGCTGTTCGGGTGAGCCGGTGTTCAGCTGCACCTTGGCGAGTTCCAGGTACCAGTCGCAGTACTCGTCCCAAACAAATTCATACACCGCGCGCGCGGCCTGGTCGAAGCGGTAGGCGGCGAAGGCCTCGTGCACTTCGCCGACGGCCTGCTGCAGGCGCGCGGCGATCCAGCGATCGGCATCCGAGAAGTCCACCGGCTGACTGGCGTCCTGGCCGCAGTCGTGGCCTTCCAGATTCATCAGCGCGAAGCGGGTTGCGTTCCACAGCTTGTTGCAGAAATTGCGGTAGCCCTCGGCACGTTGGAGATCAAATTTGATGTCGCGGCCGTGCGTGGCCAGGCTGGCGAAGGTGAAGCGCAGGGCATCGGTGCCGTAGGCGGCGATGCCCTCGGGGAATTCGCGGCGGGTGCGTTTCTCGATGCCGGCGGCCTGCTTGGGGTTCATCAGGCCCTGGGTGCGCTTGGCAACCAGCTCGTCGACCGCGATGCCGTCAATCAAGTCAATGGGGTCGAGCACGTTGCCCTTCGACTTGCTCATCTTCTGGCCTTCGGAGTCGCGCACCAGGCCGGTGACATAGACCTCGCGGAACGGCACCTTGCCGGTGAGGTGCTTGGACATCATCACCATACGGGCGACCCAGAAGAAGATGATGTCGAAGCCCGTGACCAGGGTGTGGGTCGGATAGAACCGTTCGAGGTCGGACGTCTTCTCCGGCCAGCCGAGCGTGGAGAACGGCCACAGGCCGGAGGAGAACCAGGTGTCGAGGACGTCTTCGTCCTGGGTCAGGGCCTTGCCGCCGGCGGCCGCGACGGCCTCGGCTTCGGTCTCCGCCACATAGACGCCCCCGTCGGCGTCATACCAGGCCGGGATGCGGTGCCCCCACCACAGCTGGCGGCTGATGCACCAGGGCTGGATGTTCCGCATCCACTCGAAGTAGGTCTTGTCCCAGTTCTTCGGCTCGAAGACGGTGTCGCCGTTCTCGACCGCCGCGATGGCCGGCCTGGCCAGGGTGGCGGCGTCGACGTACCACTGGTCGGTCAGCCAGGGCTCGATGACCACGCCGGAGCGGTCGCCGTGCGGCACCATGTGGCGGGTCTTCTCGATGGCCTTGAGCAACTCAAGCTGCTCGAAGCGCTCGATGATCATCTTGCGGGCCACGAACCGGTCGACGCCGACGAACTCGGTCGGAACCGGGCCGGTCACCCTGCCCCAGGCGTCGAGAATGTTGATCGCCTCGAGCCCGTGCCGCTTGCCGACCTCGAAGTCGTTGAAATCGTGGGCCGGCGTGATCTTCACCGCGCCCGAGCCCTTGGTCGGGTCGGCGTACTCATCGGCGACGATGGGGATCGAGCGGCCGACGATGGGCAACTTCACAGTCTTGCCGATCAGGCCCTGGTAGCGTTCGTCGTCCGGGTGCACGGCGACGGCGGTGTCGCCCAGCATGGTCTCGGGCCGGGTGGTGGCGACGACGATGTAGTCGCGCGTCTCCCACTCGGTGGCCTTGCCGCCCTCGTCGAAGGCGACCGGGAATTCGTAGGTGACGCCGTTTTCCAGCGGATAGGCGAAGTGCCAGTAGGCGCCGTCGACCTCCTTCTGCTCGACCTCGAGGTCGGAGATGGCGGTCTGGAAGTGCGGGTCCCAGTTCACCAGCCGCTTGTCGCGGTAGATCAGGCCGTCCTTGTGGAGCTGGACAAACACCTTGCGCACGGCGGCCGACAGGCCCTCGTCCAGGGTGAAGCGCTCCCGCGACCAGTCGCAGCTGGCGCCCAAACGCCGCAGCTGGTTCTGGATCGTGCCGCTGCTCTTGGCCTTCCATTCCCAGATCCGCTCGACGAAGGCCTCGCGGCCCATCTCGCGGCGGCCGACATTGCCGGCCTCGGCCAGCTGACGCTCGACGACCATCTGGGTGGCGATGCCGGCATGGTCGGTGCCGGGCAGCCACAGGGCCGCCCTGCCGCGCATGCGCTGGAAGCGGATCAGCACGTCCTGCAGCGTGTTGTTCAGCGCGTGGCCGATATGCAGGCTGCCGGTGACGTTGGGCGGCGGGATGACGATGCTGAACGGCTCGGCGCCGGGGTCATCGGTCGGGGCGAAGGCGCCGGACTCTTCCCAGGCCGCGTACAGGCGCGGCTCGACGGTCTTGGGGTCGAAGGTCTTTTCAAGCATCGGATGTCGCTAATGAAAACGGCGGCTCCGCGAGAGCGGGCCGCCGGTCTCTATCAAAGGTGATCGGGAACGCGAAGCGGCAAGGCCGGGGAACGCCCCGGCCTCTATGGCCTAGCGGAATACTCGCTCGAGCTTTTCACGCAGGACGGCGCGGACGATCTCGTCGAGGTTCTCGTCGGCCCACTGCTTGAGCTGCGGCTCCAGGATGACCCGCACCAGCTCGGTGATGGTCATGTCGCCGTGGATGCGGATGTCGCCTGACGGGACGAAGGCGGCGGCGGCCGGGGCCGGATCGGCCATGAAGGCGGGTTCCGGCTCGGGCTCGGGTTCCGGCTCCCAGGCCGGCTCGGGCTCGGCCTTCGGGGCCGGGGTGTAGACGTCGAGGTCGCCTACCGTCTGCACGTCGCCAACCGGATCGACCGTTTCGGTCAGCTCCAGCACGTCGTCGTCATCCTCGTCCGGCGCGATCGGCGCGGGCGCCGGCGCGGCCATCACGGGCTCGGGCTGGGGTTCCGGCTCCGGAGCGGCGGGCGGCGCATCGTCCTCGGAGATGATACGGCGGATGGAGGCGAGAATTTCCTCCATCGTCGGTTCCTGGGCGGTCTGTTCGGACATGGGCGAGCCGTACCTGAGCGGGGCGATTCCAAGCGCTAGCCTAAGCGCGCGCCGACGATCCTGCAAACGCGCATCGTGGTGAAGACCACGAACGCGGCCCTTGAGGGCCGCCTATCGCGCGGTGGCGACCGGCGCGTCGGTCGGCGGCGGCGACGTCACCGGCCCGCCGATGCGGTCGACGGCCTCCAGAACCGGTTCCCACGGCACCCAGCCCCAGCTGGCGTTGACGCGGGTGGCGTTCAGCACCGGGTCGTAGGTCTGGACGTCCGGGATCAGGTAGCGGGCTTCCAGCTTGCCCATGGCGGCGAGCAGGATGGCCGAGGCGACGTATTCGTCGCGCCGGGCGTTGACCAGCGCCAGTTCGGCGTTGCGCAGCTCCTGCTCGGCGTTGAGCACGTCCAGCGTGGTGCGCAGGCCGACCTGGGCTTCCTGACGGACGCCCTCGAAAGCGATGCGGGTGGCGCGGACCTGCTCCTCGTTGGCGACCAGGTTGGCGCGGGCCCCGACCAGGCTGTTCCAGGCCTGGGACACGGTGCGCAGCGCGGTGCGGCGCGCTTCCTCAATGGCCAGCTGGTCGGCGCGGTTGCGCTCGGTCGCGGCGCGGATGCTGGAGTTGATCAGGCCGCCGGTGAAGATCGGCAAGCGCACGGTCACCGACCCGGAGACGCTCTGGTCATAGTCCCCGAACTGGCTGCCGCCGAACGTGTTGGAGGCGTCGTAGCCGATGCTGCCTGAAGCAGAGACCGTCGGGCGGCGCTCGGCGCGCGTGGCGGCCAGGCGGGCCGCGCTGGAGCGCTCGCCATACTCGGCGGCCAGCACCTGCGGGTTGGCGTCCTCGGCGGCGACGAAGGCTTCGTCGACCGTGGTCGGAAGCAGGCCCACGAGCGACGGCTCGGGGGCGAGGTCGCCGGGGTTCTGGCCGACGACGGCGGCGTAGCCGGCGCGGCTGATGGCCAGCTGGGCCTGGGCGCTGGAGAAGGACGCCCGGGCGCCGGCGAAACGCGCCTCAGCCTGGGCGACGTCGGTGCGGGTGATCTCGCCGACCTCGAAACGCGCGCGCGATTCGTCCAGCTGACGCTGCAGCACGGCGACGTTGTCGGTGGCGATGCGCAGGCGTTCCTGGTCGCGGCGCACGTCGACATAGGCGGTGATGACGGCCTGCAGCACCTGGGCCTCGACGCCGCGCAGGCCCTCGCGACCGGTCAGAACGTCGGCGCGGGCGGCGGAGATGCCGGAGGAGACCCGGCCGCCGGTGTAGATCGGCTGGCTGACCGACAGGCCGGCCCCGCTGGAGCGGCTGGTGGGCGTGCCGGCGTCGCTGTCGGTGACCTCGGTGTCGCGCCAGCTGGCGTCGCCGGCGAGGCTGACGGTCGGGCGCAGGCCCGTGCGCGCCTGGACAACGCTTTCGTCCAGCGCCCGCTGGCTGGCCCGTTGCCCCTGCAGAGTCGGGTTGGTCTGGTAGGCCAGCGCGATGGCGTCCGCCAGCGTCTCGGCATGCGCGGGGGCCGCAAGACCGGCCAGAAGCCCAACGCTGCAAACGGCGGCGAGAAGGCCCGCCCGGCGACTTTTCGACATGCTCTATCCTCGGCGGCTCACGCGCAAGCGAGCCTTATATGATCGCCTGTAATCTCCACCGCCAGTGGCGGCGAGTTAAGCTTTTTTCACGCGGCCGTTGCCAGCGTGTTTCAGTCTCGTCGAACTAGAAGGCAAAACCATGAACCGGTTCGAAGCCGGCCAGCCAGGGCGGCGTGGCTTCGAAGATGGGCCTGGCGCCCACGCCATCCTCTGCGCGGACATAGATCGTCGCCTTGCCGGCCGGGCCGGAGCGCTCGATCACGCCGAGTCGGCCGCCCGGCGCCAGCGCCGCGGTCCAGGCGTCCGGCGCCTTCGCGACCGCGCCCTCGACGATGATCAGATCATAGCCCGTGCCGGTCACGGCGGTGAGGTCCTCGCCGTCGAGACGATCGACCGTCAGTCCCATGGTCTCCAGAACCAGGGCGGCGTAGGGCGCGGCGATGGCCAGGGCGCGATCCCCGGCGGCGGGCCGCAGGGCCTGCAGCAGCTTGGACACGTCCCGCGGCCGCAGCAGCCAGCGACCCGGCGCGTACTCGACCTCGGTGTCGGCATAGGCCGCAAAGCCCTTGCCGGCCGGGGCCACCGTCTCCCGCGGCGCGCTGCCGATGGCGTCCTGCAGGGCCCAGTCCGTCACATCGGCGGGGCGGACCTGGCTGTCGAGCATGTTGAGCCGGGCGGCGGCGAAGTCGGCGCTCATTCGATCCTCTGAGAATCCGGGACGACGGGAGTTTGTCAGGCGGCTTATAGGTCCGGCGACGACTTCAAGGCAATGCGACCATGCGAAGCCATTGAAACGCGATGGCCGCTCTGGTAGCCATCCCGCCCTCCCGACGCGCCCGCCCGCGTCGACGAGCGTGAGGCCTGGTGGCGGAGTGGTTACGCAGAGGACTGCAAATCCTTGCACCCCGGTTCGATTCCGGGCCAGGCCTCCATCCTGCTTCGCGCTACGCGCTTCGCAGGACAAGTCCCGAACAGAGCAGGCGAAGCAGGATGCCCTGCGAAGCCTTGGCGTAGCAGGGCGAGCCCGCTCTCTCAGCCGGAACCTCTTCCCTCCCCCGCCCATAGCGGCGCGCACAGCAGCACCGTCGCCGCGCAGGTGGCGTGGAGCAGCATGAGCACCAGCACCGCCGGCGCGGTGTAGGGGCCGAACCACGGCGCCGGCCAGGCCAGCAGCGCCACGTCGGGCAGGGTCGTCAGCACCAGTGCGACGGCGCAGGCGGCGTGAAGCCACCCTAATGGATGGTGCGAGCGGGTCTGCAGCCACGCAAAGGTCGCCAGAATTCCGGCCCCGCCGACGGCTGTCCAGAACAGGACGACGGGCTGGGACAGCAATACGAAGTCGGGGGCGAGATGTTCCGAGAACGCGCAGATCAGCGCGTTGACGGCGCAGGCCGCCAGCAAAGCAATCACAGCGCCCGCTCGCCGGCGCAGAGGCCATTGGGACGCGATATGCTTGATGCGAGAGATCACGACCCAGTATGACGCCCGCACTGAGAGACGTCTATATTTCCGGTGTCGGCGAGTTCCTGCCCGGCCCCGCGATCGAGAATGCGGACATCGAGACCTACATAGGGCGGGTGGGCGGACGCCGCAGCGTGTTCGGCCCCCGCGCCCTGCGGTGGAACGGCGTCCAGCGGCGTCACTACGCCTTCAACGCGGACGGCGAAGCCCTGCACAGCAACGCCTCGATGTCGGCGGAGGCGGTTCGCGCGGCGTTGCGGGACGCGCGCCTGGAGGCCGCCGAGACGGGTTACCTCGCCGCCGCGACGACCCAGGGTGACCTGCTGGTCCCCGGCCACGCCGCCCAGGTCCAGGCCGAGCTCGGACACGGACCGATGGAGATCGCCAGCTTCCAGTCGGTCTGCGGCTCGGCGCTGATGGCCGCCAAGGCCGCCTATCTGAATGTGCGGGCCCATGAGCACGACGTGGCCGTGGCGTGCGCTGGGGAGTTCTCGTCCCGCTGGTTCCGGCCGCAGTTCTACGAGGGGGCCGACCTCGTCGACGCCAAGGGCCGGCTGAGGCCCGAGGCCGACTTCCTGAGGTTCACGCTGTCTGACGGCGCCGGCGCGGTGGTCATGGAGCCCCGGCCTTCGGGCGACGGGCCCAGCCTGAAGGTGTCCTGGATCGAGATCGTGTCCCTGGCCGACCAGTTCGCGCCCTGCATGATGGCCGGGGCGCCGCTGGGCCGCCCGTCCGAGGTCTGGGGGCTGGCGGGCCCGGTCGCCGCGCATGCCGCGGGCGGCATCGCGTTGCTGCAGGACTTCGCCGCGCTCAAGCGGATCATCCGGGCCTGGATCGGGGTCTATCTGCAGCGGGTGGAAAGCGGCCGCATCCTGCCGGAGCAGGTCGACCACCTGCTCTGCCACTACTCGGCCCGGTCGATTCGCGAGGAGATCATCACCCTGCTGCGGTCGACCGGCGGGATGATCCCGGAGGAACGCTGGTTCTCCGTGCTGTCGGAGGTCGGCAACGTCGGCTCAGCCTCGATCTGGGTGATGCTCAACCGCTTCCTGCGCAGCGGTCGGGCCCGGCGCGGCGACAAGGTGCTGTGCATCGTCCCCGAAAGCGGCCGCGCCCTGGTGGGCTTCATGATGCTGGAGGTGGCGTGATGCCGGCCGTCGACCACGGGGCCGAAGCCGTACTGCGCCGCCTGGCCATCGTGTTCACCGCGTTCGAGCGCGCGCTGGACGCCACACCGGTCATCCGCCGCCTCAACGGCGGCCGGTTCGAACTGGCGCACTATCAGGCCTTTCTGCGCGCCCACCGCCAGCAGGTGAAGGAGGGCGCCCTGTGGATCGCGCGCGCGGCCTCAAACGTCTCGGTCGATCATCTGGAGCTGCGCTCGACCCTGCTGCGCCACGCCGTCGCCGAGCACCGGGACTTCCGGCTGCTGGAGGCCGACTACCTCGCCACCGGAGGCGCGGTCGAGGATATCCGATCGGCGCCGATGACGGTCGGTTCCGAGGCGCTCTCGGCCTGGATGTTTCATGAGGCGAGCAAGCCCGACCCCTTCGGCCTGCTGGGCGCCATGTGGATCATCGAGGGGCTGGGATCCTTCAAGGCCGCCGAATGGGGCCGGTCGGTCGCCGCGCGGCTGGGCCTGCCGCCCGAGGCGGTGCGGTTCCTCAGCTACCACGGCGAAAACGACGCCGCGCACATCGAGGAGTTCCGCGAGATGCTGGCCATGGTGCTGCCCGACCCGGTGGTGGCCGACCGGATTGTCCGCACCGCTGAAGTCACCGCCCGCCTCTATGTGCTGCAGATCGAGGATGTCCTGTCGTGACCCGCGCCTATGATCTGGCCGACCCCGATCCCATGGCCGTGCTGACCGCGCGGGTGGCCGCCCGCTACAGCCCCGTCGCGGCCGCCGCCTTCATCCGCGACCAGCGCAGTCGTTCGGCGCGCTATGGCCTGCCCCTCGTCCGGCCGCTGTGCGCGGTGCTGCACGTGGTCGTCAGGGTGGCCCGCATGGCCGTCCCCCACGGCCTGAACGGCAACGGGCCGCTGCACGGCCTGATCGTGCGAGGCGTGCGGGCCTTCTGCACGCCAGAGGCGACGCTGCTGATCCTGCGCCATGTCCACCTGGGCTCGCAGATCCTGGCCTTCCTGTCCGCCAACCTCGGCATCAGGCCGGAAGGCGTCGAGGACCTGCGTCCCCGCACGGTCGAGGACCTGCGCGACGACGCCTTCCTCAAGCACGACCTGAACGTCTTCAACTTCCTGCACGCCGCCCCGGCCGCGCCCGTCGCGCCGGCCCGGCTCGACTACTCGATGCTGACCGACGACCTCGACCTGGTGCTCCCGCCCCGCCGCTGGTCGCAGGTCTTCGACCTGCAGACAGCGGTCACCTTCTACACCCTGATGTACGCGCTGCTCCTGCCCAAGGCGGCCTTCGAGCGGGCGTCGCACTCGCTGCAGTTCGACGAGGAATTCGCCCATCTGGTCGGCGCGCTGATCGGCCAGCCGGGCCTGGCGGCGCTGGTCTCAAACCGCCATCCGCTGCTGCGCCTGCCGACCAGCGGCACGGCGCCCAGGGTTATGGTCCACGGCCTGGAGACCGAGGCGCTGCACCATCTGCTGCTCCAGCGCGCGGCCGTCACCGCCCGGCCCTGAGCCGCGCCGGCCAGAAACCGCTTGCGGCTTTCGCAGCGGAAGCGGCCATCCTCGCCGCAAAAGAGGACACGCCCCATGGACGCCACCGCCCCGACCGTTCGCGACGTTGTCGCCGCCCACCGGTTCGACAACGACCGGCTCGAGGCCTGGCTGGCGCCGCGCGTCGAGGGGTTCGGCGCGGCGATGCGGGTGCAGCAGTTCCAGGGCGGGGCGTCGAACCCGACCTTCCTGCTGACCACGGACGGGCCGGACGGGCCGCTGCGCTACGTGCTGCGCAAGAAGCCGCCGGGCGTGCTGCTGGCCAGCGCCCACCAGGTCGACCGCGAGTTCCGGGTGATGAAGGCGCTGGAGGGCCATGTGCCCGTGCCGCGCATGCGGGTGCTGTGCGACGACGACAGCATCATCGGCACCGGCTTCTACGTCATGGACTACCTGGAGGGGCGCATCTTCCGCGACGCCGCCCTGCCCGGCCTGGAGCCCGCCGAGCGCGCGGCGATCTATGACGAGCTGAACGCCGTGCTGGCGAGGCTGCACGCCGTCGACCACGTGGCCGTGGGCCTTGGCGACTACGGCAAGGCCGGCGGCTATTTCGAGCGCCAGATCGGCCGCTGGACCAAGCAGTACCGGGGCGCCGAGAGCGAGCACATCCCCGAGATGGAAGCGCTGATCGAGAAGCTGCCGGCGCAGATCCCCGCCGACGACTCTGTCAGCATCGCCCACGGCGACTACCGGCTCGAGAACGTGATGTTCCACCCGACCGAACCAAAGCTGATCGCGGTGCTGGACTGGGAGCTGTCGACCATCGGCCATCCGCTGGCGGACCTGGCCTACAACGGCTTCCTGTGGCGCTCGCACTCGCCGTCGTGGGGCAGCCTGGACGGCGTCGACTTCGCCACCAGCGGCATCCCGACCGAGGCCGCCTATGTCGAGGCCTACTGCCGACGCACAGGGCGGGGCGCCATCGAGGGCTGGCCCTTCTACATGGCCTTCTCGATCTTCCGCCTCGCCTCGATCTCGCAGGGCGTCTACCGCCGGGTGCTGGCCGGCAACGCCGCCAGCGACCGTCCGGCGGAGAACGGCACGCCGCACCTGGCCCGCCAGGCGCTGGAGATCCTCGAGGCCGGCTGACCGCCAGGGCCGACCCGCTCATTTTGTGGTCATGCCCGCTTGCGCCCACCGGCGACCACGGCTATGACCCGCCCTCCTGAGAAACCTGATCCGCGGTAGCTCAGTGGTAGAGCAGCCGGCTGTTAACCGGCTGGTCGTAGGTTCGAATCCTACCCGCGGAGCCAGGGTTTCCCAGAAACCCCTTATAATTCAATAGGTTGCGGCGAAGGTCGGGCGGGAGCCCAACCTTTTGCCGCACCTAGTTCGATGCACTGAATGCTCGCGCAACCTCTTGCGCTATCTCGCCAAGGCGATCGAGCGGTCGCATGACGATCTACTCGGCGGCAGTCGTGCCCGCAGCGCTCGATATCTCTGCAATAATCCGGTCCGCGCGGTCGCTTGGAAGCGCCTCCAGAGCCCTGTACATGTGGACAGCGGTGGCGCACTTTTCGGTTTCCGACAGGCGCGATATGTCGCCGGAAGCGAAGCCTTCAACCGCTTCCCCTGCTGCACCTGCTTTGCGCATCGCCATTGTCAGAGCGTCGACATCGGCCGCCGACATGGCTGGCCGCGATTGAGGATTGGCTTCTGCCGCAACGATAGCGCGAAGCCTGCTGACTGCTGCTTCCTCAAGGAAACGCCTACCTTCCTTGCTGATCTCTGCGCTTGGTCCCAGTCCGACCATGGCGTAGTCGGCGCAAAGAGACACGTTGACCGACTGAAGGTAGTTCAACAATTGTTCCTCAGAGGCGATCATCGCTTGTAGGTTCTGACTGGGTGCCGAAGCCACAATAGACGCCTTAGACAACATGAAATTCCGCGAAAAAGCGTGCCCAGCTGCTGCAATATCAGCAGAGGAATCAGTACGGTCTCGGATTTTGGCAATCATGTCTGCGCGAAAATCAGCCCACTCCGCCGGATAGGCTTCACTCAATGCGACCATGAACGGACTCTGGCGCATTTCCTGATCGAATACGCGCGCTACGTTGCTATCCGAAAACTGCCAAGCGTTCCACGCACTTTGGCCAATGATCTTCGCACCAGAGTACGCCAGAAGACCTACAATTGCTGCAACAATCCAGTTGCGATACTTCATCCTCCGCCCCTTCATACTCGGCCGCTGCCTATCCAGCGTCCAGCGCCAGCAGGATCAGAAAGCCCATGATCCAGACGCCCCGTGAGATATTCACCAGTTGGCGGTGGTGTTCCGACTGCCACTGAACCATCAGAACCGAATCTTGCCGAGTGTGAATTGTCGCCTGCCCGACAGCCTCTTCGTCTACATAGGTCGATGAGCCCACCTCACTGGCCCCGACCCTGTCCTGTAGTCTTCTGGCGCGGGCGGTTGCTGTTCGTGTGGGAAACAGCCAACGCAATCCACGCCACGGGGCACCAGCAACGTCTAGGTCGTCCATAGATCCCTCACCGGCTAGTATCGCTGCCCCTCACCAAAGCGCGCTGGGCCTTGACCGCACCCACGTCGCGCCAACCTGCGAGCGGATGCCCTCATGGCTAAGGGTGTCGGCGATTCAATGCCGGGACAAGCCGTCGGCCCGCAAAGCCTGTATTCTCCGGCCGATGTCTTCGCGAGCCTTCACCGTCTTCGACACCGCCATCGGCGCCTGCGCCCTTGTCTGGGGCGAGGCGGGGATCGTCGGGGCGTTCCTGCCGGAGGCGGACGAGGGCGCGCTGCGGGCGCGGATCGCGCGGCGCTTCGTCGGGGCGGTAGAGGCCCCTGCCCCGCCGGCCGTGGCGGACGCCGTCGCCGGTGTCATTGCCCTGCTGGCCGGGGAGGAGCGCGATCTGGCCGATGTCGCGCTCGATTTCAGCGCCTGCACCGACTTCCAGCGCCGCGTCTACGCCGTGGTCCGCGCCATCCCGCCCGGCGAGACCCTGACCTATGGCGAGGTCGCCGCCCGTATGGGCGAGCCGCGCGAGGCGGCCCGGGCCGTGGGCGAGGCCATGGGCCGCAACCCGGTCCCGATCCTCATGCCCTGCCACCGCGTGCTGGGCGCCGGCGGCAAGCCCGGCGGCTTCTCCGCGCCCGGCGGCTTGGAGACCAAGCTGAAGATGCTGCAGATCGAGGGCGCGACGGTGGGCGAGACGCCGGCGCTGTTCGGGGATCTGCCGCTGGCTGTGCGGCCGCGATAGGGGACTGCGCCTCTTTCACCGTCATCCTCGGGCTCGTCCCGAGGACCCCTGTGTCGGTTCGCAGGTGCGGATGTGATCACACACTCACGAGCCGGCTGAGCGAGGGGTCCTGGGCACAAGGCCCAGGATGACGAACGGGGTTGCGATACGGCCGCTAGTCCACCGCCACCGTGTAGTTCAGCGCCAGCCGGCCGCCGTCGGGGTAGATCGTCTGCCCCGTCATGTAACTCGCGTCGTCGCTGGCCAGGAACACGGCCACGCGGCCGATCTCGCTCGGTTCGCCGAAGCGCTTCAGCGGGGTGCGCGACAGGACGCCCTTCTTCGCGGCCTCGTCCTTCATCACGCCCTTGAGGATGTCGGTGGCGATGGTGCCCGGGCCGATGGCGTTGACGCGGATGCCGTGGTCGGCGAGGCCCAGGGCCATGGTCCTGGTCAACTGGTTCACCGCGCCCTTGCTGGTCACGTAGGGGACCTGTCCCGGCAGGGCGAGCACCGCGTTGATCGAGCTCATGTTGATGATCACGCCCGGCTTGCCGGCGGCGACCAGGGCCTGGGCCACGGCCTGTCCGATCACGAACACGGCGCGGACATTGACCGCCATCACGGCGTCGAAGTCCTCCAGCGTGGTGGTGAGAATATCGCCGGGCTTGAGGATGCCGGCGTTGTTGACCAGCACGTCGATGACGCCCAGCGCCTCGCCCGCCTCGGCCACCGCGGCGCGGGCCGCATCGGCGTCAGAGACATCGCAGGCGATGGCGATCGTCCTGCGGCCGGTCTCGGCGGCGATGGCTTCGGCGGCGATCTTCACCCCGGCGGCGTCGAGGTCGAGCAGCGCCACGTCCGCGCCTTCACGCGCGAATTCCTGGGCGCAGGCCAGGCCGATGCCGTGGGCGGCGCCGGTGACCAGCGCGCGACGGCCCTTCAGCCGCATCACCAGGCCCCGACGTTCGGCATCGAGGCCCAGGGCTCGGCCGGCGGCAGGTTCGAGCCCTTCTGCAACAGCTCGATGGAGATGTTGTCCGGCGAGCGGACGAAGGCCATGTGACCATCGCGCGGCGGGCGGTTGATGGTCACCCCGCCGTCCAGGAGCCGCTGGCAGGTCGCGTAGATGTCGTCCACCGCATAGGCCAGGTGGCCGAAGTTGCGACCGCCCTGATAGTCCTCGGTATCCCAGTTGTACGTCAGCTCGACGGTCGGCGCGCGCTTCTCGCGGGCGGCCTCCACGTCGTCCGGCGCGGCCAGGAAGACCAGGGTGAACCGGCCGCCGGCGTTGTCGAAGCGCGACACCTCGGCCAGACCGAGCTTGTTCACATAGAAGTCCAGCGAGGCGTCGAGGTCCTTCACCCGGACCATGGTGTGCAGGTAGCGCATGCGGAACTCCTTCAGGTGACCTTGGCGCGGACTTGGTAGGCAGGGTCCACATAGGCCCGCGACGTCACGACTTCCACCAGCAGATCGGCGGCGCGGGCGACCTCGGCATAGGACAGCGGCAGCGGCGACAGGCCAAAGCGCATCACGTCCGGATCGCGGAAGTCGCCGACCACGCCGCGCGCCATCAGGGCCTGGACGATGGCGTAGGCGTCGGGGTGGCGGAAGGCGACATGGCCGCCGCGCGCCTGCGCTTCCGCCGGGCTGATCAGCTCCAGCGCGTCGCCCGCGAGGGCCCCGATCCGGTCGATGAACAGGTCGCCCAGCGCCCGGGCCTTGGCGGCTATGGCGGGCGCGCCGGCGGCGGCGGACAGGGCGACGCCGCCCTCCAGCGCCGAAAGGCTCAGGATCGGCGGCGTGCCGCAGGCGAAGCGGGCCACCCCCGGCGCCGGCCGGTAGTCGTCGACAAAGGCGAAGGGGGCGGCATGGCCCATCCAGCCCGACAGCGGCGAGACCAGCGCCTCCTGATGGCGGCGCGCCACGAACAGGAAGCCCGGCGCGCCCGGCCCGCCGTTCAGATACTTGTAGCCGCAGCCGACGGCGAGGTCGGCGCCGCAGCCGTTGAGGTCGACCTCGATCACCCCGGCGCTGTGGCTGAGGTCCCAGATCACCAGCGCCCCGACCGCGTGGGCGGCCTTTGTCAGCCGGGCCATGTCGCGCACGGCGGCCGTCTTGTAGTGGACGTGACAGAGGACCAGCACCGCGACGTCCTCGGTCAGGGCCGCCTCGATGGCGTCCGCGTCACGCAGCTCCAGCCGGCGGTCGCCGCCCAGGGTCCTGACCGCGCCCTCCAGCATGTAGAGGTCGGTCGGGAAATCGCCGGGCTCGCTCAGCACCACCTTGCGGTCCGGTCGGGCCTGCATCGCCGCCACCGCCAGCTTGTAGAGGTTCGCCGAGGTGGAATCGGCGACGATGACCTCGCCCGCCTCCGCGCCGACCAGACCGGCGATGATGTCGCCGACGCGGTGCGGCAGGCCGATCCAGTCGTGACTGTTCCAGCCGCGCACCAGGCTCTGGCCCCATTCGACGCCCACCATCGACGCCATGCGGTCCCGCGTGGCGACCGGCAGCGGGCCCAGCGAGTTGCCACAGAGGTAGAGGACGGCCGGGTCGCGGACGAAGGCGTCGCGATGCTCCGCCAACGGGTCGGCGGCGTCCAGGGCGGCGGGATCGGACGGCGGGGTCATCTGTGTCTTATCCGTCGCGGACAGCGGTGAAACCAGCCCACAAAAACGGAACATTTCCGGAATTTCATTTGCGGTGCGCACGCATTTTCAGCATATGGACACTGTTCAGATAGGCTCCCGGGGTGGGTTCGCGGACGCGTATGTGCGCGCCGGATCACGGGTTGCGCTCCGGGGTCGTAGATGAAGATCAAGCAATCACACCTGTTCGCCGGCGCCATCGCCGGAGCCGTCATTCTCTTCTTCATCATCGGCGGGATCGTCACCTCGATCGGCGCAAGCGACAAGAAGGCGGCGGCCGCCGCGGCCGGACCCGAGAAGATCGCCGATCCGCTGGTGCAGGTCTCCGCCGTGCCGCAGGCCCAGCGTCCCTACGTGGTCCTGGTGCGCGGCCGCACCGAGGCCAACCGCACCGTCATCGTGCGCGCCGAAACGGCCGGCCCCGTGGCCGCGACTCCGGCCCGCGAGGGCTCGTTCGTGTCGCGCGGCGCCGTGCTGTGCCGCATCTCCACCGACGCCCGCCAGGCCAGCCTCGACCAGGCCCGCGCGCTGCTGCGCACGCGCCAGCTCGAGAAGGAGGCGTCAGACCGCCTGGCGGCCCAGGGCTACCGGTCGCAGACCCAGGTCCTGCAGGCCCAGGCCAACCTCGACGGCGCCACCGCCCAGGTTCGCCAGGCCGAGGTGCTGCTCGACCAGGTCAATATCCGCGCGCCGTTCAGCGGCGTGTTCGACCGTCGCGAAGCCGAGATCGGGACCTACCTGGCGCCCGGCGGCGCCTGCGGCACCATGATCCAGCTCGACCCGATGGTCATCGTCACCGACGTGGCCGAGCGCGACGTCGGCCGCATCCGCGTCGGGTCAACGGCGACCGCCACCCTGGTCTCCGGCGAGATCCTGAGCGGCCGCGTGCGGCTGGTGGCCCGCGACGCCGACCCGGCCACCCGCACCTACCGCATCGAGATCGAGGCGCCCAACCCGGGCGGGCGGGCCCGCTCCGGCCTGTCGGCCGAGGTGAGGATCAACACCGGCTCGGGCCCGGCCCATCTGGTGCCGACCACGGCGCTGGTGCTCGACTCCGCCGGCCGCCAGGGCGTGCGCTACGTGATCGCCGGCGACCGGGTGGCGTTCGCGCCGATCACGGTGCTCGACGAGACCCCCGAAGGGGTGTGGATCACCGGCCTGAGCGGCGACGCACGCGTCATCACCGCCGGCCAGTCCTATGTGTCCGAAGGCCAGAAGGTTCGCATCCCGGCGAAGTAGCCGGAGCGTGTTGGGAGAAGCGAACAGATGAGCGACGACCTTCACGACGGCCCCGCCAAGCGCGGCCTGATGGACGGCCTGATCGACGGCGCCATCGTGCGGCGGAAGGTCGTGCTGGGCATCGCCGCCATCGCGACCTTCTTCGGCCTGATCACCTATCTGAACCTGCCGCGCGAGTCCGAGCCGGACATCACCGTGCCGTTCGTGATGATCCAGGTGCCCTACCCCGGCGTGTCGCCGGAGGACTCCGAACGCCTGCTCGTGCGGCCGCTGGAGCGCGAACTGCAGTCCCTCGAGGGGCTGAAGGAGATGAACGGCGTCGCCATGCAGAACGCGGCGATGATCTATCTCGAGTTCGAGGTGAGCTTCAACAAGGACAAGGTGCTGCAGGACGTCCGAGCCAAGGTCGACATGGCCCGCGGCCGCTTCCCGCCCGACGCCGAGGAGCCGTTCATCCAGGAAGCCAACGTCAGCGATGACCCCTTCATCGGGATCATGCTGTTCGGCCAGGCCCCCGAGCGAACGCTCTACCAGACGGCCCGCGATCTGCAGGACCGCTACGAGGCCCTGCCCGGCGTGCTGCGCACCGACCTGAGCGGCGGCCGCGAAGAGTTCATGGAAGTGACCATCGACCCGGCCCGGATGGAGGCGGCCAACGTCACCGCCCCCGAACTGGCCCAGGTCATCGGCCGCAACAACCAGCTGGTCCCGGCCGGCAACCTGCAGACCGACCAGGGCAAGTTCGCGGTCAAGGTGCCGGGCGTGGTCGAGAGCCCGGCCGACATCCTGGCGCTGCCGATCAAGCGCAACGGCGACCGCCTGATCACCATCGGCGACATCGGCGAGGTCCGTCGGACCTTCAAGGAGCCGAACCGCATCTCGCGCTTCAACGGCCAGCCGGCCTTCTCGATCGACGTCGTCAAGCGCTCGGGCGCCAACATCCTCGACTCGGTGACCGAGGTCCGGAAGATCACGGCCGAGGAACAGGCGCGCTGGAAAGCGGCCGGGCTGGAGACCATCCAGGTCGACTACACCTTCGACCGCAGCGAGTTCATCGAGCGCAGTCTGACCATTCTGGAGAGCGGGCTGATCATCGCCACCATCCTGGTGATGATCATCATCGTCGCCAGCCTGGGCGTGCGTCAGGGCCTGATGGTCGGGATGTCGATCCCGATCTGCTTCATGATCGGCTTCCTGCTGCTCAAGGCCTTCGGGCTGACCTTGAACCAGATGGTGATGTTCGGCCTGGTGCTGGCCGTCGGCATCCTGGTCGACGGCGGCATCGTCGTGGTCGAGTACGCCGACCGCAAGATGGCCGAGGGCATGGATCGCCAGCGGGCGTTCGCCGCCGCCGGCAAGCGCATGTTCTGGCCGGTCGTGAACGGCACCCTGACGACGCTCTGCGCCTTCATCCCGTTCCTGTTCTGGAACTCGATCCCCGGGAAGTTCATGAGCTTCCTGCCCATCACCCTGATGATGGTGCTCAGCGCCTCGATCTTCGTGGCGCTGATCTTTACGCCGGCGCTCGGCTCGGTGTTCGGCCGCAAGGCCGGCGTCGACGCGGAGCATCTGGCGGAGATCGAGAAGTCCGAACGGGGCGACCCGCGCGAGATGAAGGGCTTCATGGGCTGGTACGCCCGCACCCTGTGGGCGGCCGGACACCACCCGATCCGCGTCACGGTCGGCGCGCTGGTCATCATCATCGCCATCATCTTCGCCTTCGGCGCCAAGGAGCACCGCACCGAGTTCTTCCTCGACGAGGACCCCGAGTTCGTCACCGTCTGGGTCAAGGCGCGGGGCAACCTGGCCGCCCCGGCCGCCGATCTGCTGGTGCAGCGCGTCGAGGAGCGCCTGCAGGGCGTCAAGGGCATCGACAGCGTCTACGTCAGTTCCGGCCGCTTCACCGGCGGCGGCGGCTTCAACTCCCCGCCCAGCGACTCCGTCGGGCGCATCTCCGTCGACTTCGTCGACTTCGAGGAGCGCAAGGATCTGGGCCTTCGCGGCAAGGATATCGAAGCCGAAATCCGCAAGCGGGTCGCCGACGTGCCCGGCGTCCTGGTCGAGGTGCGGCTGCCGCAGAACGGCCCGCCGCAGGGCAAGGACGTCCAGGTGGAGCTGCGCGGCTCCAACCCGGACGCGCTCGAAGCAGCCGCCGACCTGATCAAGGCCCGCATGGCCGGTGACAGCCAGCTGATCGAGCAGGAGGACAATCGCGCCTCGCCCGGCATCGAGTGGAACGTCAGCGTCGACCGCGAGGCCGCCGGCCGCTACGGCGTCGACGTGCTCAGCGTCGGCCAGGCCATCCAGTTCGTCACCGACGGCGTGCTGGTGGGGCGCTTCCGGCCCGACGACGCCGAGGACGAGCTCGACATCCGCCTGCGCTTCACGCCGGAAAGCCGCAACCTCGCCGCCTTCCAGAACCTGAAGATCAGCACGCCGATGGGCGCGGTGCCCGCCAGCTATCTGATCAAGCAGACGCCCGGCCAGCAGGTCACCTCGATCCAGCGTCGCGACGGCCAGCGGCTGGTGGTCATCCAGGCCAACGCCGCCCCCGGCGTCGCCGCCAACGTGAAGATCACCGAGATGCGGCAGTGGCTGGAGAAGGCCCCGCTCGACGCATCGGTTCGCTGGAAATTCACCGGCGCCGACGAGGAGGGCGCGGAGGCGGCGGTGTTCTTCATGACCGCCATGGCCGCCGCCCTGTTCATGATGGGCGTCATCCTGCTGTGGCAGTTCAACAGCTTCTACGGGATCTTCGTCACCCTCTCGGCGGTGGTCCTGTCCACGGTGGGCGTGCTGCTGGGGATCGTCGTCAACCTGCTCGGCACCTTCGAGTACATATCGGTGCTGATGGTGGGGACCGGGATCGTCGCCCTGGCCGGGGTGGTGGTCGGCCACAACATCGTGCTGGTCGACACCTTCTACCAGCTGCGGCGCCAGGGCTACGCGGCCGACGAAGCCGCCATGCGCGCCGCCGTCCAGCGCTTCCGGCCGGTCATGCTGACCACGGTTGTGACCGTCATCGGCCTGCTGCCGCTGATGTTCCAGCTGCACCCCAACTTCCGCGGGGCGCACATGGAGTACAAGGCGCCGGGCTCCGAATGGTGGGTGCAGCTGTCGGGTTCGGTGGTCTGGGGTCTCAGCTTCGCGACCCTGCTGACGCTGTTCATCACCCCGGCCGCCCTGGCCGCTCCGGGCACCCTCGCCCGGCGGTTCGGCAACATCTACCGCATGCTGCGTCACGGCCAGCGCTGGAGCGACCGCCGCCGCCACGGCGATGCCGTGCGCCGGACGGACGACATCGACGCGCCCCTGCCGAGGGCCGCGGAGTAGGCTAGGCGGGGACATGCACTTCAGTGCGTGTCC